>JANXYM010000089.1 GCA_025350045.1 Methanomicrobiales archaeon | reverse complement strand
TTCTCGAGCGCCTTTTTGAACTCGTAACGCTTTCGCGCGTCGTCCATCTCCCGTTCTTCTGCCATTGCCGGTCTCAATCCTCTCTCTGAGCTATTACTTATTCACTCGCGTGTGGCATAAATTTGCCTCAAGTGCATAATGATCTGTGCATCAACATCGCTGTTGATGCCATGGTCACCGGAAAATTCGGTGAACGTTTTGGGTTCCTGTGCCGAGTCAAAGAACTGTTTTCCGTTTGCATACGGTATGACAGGATCTCCTTTTGCATGGAAGATCCAGACCGGGCGCGGGGTAATTTTTGTAAAGTATGTGCTGGGCTCTATGGATGTGGCGAACCGCACGGGATCTCCCGGATAACCCTGTTGAATGGTTGAGTCCAATAATCCCCAGTCTGATGTGGAGATTCCCACGTAACCGGCAAATTGGGGATCAACACCCGCAGCGACTGCTGCATACCGGCCGCCATTACTCGATCCCACTGCATAGACCGGAACAGAGGAACGATCGGATACGATCTTCTGCGCGCTGACCAGATCGCAGACCGAGAGATAATATTGCGGCCAGTCCCCTTTTTCAAAACGGCTGTAATCCAGCTGAATCAGCTGCGAGCTGAAGGGAGTGCCGGGAGTTTCGGCTCCATTGCCCCGTGTATCTACAAACATGAACGTATAGCCGGCTTCTGCATACTTTACCATTCGCTCTTCATGGCCGGTGATCTTCTCACCAGCCCCGGGGGCGTATACGATTGCTACTTTCGGGGTTTTGGGTTCAGCAAGGTACGAGACCACATCGCCGCTCTGCGTGTGCATGACAATACGGGATTTGGTGTAGGTCTCGTTTGAAAAGAGCACCACTTCGCTTGTCGTCACAGGTGCACACGTGACAGAAAGTATGCCCTTAGTTTCTACTGAATAAGCAGGTGTTGCTCCGGTACCTGAAGTATTGGTACATCCGGCATAGATGACGAGCAAAGCGATGATGACAATAATAGTAAGCAATAAACGCATGTTCAGCACCCGAAACAGCGGTGGATCAGGCAGATTGTCTTGGCATCAACGATAGTTCCATTATGGATCATCTCTGGGAGATCGCAAATAGCGACATCTACAACCTCGATCACTTCATCCTCATCTTTCCCGTACTCCAGGGAAGGGGAAAGGTCCCTGGCTTCGAACAGGAAGATCTTTTCATCGGTATACCCGGGTGTCGTATAAATGAATCCTTTCTCAAGCATTTTTTGTGCTGAAAAACCCGTCTCTTCGATCAGTTCCCGGTGCGCAGTTTGCAGGGGTTTTTCTCCATCCTCCATTGTTCCCGCAGGGGCCTCGAAAATGTATTGATCGATCGCAAACCGGTACTGTTTCAGCAGTTTGCACCGGTCTCTATCAAGTGGAAGAATTGCAACAGCATTGTTCGGGTGGACGATAATTCTCTCTTTTTCAATCCCATTCGGGAGCCGGATCATACGGCTCTCTATCCAGAGGCGCCTGCCGCGGAAGATCTCCATTTATTCCTCGTAAGGTATTGGATCCTGTGTTCCAATCGCCGCAAAGGCTTCTTTCCGGAAATGGCACGACCCGCAGGTACCGCAGGCTTTGTCCTCATTCTGGTAACAGGACCACGTGAATTCGTACGGAACGCCGAGTTTTATGCCCAGATGTAAGATGTCTGTCTTGGTCATCCGTATGAACGGAGTTTTCAGGGTAATTGTTGTCGTGTCCTTTGTACCCAGATCGATCACACGCTGGAATGCCTCGATAAACTGCGGGCGACAGTCCGGGTAGCCGCTGTAATCGAGTGACTGGACCCCTATGAAGATCGCCTCTGCATCCTTAGCCTCGGCAAAACTGGTGGCAATGGAGAGCAGGTTGGCATTCCGGAACGGTACATACGTGTTGGGGACGTGTGCCCGTGCCGCATCAAATTCCTCGACAGCCATTTTCTTATCCGTGAGGCTACTCTCCCCGAATTGTGAAAAATAGCCTACATTGACCGCGATGAAGTCTTTTGCATCAAGCAGGGAGGCGATCTTCTGTGCGCATACCAGTTCTTTTGATTCTGTCCGCTGCCCGTAGTTCAGGTGCAGGGCGCTGATATCGTATCCCTCGCTCTTTGCGAGATACGCGAGCGTGGACGAGTCCATGCCGCCGGAAAGTAAACATACCGCTTTCATTTTACCCCAATGATCTTGTGCAGCTGCAGCTGGAACCTGACCGGCAGGTTGTTGGCCAGAATGAATTGTGCAATGGTGGTATAATCGCTGCCCGCAACCGGGGAGAAGAAGATCTCTCCGGAGACCCTGTGCGACTCAATAATCTGCTGTGCATACCGGCAGTCAGCTTCATCCTTGAGAACAAATTTCACGCTATCCTGCGGGCGGATGCTATCGAGCAGCGAAAGATCGCTCTGCTCTCCGGATGACGGACATTTCACATCCATGCAGATGGAGGCATATGGCTGCAACCGGGTAAACGGATAGGTGCCGTTTGTTTCGATATCGATCAGCGCGCCCCGCTTGTGCAGGGATGCAAGCAGCGGTTCGAGTTCAGCAGCCTGCATGAGAGGTTCGCCTCCTGTAATGCAGATGTACGGGGGATTGATACGCCAGACCTGCTCAAGAATCTCATCAGGCCCCATCTCCCTGCCCCCGGAGCGGGAATACTCTGTATCGCACCAGTGGCAGTTCAGGTTACACCCGGCGAGTCTGATAAAAAGGCAGTTTCTGCCCTGGTTCTTGCCCTCTCCCTGGAGGCTCCTGAAAATCTCCGTGACTTTCATTTAGGCAAGCTCTGCACAGGCAGTGGGGGATTCCCAGACTCGGATTTTCGTCACGATTGCCTTTATGCCCCGTTCCCGGCATATTGCCGTGAGATCATCCCGGATTATGACTGCCATCAGTTCACTGGTTGGATCCCCGGGGGTGGTGATGACCGGGTGGAACTCCTCGATGCGGGGTACCATCGGATCATCGCGGTTCAGGATGATCTGGTGATCATACTTGTTAATGACCTGCTTGATCAAACTATAATCAATCAGGATTTGTGTTGCCGGGTCCGGTTCCCCTTCCATCCAGACCTCGATCTTCCACCGGTGTCCATGGAGATTGGCGCACTTCCCCTGGTAATGGAGCAGACGGTGGCTAGTATCGATCTGCACCTCTTTATAGATCCCGACTTTCATCGCATATCATTGGCCGGACAGGATATAATATTATTATGATTGGGGGATAATAGTGTAAGACAGGCAGGTGGAGTGCCACAATTTATAAATCGGAACCCCGCGATTGTATATATCTCAGTGTGGGTTATCGATAACCACAAAAACAACTAAAATGAGGTTATTTAATGGGACAGGGTAAATTTGCAGCCAGAAA
>JANXYM010000040.1 GCA_025350045.1 Methanomicrobiales archaeon | reverse complement strand
TCGTGTGCCGATGACGGGAGAATCCCCGGGTATCCCTACCCGCTCCTCGATGCCCACCGCACGGTCGTGATCGATGAAGCGCTCGTGCAGCAGATACAGCAGGACATAAAAGCCGGGCTCTCCAAACAGGGAATACAGAACCGGACATACGAAGACCTCTTTGGTGATCTCCATGGTGACTTTGAACGATATTGACACAACTGATGCAACAAAATTCCGGCTGATCGGCAGGAGCGTGCTCTCGTACCGGTTTATCATCCCGCACGCGGCAAAGCTCTTCGTGGGCGATATCCTCAAGATCACCGATACTGCCAAGGGGTACTCGTTCTATGCCAAGGTCAACGACCTGGTGCACGAGAGCAACTTTGCCGACGAACGCTGGGACACCCGCCCGTTTGCCGAGCACTTCTACGGCCTGGGCGAGGATGTCTTCATCGGAGTCGAGGCCGTCCCGCTGGGCTTTGTCGATGAGCACGGCGTCTTTAAAAAACCCCGCACGCTTCCCACCAAGTTCTCGGAGGTAAAGATCCCCGAAACCGGGGACTTTGCCTTCCTGACAAAAGTCATGGGCGATATCGAAGTCGGGGTCATGCGGACCGGCCAGGGAGTTCTCAAGGACATCCATGTGAAAATTCCGAGCAAGGTGCTCCCGCAGCACATGGGTGTCTTTGCCACCACCGGGATGGGCAAGTCCAACTTCATGAAGACCTTCTGCGCCAGCTGCATGAAGATGCAGAAGTTCGGTCTCCTGGTCGTGGATCCCCACGGCGAGTACGTCCGGGGAGGGCAGTCCAGCACCGGGGAACGGACGCTTGGCCTTGTGCACTACAGTGCCGGCATGGACGGGCTCGTGGTCTTTACCATCAGCGAGACCGATCGCAAAAAGTACTCGCTCAACAGCCTCTGGCTCGATTACGATGATTTCCGGATGACCGACCTCAACTTACTCTACGATCTCTCGCAGGCGCAGCGGGATGTGGTCGAATCGCTCGAAGATTTCCCGGGAAACGAGATCATATCGTTCTTCCTCCAGGCCAATGTCGACACCCTCCAGGATGAGGTTAAACAGGGCCGTTACACCGGGCCCTACCCGGATATCGCCGACCGGCTGGGCTCATTCCACCCGGGCACCCTGCAGGTGATCCAGCGCCGGCTCAAAAATATCGTGCAGGGAAACCGGAAATTCTTCCGTGAATCCGGTTCTGCGGTGAAAGAGATCCTCCGGCACCTGCATGACAACAAGGTTGTGCTGATCGATATCCCCCGTATGGGTGAACGCAGCGAACTCTTCATCCTCTCGATGATCACCCGGAGAATCATGCAGGCCCACCGCAAGTCGGCCGAGGAGTTCGGGGTAGAGACCGAAGATGTGGAACAGAAGAAAGTCCTCATCACGATCGAGGAAGCCCAGCGGGTGCTTGGGGCGGGGGGTTCGAGCACCCAGATCTTCCGCGAGTGTGCCATGGAGGGGCGCAAGTTCGGCGTAGGGCTCTGTGTCGTCACCCAGCAGCCCAAGAACATCGACCAGAAGGTGCTGGCCCAGATCAACACCTTCGTAGTCATGGGCCTCGGTGACCGGGGCGACCGCGACATCATCATGGGCAGCGCCAAGCAGGATCTGAGCAAAATGGAGATCGAGATCCAGACCCTCGACCAGGGAGAGGCCATCATCTCGACCATCGGCATCCCGTTTCCCGTCAGCACCCGGATCCACTACTACGAGGACTATATCGCGGGCCTCAACAGGGAGCCAAAAAAGAATATCCGGGACGGGCTTGAGCCAGGATTTTAAAAGAAATCTGTTTTTTTCAGGAAAGAAAATCTCTCAATCGAGCAATTTCAGCACGAACGCCTGGCATGCCAGCAGGTGGGGGCGGTCAGCTTCAGAATAGTTCCAGGCAACACTGAACAGCAGCAGCAGGGCATTGTCAAGCGCAGCATAAAACTCGCGATCGTCATCGTAGGCCGGGGGATGGGGGTGTGCGAGCAGGGCGGAATCTTCCAGCCGGAATACTTCGTAGACTACCGGGCGGCACAATGACTTGTCGATGAGTACTGCATGTTCTTTGATGACAGCAAACGCCCGGACAAGCGTTGCCGCATGCTCCCCGTCCCCCGTCTGCGCTCCTGCCCTCTGCGCTGCATGCCGGTACTCCCCGTGCGTGAACTGGACAAAGACAACTGCAGCTTCGTGCGCAGTCTCAGGAGTTATGCCCGCAAATGCATCGCGGGTCTGGTCAACATAAGTCAGGAGAGGATCGGCAAGTTTCCTTCCCATTGCTGCTGCAGTACCGGGTTTTCCGAACCTAACCTTCAGCCGGATGAGCAGGATGGTCAGGCTCACCGCATACACCAGCTGCATGATGACCCCGACGGTATACTCGGTTGGCACCACAAAGAAAATAACACCATAGATCGGTGTGGATAATGCCACAATATCTTTCTTTGGACGGATCCAGGCAAGGTAAGCAAGCACACAGGATGCAATTAAGCAACCAACAGCAAAAAACTGGAAATTGATCTCATAGCCCAGCTGCCAGGCAAGGATGCCTGCAAGGGTTGCGCCAAAGGAGGCGCCAGGAACGGCAAGCTCCAGGTATCGTTCATGTATCCGGTGGGGTTGTGGGGGGGTATCGGCAATGGTCATGGTACGGGATCCCTAAACATGCGTAAAAACCGGTTTCTTAGGATAAACAAAGAATCGTATCCGGAACAGGCAGTGATGTCCATCAGTCATTGTTTTTTATTTTTTTCCGTATGGAGATGCAGTTGACAACCGGATCCCCGGTGACAACATACCGCTGGATAACCTGCCCGAGCACCTCAACGATATCGTTCACCTTTACATCCTCATTTGGCGTGGTGAACATCTTGACCGAGATCGCGCCGGAACGGTCGGCAACGGTATACTGGGGCCGGTTTAAGAACTGGAAATGGATCTGTTCCACTACTCCCTCAATCCGCACCGCTTTTCCCACCATGCCCATATTGATCATCTTGATCCGCACGGTCTTTGCCGAAGCCTCGTACACAGGTTCAAGATCTGCGTACTGGCTGCGGCTCATGTAGTTGAGCGCAATGGGGATGACAAGGAGCATGAACAGGCCCGGAATCAGCCAGATGAGCTGAGATCTCACCACCGGGCTGTAGTACGAGGCAACGATTAATAAAAGGGTGAAGAATGCAAACACCGCAATGGCGATGATTGAAACCTTCACCTCGACTTTTCCGATCTTCATTAAAAAGATTATTTGTGGTTAATCTACTTCAGTGCTGCGATCTCTTTACGGAACGCAACCCAGTAGATGATACCGACGAACAGGAGACCACCGACGATGTTACCGAGGGTAACGATGATCATGTTGTTCATCCAGAAACCAACAATGTTGAGGTTCGCAACTGATGCTGCAGGGAGAGTTGCTACCTGAGCAGGCGTTGCCATGGGGAGGAGCATGATACCGGCAGATATGAAGTACTGGTTTGCAATGGAGTGTTCGAATCCGCTGGAAACGAAGGCCATAATGGGGAACCAGATACCAAAGAACTTGCCGACCATGTCGTCAGAACAGATTCCGAGGAGGATAGCGAGGTTGACCAGCCAGTTGCAGGCAATGCCCTTTAAGAATGCAGACCACATGCCCATCATTCCCACGTAACTGACCTTTGCACAGGCAATAGCCAAAGCCCGCATACCAAACGCAGTGACGGTACCGGTTCCTGCAGCATCGAACGATACGAACGGACCGTTCGCACAGATGTATGCCCAGACTACTGAACCTATCAGGTTACCGACATATACCCAGAGCCACAGGTTCATGACCTGCGCCCAGCTGACCTTGTGGATGAATGCAGCCATCGGGGCGAGCATTGCGTCACCGGTGAAGAGCTCAGCACCCGTAAGAACGGTGATGATAAGCCCAACCGGGAACACGGCACCCAGAATCAGCTGTGCCATACCTGCTGATGCGAAACCGCCTGCTATGGGAGCAGTGACATTGGCTGCAATCTGTGCGGGCGTCAATGCTGCATAGACAATACCTGTACTGCACACGGTTGCAAGGGCCCCACCCATGGCGATGTATGCGCCGGACATGAATCCACGAAGGACCATGTTCCATGCGGGCAGACCAACTTTGTATTTACCGGCATCGCCAGCCTTAGCGACGATTGCTACCGGAGGATGAAACACCATTTTTTAACACACCTCAATAGTCCACCTATACCAGCAACGTATTAAATCACTTTTTCGTATAGGTCATTTTACACTCTTTTGTGTGGATATTAATAATTTTCGAATTGTTTGTCAATCTGACATGCGTACAGCAATGATTTGGAAAAAATACAATCTCATGGGTTAATGCAATCTGGTATACCCGGGTGAGATATTAATAATCTTTTTGGACGGGATTGAATCGGGAAGAATGTTATAAAAAAAATGATGAGGGGAAAAACAGTTTTTTTTTCTGACGCGCAGTCATGAAAAAGCAAACACAATACAATATACCAGGAATTTTTTATCCTGCGCATACACAGGTTTGTCCCCGGATCAACGGCATGATGCAGGAAACAAAAAAACGGCAATGTCTTTTATACGGCG
Source organism: Methanomicrobiales archaeon (assembly GCA_025350045.1). GTDB lineage: Archaea > Halobacteriota > Methanomicrobia > Methanomicrobiales > Methanospirillaceae > Methanoregula. The sequence continues at coordinate 18,272 of JANXYM010000040.1, read as the reverse complement.
TCAAACCTGACAGGTAAACCCTTTTTACAGAGACCTTGGTCCTGCAATTTAACCGGCGCCGGTACAGGTCTGGGCCGGAGAATCACGGGAGATTTTTTTTAAAGATAAACCGTTAAACAAAAAAGGAGAGATAGACAACATGAAGTATGGATAAAAAATCTCAGATCGTTCTGGTGCTGGGCATTGCCTTGACCATTCTTCTTCTCCTTTTCAATATCTATCTGGCAGGAATCGTCTTTGTTCTGGTGATCACGTTATTTATGTCAATGCAGATTATGCAGGACAGCGTCTTCCTTCCCGATGTGGTGGCAAACCTGACGGAGGATGCCAAATCAGTTATCTTGAGAAATTCGGGGAACTCAGTCGCATTGCATATCCACGTGGTTCTGGTCCCCGTGAATACGGAGTATGATGTGCCATCCCTTGCAGCAGAAGAGACCCATACCTTCCCGCTCGCTTCGATGATCGGGGAAGCAAAAGCAGTAGTAACCTTTGAGAATGAAAAAAATGAAGAGTTTTCCGAGACCTACGCGTTATCCGCCATGGCCCAGTTTGATCCTCTCAAACCGATGATACCCCTCTTCAGATGGAAATGATTGGATCGCATCAATAATGCAGAATTTTTTTTTGTTCCCGCAAAAACTGCACAGGTTCCGGGAAAAGAGCCCCGGGCATCAGGCTCATTTTTTTACCCGGAAATTCCGCGCACAAAGCCGGATAGCTGCATCGTACCCGGACCAGGAGTTCCGGTTATTTCCTTACTCCTGTTCACCCCGGTGAAACCAGGGGATCCCGCATCCGTTGTTGCCCGTGAGACACGACTGATGAAAAAACCCATTTTTCAGGGAAAACCGCAATCGGGATATCTCATCGTGCAGAGATTCGGGAGAATTCACCAGTTCTGGTGAATAACCGTGGGCATTTATACAAACAGGGAAGATTCATCCATAAAAGAAGTGCACCTGCCCGCAGCACCCATTCAGAATACAGGTTAACGTCATGAGAAAACCCCGGTTTCCCCCGATGGTAACAGACATCGTCCAGACTGCGCTCCTTGCCTGTGACGGGATTGAATTCGCTGATCGTTTGGCCTGCCCGGCATGTGGAGGGGCGTTGAGAGGATATGATACCCGGAAAAAACAGTTTGCCGTCATCCGTGAGCAGGACAGGGAGCGCATTATTCACGTCAGCGTACGGCGGTTTACCTGTACATCCTGCGGCAGGCTCTGTCACGCTGACGAACCGTTCTATCCCGATACCCGCATGGGATCGCCGGTCATCGATCTCTGCGTTACCTTTGCCTGCTCAATACCCTTCTGCCGCACAGCCACACACCTCTCACACCTGGGAGTAGTTGTCGATCGCGGCAGTGTCCGGAACTATGCAAAGAGAACCTGGGGAACAATTCCCACTGCAGATATGTTCGGTATGCACCTTCCGTTCTCCATCCTCTCGCTCTCTTCACTCGCGGCCAGTGCCGGCGAGGGGGGTAGCATCAAAGGAGCAGAACTTCTCGCTGCCTGTGGTTTCCCATCCGCACACCGGGCAGCGCCTCACCTCCCGGTTACAGGAGATGAACGGAAGTAACGGCAGGAAGAGGAATATAAAGAAGAACGGGAGGCCAAAGAGCCCACAGGACAGCGGTGAACAGGAGCGAGCCGGCGAGCCGGCGAACCGGTACAGGCTTTATAGTATCCACGGTCTCATACCATCACTCATATTTTTTCATCGGCATGGGGAGCCAGCCGGTCTGACAGACCCAGCTCCCGGACCGCATACGCGGGAAGGGCATCGGTAACCTGTCCCAGGATCCCGTGTAAGTCAGTCCCCCCCAGTTCACGGGCAAAGAGGGAGGCCCCCATACCGGCAACGATGATCTGCCGGGCTCCGGAATCCGCTGCCACCTGCCGTACCTGATCACCGATGAGGTTCCGCTGCACTTCCCAGAATTGTTCGGCAATCTCCCTGGCTCCCCCGTAGCCAACCTCTTCGAGATCGGCACAGACCACGCGGGCGAGCCTGCGCAGGGACGCAGTTTTTGTCTTCTCTTTTTTGTCTGGAGTATCGCAGGTGTACTGGTCAGGACTGATATGATCGAGGACCAGGTGCGCATCGGCACTGATGGCGAAATATTCGGAACTGACCGGAGTAGTTACCCCCTGGAGGCAGACCGACCGGAGCAGGGTGGCTACATTTCCCCGGAGCATGCCGGTGTAGAGAAGATAGCCCTTCTGGAGCCGGAGGAGATCGGTAAGGCCCGTGAGGGTTTCAAAACGGGCAAGCGGTATGATATCAGCAGTGGTGCTCCCGATGTCGAGAAGGACGGCTCCAGGATATCCCGTCCGCAGATAATGGGCTGAGGCGAGCCAGTTGGCAGCTGCCAGCTGGGGCACCGCCCCGTCATGGAACTGCCCGTCCACGCCATAAAAACGGGCATGGGGAAATGCGGCCCTGACAGCATCGACAATAAAGGAGATGCCCTGCATCTTGTCAGAAAAACTGTCTGCCAGCTCCCCGCTCATCACGACGAATGCAGGGTCATCAGCCCGGGTCACATACCGGTTGAGCAGGGAGGTGATCGGCGCATGCTCCCAGAGCGGACAGTAATGGAGGTGGGCTCCGCTCTCATCGACAACCTTGAGGTTTGCTCCTCCCACATCGATCCCAATCATAGTCGTGAGACCTTCCCCGCAGTATCGAAACGGACACTTCCGGTCATGTGCACCTGCTCAGGGCCACCCCCTTTTGAAGCGTCAACGAGGATCTCTGCTATCTCTTCTCGCATGCAGGCTGCTATCCCCACGAGGCTGGTCGTGATGCGCGGGTTCACATCCACGACATAGATCTTGTCAGAAACAACTACATCGACACCACAGTATCCCTGCCCCCCGAGCACAAGGATCACCTTTTTGGCCACTTCGATGATCTCGGCCTCCCGTGCGGGGTGGACCGGTGTCTCTCCCCCCCGGTAATAGACTGCCCCGTCATCCCCCGTTTCAATGACCTGCCGGTTCACGGCAAGGACCAGCGGGGGTTTACCGGTAAAATATGCACAGGCATCCCCGATCACCCGGCTGGCCACAAGACTCACCGAGAGATGCTCCCCCTCAATATACTGCTGGGCAAATTCCCCGTCACCGGCAGGACCGTCAGAAACCCGCACTCCCTGCGCGCCGCAGCCTTTCACCGGTTTGATCAGCCGCTTTCCGGATCCTGCCCCAGCCGGCACATGCACGCCATGAGCCCGCAGAATTTTTTCTGTCTGCACCTTGTTGGCACAGAGGGCAACGGTCATAAATCCGCATCCGAGATTGTGGGTGTGCTGCTCAAGAATCCGGGTATATCGCGCAAGCAGGTGATCGGGTGCAATCACCAGCCCCATGTCACAGCCTGGCGCAAGGCGTTCGATCTCAGCGGCAAAATCCCCGCAGCCAGGCAGCACGACTTCGTACCCGCAGCGCTCAAAACTCTGCTTAACGGTATCGAACATTGCGGCACCCTCATGGGCAAGGGCGGGGTCATGACAGGCGGCGTATTCAGCGAGCAGGACTTTCATCTCTTTTTCTGTACGCTCTTTAAGAAAATTACCCTATCCGATCGGTGAACTATTTGTGGGGCGGCATCAATAGAGAATGCACATGAGACCATCTATCCTGCTCACCAATGATGATGGCGTAAGTTCAGTCGGCCTCTGGGCTGCGTATGAAGCGCTCACCCCCCTTGCCGATGTTACGGTTGTTGCCCCGGCAACCCAGCAGAGCGCAGTCGGCAGGTCGATCTCAATCTTTGAACCCCTGCGGGCAAGCCAGATCACGATAAACGGGCTGCCGGCCTGGTCGGTTGCCGGTAAACCAACAGATGCGGTGATCATAGGCCTGTATGCCCTCAAACTCGCCCCGACCCTGATTGTCAGCGGGATCAATATCGGGGAGAATCTCTCCACGGAATCGATTATGACCTCAGGTACAGTCGGGGCAGCTCTCGAAGGATCCAATCAGGGAACGAAAGGGATCGCATTCTCCCTCCAGGTAGAGGACCAGGGTGATAAGTTCGATGACCCCCGCACAATAGGCAAAAGTTTCGATGAGGCAAAGAACGTGGTGCGCGATGTGGTCTCCCGGGTACTCGAGCACGGGTTCTCTCCGCACACCGATGTGATCAATGTGAACATCCCCTCGGTGGTAAAAGGCGGGTACGAGATCACAAGGCTGGGCCCCAAGCTGTTCCACACGGGCGTTGAAAAGCGCCTGGATCCCCGGGGTCGCCCGTATTTCTGGATCAACGGCCCGCTCTATGATGATGCGGAAGAGGGCACCGACGTGCATGCGATACGGAAGGGAAATGTTTCGATTACCCCCATTACGCTCGACTGCACTTCCTATGCGGCAATGGAAGATACAAAAAAAGTGTTTCGGAACTGAATTTTTTTTCCAGATAATTTCAATTTTTTTCTTTTTCGTTTCAGACTCATTGGTAATTCGAACAGGATGTGTTCGATGTTATTTTAAATTTCTTACAGCATGAGGAGGGGGACCCCCTGTTTTTGCCGGGAGTTTTTCATCAACCTTGTCTATGATATCGCAATAATGCGTGAAGTAAGGTCAGATTGAAATAAAAAATGATATACGGAGATCCCTAAAGCGCGCCAAGAAGTATCTGGCTAATTTTCTCCTGAGATAAACCGACCAGAACCACCGCACAGGAAGCCCCTTCGGGGGCGGCAGGGTTCTTCGTATTTCGGGAGTACGGGGGCGTCAGCCGTCATCAGATGAAATAAATCTATTGCCTGAATTATCCGGTCTTTATGCAAACTGCCCATTTTCTCATCCGGCATGGAGCAATCCTCCCACCACCACATCACCAGTTTTAATAATCCCCGTACCGATATGTATCACTTTAATGGACACAGCGACACGCGATCCCGCCGCGGCCAAACGTGCAGCAGGCTACAAGGCAGCAGATATGGTAAAAGACGGTATGATCATCGGTCTTGGTACGGGTTCAACGGTCATGTATACCATGGAACGGTTATCCCGGCGCATTGAAAAGGGACTCACCATTGCCGGTATCCCGACTTCTTTCCAGACAGCAATCCGGGCACGGGAGTATGGAATTCCCTTGACAACTCTCGATGATCATCCGCTCATCGATCTCGCGATAGACGGGGCGGATGAAGTCGATCCGCAGTTGCGCCTGATCAAAGGCAGGGGGGCAGCGCATACCCGGGAGAAATGCGTGGCTGCGGCAGCCCGGCAGTTCATTGTTGTTGTTGACGAGCAGAAGATGGTCCCCCGTCTGGCGGGTCTGGTGCCGGTAGAGATTATCCCGTTTGCCATAAGGCCGGTGATGGATCACCTCAAAGCTATGGGCTGCGACCCGGTCCTGCGGGAAGGCCTGAAAAAAGATGGCCCGGTAATAACCGATAACATGAATTTCATCATCGATGCCCGGTTCAAAAAGATTACAAAACCCGAAAAACTTGAAACAGCAATCGGTCTCAGTCCCGGGGTTGTCGAGAGCGGGCTCTTCTGCGGATTTGCCGATAAAACCACCGTCATTGTGGGTGGGGAAAAAAGGTGCAGGATTATACCTTAATTGATATAATCACGTAATTTATGAACAAGGGCGAGCTGGTTGTTCGCCTCTTTCTTCTTCTCTTTCTCGATGCTGTCCATAATCTGGTGGATCGGTTTTGCCAGCTCGTAGATCTTTACCGGGCGGCCCTTGCTCTCCGCCTTGCTCTCGCGGCTGGAGATCCAGTCCTGGTCGAGCAGGTAACGCATGGCAATGCTGACTTCAGGCTGGCGGAGATCGGTTCCCCGCTCGATTGCCCGTGAAGTGGCTTCCGGGGTATTTGCCAGAAATACCAGCACCTTTGCTACATTTCTCTTGGTTCCAATCTCAATGAGAAGGTTTGCAAACTCCTCTTCCTTCTCGGTAAAATACATTACATTTTCAGTTCTCATGCATCACATCCACACTATTTTCTTTACGGTTGCTACTACAAAATATCTAATCGTTGATATATATGCCCTCGTATTGCGGTGCAATAGCGGGTGATTTTATATATTATAATGGATTTTCCCGGTAAATCGTCGAAGGGGGGGTTAATAATGCATGGTTATGATAAATCAACCGGGATGGATCAACAGGTATCGATAAAAAAATGATCAGATCAAACCTATGCTTTTTAAGTCAGATATAATCTTGACTACCGCTTTCTTTGCATCTTCAGGTTCCTTACCGCCGGTGATGATCAACTTTCCAGACCCAAACAAAAGCACGACTACTTTGGGAACTTCAAGGCGATATACCAGTCCGGGGAACTGCTCGGGTTCATACTCGATCCGGTCAAGATTGAAACCGACAGCAATCTTGTTTAAGTTAATCGGGGTAGCGAGATCTGCCGAAGTGACGATGTTCTGGATCTTGTAATCCAGTTTTTTGGGGATGTCTATCCCCAGGTCACGCAGGAGACCGCCAAGGATATTGAGACCTTTACTCAGGCTGTCAACACTCTTTGCGCCGGTTAACACCACTTTTCCTGAACCAAAGACGAGCGCTGCGATCTTGGGATCCTGCATACGGAGAACAACACCGGGGAATCTTTTCTTGTTGTATTCAGCACCCGGGATTTTCGATGCAATGTCGGGTAGATCCAGATAATCAGTCACCTTGGCGGAGGCGACAATGTTTTCGATCTTGAGGGAATCTTCCGGTCTGACCTTCATATATATAAATGATATAAAACAGTATTTAAAAAGTAGGGTATGATATTGGGAAGATCAGTCTTCCAGAGTTGAGATATCGCCCGGGTCCATACCCATCTCTTTTGCCTTTAGCACCCGTCGCATGATCTTGCCGCTGCGGGTTTTGGGCAGGGAGGTGACAAACTCAATCTCGGATGGCATGGCAATGGGCCCCAGCGTGATACGGACATGGTACAGGAGCTCGTTTTTCAGCCGGTCTGAGGGTTCATGGCCCATACGCAGGATCACAAAGGCCTTGATCACGTTGCCTTTGACTTCATCAGGTTTTCCGATAACTGCTGCCTCTGCTACTGCCTTGTGCGCAACCAGCGCGCTCTCTACTTCCGCAGTCCCGATATTATGCCCGGCAACCACGATCAGGTCATCGGATCTCCCGAGCACCATGATGCAGCCATGTTTGTTCTTCACGGCAAGGTCACCGACAGCATAACAGCCCGGAATGGTATCCCAGTATTTCCTGTACCGCTCCGGGTCGTTGAACACTGCACGGAACATGGACGGCCAGGGTTCTTTTAAGACGAGGAAACCCCCGGTGCCGGCAGGAACGGGTTTTCCTTCCTTGTCGACCACATCGGCAACCACGCCGGGGATGGGTTTACCGGCAAAGCCCGGGTACATGGGTTCACCAATTGTCGTGGTGATCATATGCATACCGGTCTCGGTCTGCCACCAGGTATCCACCACCGGGCAGCGGTTCTTCCCGATGACCCGGTAATACCACTCAAAAGCTTCGGGATTGAGGGGTTCGCCAACTGAGCCCAGGATACGCAGGGAACTTAAGTTGCTCCTGTTGGGCCAGTCCTCCCCCATCTTCATGAACATCCGGATTGCCGTGGGAGCGGTGTACAGGATGGTTACCCCGAAATCCTCGACCATCCGCCAGTAGGCTCCTGCATCAGGATAGTCCGGCGTGCCTTCTGTGATGATGATGGTGGCCCCGTTTGAGAGCGGGCCATAGACCACATAGGAGTGCCCGGTGATCCAGCCAGGGTCAGCTGTGCACCAGTACACGTCATTATCTTTGATGTCAAAGACATTTTTCGTGGTATAATAGGCGCCGACCATGTACCCGCCGCAGGTGTGGACAATCCCTTTGGGAGCCCCGGTAGAGCCGCTCGTGTAGAGGATGAAGAGCGGATCTTCTGCATCCATCACTGCAGGTTCGCAGTCGGGGCTGACATCCCTGATCAGATCGTAAAAATCAATCTCCATCTCGCGGTGGATCTCAACCGGCTGGTGGCGTTCCCGCCGGAGCACGACCACATGTTCCACGCTGGGCGCATCGATGATCGCCTCTTCAATGATGTGTTTGAGGGGAATTGACTTCCCGCGCCGGAACGTGACATCGGCGGTGATGACGACCTTGGCTCCTGCACCGGTTATCCGGCTGTGCAGTGCTGCCGCCCCAAATCCTCCGAAGACTACGCTGTGTACAGCCCCAATCCGTGCGCAGGCCAGCATCGATATGATCTGCTCGGGCACCATCGGCATATAGATGCAGATACAATCGCCTTTTTCCACACCGAGTTTTTTTAACCCGTTGGCCACCCGCTGCACTTCACGGAAGAGCTGGCGATAGGTATAGATCCTCTCGGTCTCATCCTCACCTTTCCAGATAAGGGCAACCTTGTTGCGCCGGGCATTCAGCACATTACGGTCAAGGCAGTTATAGGAGATGTTGGTCTTGCCGTCAAGAAACCACCGGGCATGGGGAAAGTTCCATTCCTTGACTTTTGAATAGGGGGCAAACCAGTGAAGTTCTGATGCAATCCTGTCCCAGAAACCATCGGGATCTTTTAAAAACGCATCGTACGCTTTCTGGTAATCTCCGATCCAGCTGTTCTTTTTCACGCAAGGATCCGGCAGATACTGCTTGTCGGTGAATTTCACGTTAAAATCTTCAGCCATAAAAAAACCCGATTTGATAGAATTAATGAGGAGTATATTCAATAAAAGGTTGTCATTCTCTTTTGGAAAACCGGACAGGAGAGACGTGAAATAACAAAAAACCCTGTACAACGCTTGGCTAATCTATGACCATCTCCATCATTGATATGACCAGTCCACAAGTTCGTTGAACGCATGGAGCGGGAGCGCAGATTTTCGCAATTGTACTTTCTTTGTACCAGTTATGATGAGAAATATCCGGGGATTTTTGCCAGAATGCATACCCTTGTACCAATTGTCCAAATGCATTACGCTTTTCGCAGTATGCGACAACACTATTTAGAGGATTTTTTTAAGCAGTTTTCGGTTTTTTTCCACAAAAGAGTGATAAAAGGTATTCTGTTTTGAACCGGGCGGGATTATTTTTTCAATAATTTTTTTGTTGATGAGCTGGAGAAGTGTCCAGGTAATGCTGTCCTGAATTTTTAAAAACTCTTTTCTATATTTTAAACACTCTTTTTTATTTTTTAAGCACTCTTTTCTCTTTTTTAAACACTCTTTGTTATCGGTATCATGTTTTTTCTTAAGCGCCAGAAAGAGATGCTGGATATAATCGCACTGTCTGATGAGGAAATCTGGATCATCTACCTGAAAATTATATTTTTTTAAGAGCAGCAGTCGCGCCATACAAATGTTGTACGGATCGCTGCATATTCCCTGGTATGAGCGATATATGTAGAGTGGTTTTCGGATATGAAATAACCGGTATACCTGTGATACCCGGATAAGCAATTCAAGGTCGATATAACAGGGGAACTGTTCGTCAAATAACCCAACCTTTTCAAAACATTCGCGCCGGAATAAAACGACCCCGCTACCGAGACAACAAACCTGATAATCAAGTGTTTCTTCGTTTAGTATTGTATTAAAGGCAATTTCCGGAGATTTCCAGTACCTACACTCCCCCGCCGGATCAACTTCCCACATATCAGAATAGACTGCTCCATATTCTTCGGATAATTGGGAAAAAGAGCTCATATTTTCTTCAAGCTTTTCAGGTAACCATACATCCTCACTACCGATAAAACCAATAAATAGTCCCTGCGAAGCTGAAATCCCTGTGTTAAAAGCACGGGCGGCTCCAAGATTTCTGTCATGGCTCAGGAGAAGTATTCTTGGATCACTAAATCCGGCAATTATTTCCTGTGTTTCGTCAGTAGACCCATCATCAACGATAATTAATTCAAAATGCGGGTAACTCTGGTTTAAAATACTCGATATTGATTCTGACAAATGGGCAGAACGGTTGTACGTAGAAAGGATTACACTGACCTGAGGATTCATGGGTTATCAAGGGGTTTAGATTATTTCTTGGGTGTATACGTAAATAAAAAAATCTTTTTGTTTTTTGCAATTGGCCATCAGATCCCCTTATTTCCACGGGATAAAACGCAGAAAACAGGAATTATTGCAGCACATGTATGCGAAGTACTACCGTTCCAACATTCAAAAACTCTTATATCAATCAGTAATATGCTCATGGTAGTACCACATTTTCTCAGGGGGAACACAGCTATTGGGTTGAACGGAGAACAATTCGGGTTTATCGTAAAAGAAGAGATGAGCGTGTAAAAAATTTAAATCTCGAAAAATCGGTATTTCTCGAAAAATTAACGAGATGTGATTTCTGCCTAATCGTACTGTCGCCAGGTGTGGCCACATTCCGTGCACCGGAAGAACCGCACTTCGCTTTCATCTGCTGCCCGCAACTGGCGAAGCCACCAGAAGGCAAGATTGTGCTCGCATTTCGGGCATTTGATCTGGATGGTGGGCATGGTGTTGACTTTAATGTCTTCATCGTCCACAATGGTAATCTCGTTTGGTACGAGCGGTTTCATGGCCTCCTTCTGGTCAGATACTTCGAACTTACGTAAATAGCCGCATTTCCGGCACTTGAGCTGACCCCCGGAAGAGATCATCATTGTTTTACATTCAGGACAGAACATCGGTATTCCATGCGTGAGCAAAGGAGATTAAACCTCGTGTCAGGAATGCCGGTTTTTACGGACCTGATGAGAAATTTTTGCCAGGTCTCACCTTGGGAACATACGACAGGAATAAGGAAGAAAACAGCTCTGTTGAAATCCTCTTCTTCCCTTGTCTGCGTATGCTCTTTTGGTTACTTTGAGGTTTACTCCCTCTCCCCCGGGGAGAGAGACATCCCCCGGATCTCCGGTTTTCATCAGAATCCTGAAAACCGGTCCCATTATTGGGGTTGCGCGGGTGGCAGAAGCTCAAACGACAAAGTGCAAAAAGACCCCGGGTGCAACTGCGTGTTTCTCTTGAGGGTTTTTACAGGGCCCAAAAACCCAAAAAGTTCACAGCAGGGGGGAAAATTTCGTGGTTGACCGGGATCTTTTTAAAACCATTTCCTCAATGCTTTTTGGTTTTATGAGAGTACGGGTGAGATGTACCTTCAGAATCCTTTTTTTGGTAAGGAGTGAATAAATGTGTAATGATCGAGTATCTGGTGCTGATATCCTGTCTGGGATTTTTGGCATTCCTAATCCCAGGCCGGCACCGGAAATATTCAGCCATCATAGGCTGGACTTTTATTGTCCTTGCTCTGTTTACCCAGTTGCCGGAGTTTTTTTCTGAAAACAATTTCATGTACCCGATAGTAGCCGCACTATCCGTACCATTCCTGGTGATCACGGCAAAATACCTTGTTCTTGAGGATGAACGGGTGATGCACCTGTCACGGGCAGCTGCAGTTGCGTTTATCATTTACGCCCCGTTTGAGTACATACCTGCTCTCGGCGACTGGCTGATCGCAGTCGTTGTCGGGCAGGTCATATGGATACTCGACCTGCTCAGGTTCAATGTCACCAATACCGACTGGAATATCATTGCCCGGAACGGCTTCCGGGTAGAGATCATTCTCGGGTGTACCGGCATCCAGAGCATTGCGATCATGCTGGGAGTGGCAGCTGCAGTCCCGACAACCCTCAGGCAGAAATGTTATGCCTTCCTTATCATTGCCCCGACAATCTACATCCTGAATCTCTTCAGGAATGCATTTGTCATCATGGCCTACACCGACCAGATCTTCCCTTATTACCCGGAGATTGCCAGCAACGGTGAACTGGGGTACGAGAGTTTCTTCTGGGCACACAATGTGATCGCAGAGCTGCTGGCACTCGTCTTCCTGGTCATGATCGCGTACGGGCTCTTTACGATTATCCCCCGGCTCGGCAGCTTTGCCGATGATCTTTACCAACTCTACTATGGCGAAGTCAGGAAAGCGCTTGGTAAAAACCGATGAGCCGGGGGATCCCTGAAAGGTTTTTTCAAACTTCAATGAGGACCACCGGCACCCGGCCGGATCCTGATCGAAACCTCTTTTGTGGTTCGCTTGCCAAAGCCGGGAGGGTGAGTTCCTCTCTCACCCGGAGGGGAAGGCTGCAGGGAGGGGACCATCCTCCCTGATCCTGTTTCCGGGGTTTTTCATCAAGCACCTTAAAGCGGGCTGTCGCATAGCGGGCGATGGACGAGCTGCGGCGGGACCGGAAACAGGGCATGCCGGTATCGCCCCGCACCACAGATTGTTTCCACGGGAAGGATTTAACGAAGCGGGAAAAAAGACATGGCGCGAACTCAGCGGGTCCTATGTTCATCCATCGGGGACCGTTACGAGAGCGTCTTATAAAGATACATGATCCGCTGGATTGCTGAAAGGTTCGTACAGATCGCAATAATGATCACCGACACCCAGATAAATCCTGATATGCCACCAAGGATCAGCACGAGAATGGTTTCAGGACGGCCGAAAAAACCCACTCCTTCAAGCGGGTCATCAATTTTTCCCTCCACTTTTTCATGATAGCCGATCTCTGCATAGACCACCGGTTTTATGAACGTGTTCATAAGAGAGCCGATAATAGCAAAAGTCACGACCGCAAAATCTGCCAGGGGGGGAACGGCAAAGTACTGGCTGACAATAGCAATGCCGCTCAGTCCCACGCCAAGCAGGGCAAGGGCATCCACGTACTTGTCCACAATCCAGTCAAAGACCGCGCCAAAATCCGTATGGGCATTGGTCTTTCTTGCCACACTTCCATCGACAAGGTCAAAGATTGCCGAGATCAGAAGAAAAAGAGCTCCCCAGACAAACTGCCGCTGAAAAAACAGAAACGCACACGCAATCCCTGCCAGCAGCGCAAGGAGCGAGATCTGGTTAGGTGTTATGCCAATCCTGACAAAGACTTCTGCAACCGGCTCAAGGTACTTGGTAAACCTCGGGCGAAGTGCAGTAATATTCATAGCTCAAATCATAGGAACGTAAACGTTTAATAATTACTCTATATCGTCGAAGACTAAAAATAGTCCTATCATTACTTTATTTATATCACCCGCCCAATGATACCGGAGAGCTGAGTAATAATGACCTCCCCCATTGATCGCCCGCATGTACTGATGATGTCAGAGATCACCGCCGACGGCAAGCTGACATTAAAAAAGGGCGCATCTTCAAAGATCCTCATGAAATACATGTCCCACGAGACCGAGCTGCTGCTCCACACCACCCGGGCAGAATATGATGCGATCATGGTTGGAGCCAACACGATCCGCATCGACAACTCGTTCCTCACGGTGCGTTATGTCGAGGGCAAGAGTCCCCTGCGGGTGATTCCGTGCAGCATGGCAGATCTCCCGCTCGATGCCAACGTGCTGGGCAAGGACGCACCCACAGCGATTGCAGTCTGTGAAGCGGCCCCGGAGGATCGCATTATGGCAATACAAAAGAAAGGAGCGCACGTGATTGTTGCCGGTAAAACACATGTCGAACTCCCGCTTCTCTTAAAAATTCTTAAGGAAAGATTTGGCATACACAAGCTGATGATCGAAGGCGGACCCACGCTCAACTGGCATATGCTCCATGACCGGCTTGTTGACGAGATCCGCCTGATACACCTGCCGTTTATTGTCGGGGGGGCTGATACCCCGTCACTGGTGGGGGGCATGCATATCAATACGGAAGACGAGATGATCCGGCTCACCTTAAAGAAATATTATATGTGCGGCAGCAACCTTGTCTCCGAGTTTGATGTCCTCTACACCAAGGAGTAATACATGGACGGTACTTACACGCTCGTTCCTTCCGGTTCACAAAAACCCCCGTCCAGTTCGGGACTGAAATGGTTTTTAATCCTTGTCTTCGGGCTTCTCGTAGTAACGGGCAGCATGATTGCTGCATACTATTTCACGCATGGGGATCAGATGGGCGTAACCGTCGTCCGGATGGAAGGTACCATGGTGACCGGTGAAGTGTCTGATGGTGAAAATATAGGAAGCGAAGTTGTGGGAAAAGAGTTACGACAGGCTGCCGATGACCCGATGGTGGAAGCGATTGTGCTCCGGGTGAACAGTCCCGGGGGTACACCTGCTGCCGCTCAGGAGATCATCGGTGATCTCGAGTATGCAAAAACGAAAAAGCCGGTCGTTGTTTCCATGGGCGACATGGCAACCTCGGCGGCTTATTATGTGAGTGCCCATGCAGACAGGATCTATGCCAATCCGGATACATTCACTTCGGGCGTCGGTGTGATATGGAAATTTTCCGATATCAGCCGCTGGATGGATAAGGAAGGCTACAACCTAAGTGTGGTCAAGTCCGGGGCCAAGAAGGACATGGGCTCGACTGCACGTCCACTCAGCAGCGATGAAGAAGCCTATGCCCAGAAGATCGTGGATGAAAGTTTTAACACCTTTATCTCCGATGTGACATCCCAGCGCGTGATCTCGCGGTCAGACATTGACGATGGCAGGGTGATCCGGGGCGCTGATGCAGTAAAAATAAACGTTGTCGATGAACTGGGCAACTTAAACGATGCGATAAACGGTGCAAAGAGGATGGCCCAATCGCGGGGATAATTTTTTTTTTTGACTTTGGAAAAATCTTTTATTTCCCAGAGTTTGCTTATTGTCTTACAACGGCTATGAGGGTGACCCCCTCTCCCCCAGAGGGGGAGGCAGCCCAAGCCCCTGACCCCCTTTTTTAGAGGAACACCCCTCATCCTGAATACTATCGCACGATTGAGGGGCGTTTAGTTTTCTTATTGGGACCTTCGTAGTCAGATCAGGGTAATGAAATAACGGGTTCCTGAACCGCCGCACGGGAAGCCTCTTCGGGAGCGACAGGGTTCATCGCATTCGGGTGGAAGGGGCGTCAGCCCGCATAATCATAATCCTTGCATTACATGCGTTATCCACTGCAACAGAAAAAATTATATCATCTGCAACGGGTCTGCTTTCATAAACTCGCGGCAGACCGTTGTTGCGTAATGCCCCGGAGGCAGCGAAAACTTCAGGCGCACATCGGTATTTTCTATGGAAGATTCAATAGCCGTTTTCAACGTGATCGGGCGCCAGGCACCCTCAAATTTTGTGCTGACAAAGACTGCTGCCCGTTCGAAATCTTCCGCAGTAATCCTGTGCTCCTGCAGAAGCGATTCCATGATCTGCTCCCCTAACGTAGTTGCCACGGTCTTTGTCTTGCCGGGCATAAACAGCGCAATGGTACAGCGATCGCGCTTTATATGAATCGAGACCGTGCTGACATTTGCTGCCGTGGCCGTATCCGTTCGCCCGTTTGCAAAGATCAGCCGGTCACCGGGAACCGGATCATTGAGCGTGCCCCCGTCATCAAACCGCTGGCTGAGCGCACAGTTGAACAGGTACGACTGGAAGGCAGAGACGAACAGGGAGAGCAGCTTCGGCGGGAGCTCCAGCAGTGCACCGCGATAGTCACCCGGGTGCGTGTAGAGATGGTGCAGCATCGAGCGTTCGAATGCCATGTAGACCGGAAGGTTGCGCAAGGCAGGTTCCGGATCCCGGGTGGCTGAAAAGTCTGAGCGAATCGACTTGACCGGATCCACTTCACCGGGAAATTCCTGACCCACATACGTAACTACCGCCTGTTCAAAATCGCCCCGTAAGATCCACTCCCCCACCCGGTGGGTGACCGGCCGGATCGCCCCAAACCTCTGGAGCCCGAAGTAGTTGGGGACGCCTTCAGAGGCAGTCCCGTTCAGGGTCTGCACATGCTCTGAGAGGTTCGTGGATTGGGTGTCCCGTATGACCAGGTCAAACCGGTTTCCCTGCAGCTGGCCAAGCGCCAGTGCCTCATTGGATTGCCGGACCGGCACTAAGGTGATATCCTTGAGGTGGATTGCTGCAACCTGCTCGGCAGTTACGTTATAGATCGAGATCCACTGCATGGTGATCGCATTCCGGTCTTTGGTGCCCGCCCAGCCAATACGGCGGTGGCTGATGCCGAGCCGTTTTGCAATCTCCTTGACCGCATGCTGGAGTTCCCAGTTCTTCTTTTCAAGCAGGCAGATGCAGTACGGACCGGCAGTGCCGCCCTTTTCGGGAAGCGGGAGCTCTTCGACAAGGAAATCTTCCGGAGAGGAACGAAGCTTGCCAAAGATCCCTTCGGCATCGCTTGCATAATAGCGCATGCCCAGCTCGCGTTCAAGAGGATAGGAGCTCTGTTTCATAGGAGGGTGAGATTACCGGTAATCTTGTCGAGATCTTCACTCTTGGCCGGTCCCAGCCCGAGCGCTGTGATCGTGCCGGGCGGGATCTCGGTCATGCCGGCATCCTGAATAAGGGAGTGCGAGATACCAGAACGTTCCGCAATCACCCGAAGCTCGTGCAGGGTTCTCTCGTCATTGGCCTTGAGCACCACCTTCTTCTGCCCCTCAGAGATCCAGGCTTTTGACAGGGCCTTGTCTGCATTGTTGTACGCACCGATGGATGCATGCGCAGCCTGGGCACACCGTTTGCCGCAGCTCATCTTGACATCATTTCTGATGATGAGACACTGTTTATATCTGAACTCGGGCTCGACTGCCATTGTTCTGAACCATTGGTTGCCTCACGTCAAATAAGTATAGATTGCCGACATTTTCCGGTTTGATATCTTGGGGACGGTAAATAATAACAAAAAAAGAGTAATTCCAGAAGTATAAATATCATTTAATTCAAAACCCCCTATTACTATTTGCGGAGACGATAGTATTCCAAATTTTTGTCCCAATTGCGGTGCTGTACTAAAATATACTGAAGCTGAAATTTGTCCTTCATGTGGGGTCCGGATTAAAGAACCACCCGTACCGGAAGATAAAAAAAGTCCGGACTTCGCAGGCATGCTCGGGATTGTTGCAAAGATCGGCGTAATCACAGCAGTAATAATTGTAATAATGGTAGCGTTTCAGGTCTCATCGTCCATTCCTCAGGGAGTATCGGCAACACAGCGGTCCCAATTTACAAATCCCGGGTTCGAGACCGGAAATCTGAATGGGTGGACATCGGGAAGTACTACATCAACTCTTGGTGATCGGAGTCAGAGTGGAACATACTCATGCCATTTCGATATGTCAGGAACTCCGGCAACCGATTATATTTCCCAGTCTGCTGACCTGACCAATGCAGAGAGTATCTCATTCTGGGGTATGGGCGAGAGTAATTCCTGGCCATTCTCCATTTACATTGATGGTACATTAGTCCAGACCTCTCATGCAGTTCCGAACACCTGGACGCATTTCACAGTACCGGTTTCCGGTTATCGCGGGATCCATGGGGTATCAGTAAAATGGAGCGGAGGACCCGGAACATATGGGGCTGACATTGATGATTTTTCCCTGTCATAACGTCAGTTTCCCCGGGTATACCGGATCATCCGTTTTTAAGGAATATCCCGCTCTGTAGAAAACATGAAGAGAGACAAGCTGTCGTTTTTCTTAAGGACTTTTTTTACACCGTACTTCCGAACCCACTGTCCGGGCATCGCCAATAATGCGATAACCATCATAAGATTGATGAAAAACCCAAAAAAAACGTGGGTCAGGCGATTGTTCCCCTTTAGCTTCCCCCCATCAGGGGGAAGAGGGGTTACCCGCATAGTAGCCGAAACAGAACCGGCAGACAAGGGAAGAAGAGGATTTCAACACAGCAGTATCTTACAAAAAAGGAGAGAAGAGATGGGGGCAACTATCCGTTTGGATTTACCCGCACCCGCCACTCACTGCGGATCCTGTTATGGGGGGAAGAATCGTTGTGCATTCAGCGGGAGCAGTCACGAAACGATCGCAGATCGCCTGCTTGTAGGCATCCGGCGTCCGGGAGCCACTGTACTGCTGCCCGTTGATGACAAGAGTCGGGGAAGCACTTGCCCCGTCCTTATCCGAAAGTACCTCATCTGCCCTGAGCAGGGCAAGTCCTTCTTCGCCACTGGCGCAGGTCTCGATGATCTTTGTATCGATACCTGCAGCAACCGTGACATTTCTCCAGCAGGCATCAAGGAGAGCTGCGTTCTGGTATTGCGGATAACAGGCATCATTGAACTCACCGATATATGTCCAGAATTTCTCCGGGTTCTTTTTTATGATGCAGATCTGCCGCAGGTCTTCCTGGGCCTCGGGCAATCCGTGCAGGGACTGGACCGATGCAACGGTAGTCCCGGTGGTGGTGATATACCGCACGCGGATATCCGCTTTTGAACCGAGCAGTGCAGCGACCGGTTGCATTACACGCTCTGCCTGGGTGCCG
>JANXYM010000023.1 GCA_025350045.1 Methanomicrobiales archaeon | reverse complement strand
AAATATTCTTATAATTTCACATGGTTAGGGCGCCCGATTATTCAATTTCCTCAGGATATTGTTGCTTTACAAGAGTTAATCTGGCAGGTAAAACCGGATCTTATTATTGAAACAGGCATTGCCCATGGGGGCTCCCTGATTTTTTCCGCATCAATGTTAGAACTACTTGGGGGAAACGGACAGGTTTTGGGGATCGACATTGATATCCGGGAACATAATAGAGTGGAAATTGAAACCCACCCCATGGCAAAGCGTATTACCATGCTTCAGGGATCTTCTACAGATCCAGAAATTGTAAAAAAGGTTCATGCGTTTACCAAAGACAAGAAAAAAATCCTCGTCGTGCTTGACTCTATGCATACCCATGAGCATGTGGCTAAAGAATTAGAATTCTATTCCCCATTCGTATCTTCAGGAAGTTTTCTCATTGTCTTTGACACCATTATCGACGATATGCCCGATGATTTTTTCCCAGATCGTCCTTGGGGAAAAGGAAACAATCCAAAAACGGCAGTCCATGAATTCCTTAAAAAGAATGATCGGTTTATCATAGACAAAGAAATTGAGAATAAACTTTTGATCACCGTAGCTCCCGATGGCTACTTAAAATGTGTCAAGGATTGAAGAAAATGGATCGTATTCCTGTTGCGGGCCCGTGGATCACCCAGAAGGAAATTGATTACGTCACAGATGCTGTAACGCACGCATGGTACGGAAATGCCAACATGTACCATGAGCAGTTCGAAAAGGCGTTTTCACACTACATTGGCACAAAATATGCGATGGCACTCCCATCATGCACTTCTGCAATCCATCTTTCACTTCTTGCATTGGGAATCAGAAATGACGCTGAAGTGATTGTCCCGGACCTTACTTGGATCGCAACCGCAGCACCAATAACCTATGTGGGTGCTACTCCGGTTTTTGCGGACTGTGATGAAAAAACCTGGTGTCTCTCTTCGGACTCATTTCAGGATTGCATTACGCCAAAAACAAAAGTGGTTATCCCGGTTGATTTGTATGGGAATATGCCGGAGATGGATGCGATCCGGGATATCGCTCAAGATCATGGAATAGCAATCATCGAGGATGCTGCTGAAGCGATTGGATCAGAATACCATGGGAAACGGTCCGGTAGTTTCGGCGACACCGGCGTATTCAGTTTCCATGGATCCAAAACGATGACAACGGGTGAAGGCGGCATGCTTGTCACTGACAGAAAGGAGCTATATGATCGCTGTCTCGCACTCCGGGATCATGGCAGAGCACCTGGACAAAAAATGTTCTGGAATGCAGAAGTGGGCTATAAGTACAAGATGAGCAGCATGCAGGCAGCCCTTGGACTTGCTCAGCTGGAACGCATCAATGAACTTGTGAAACGAAAGCGTCAAATTTTCTCCTGGTACCAGCAGAATCTCCAATTCATTGAGGGAATAACACTTAACACTGAACCTTCCGGAACAACAAACTCCTATTGGATGGTAACGGCAATTTTTGATTCGAAATTCGGGTTTTTCAAAGAAGATGTTATTCGGATAATGAAAGAAAAAGAAATTGATCTCCGTCCATTTTTTTATCCACTCAGTTCAGAACCTGCCTATTCTGGATTTCCTGCTGCCAATAAGGCACAAAAGCGAAACGTGGTGTCGTACCGGATTTCCCCCTATGGGGTGAACCTACCCTGCGGGATGAATATGAATAAGGAAATGGTAGTGTTTGTGTGCAATGCACTAAAACAGGTACTTATCCATGAGTGATGATCAAAACAGTCCAAACGATTTCTTAATACATGGACCCCTTGTGAGTGTTGGTATTCCGACCTACAATCGGCCGGATGGCCTGCGGCGAACACTGGAGTGTATTACCGGACAGACTTATCAGAATCTTGAGATCATTGTCTCTGATAATTGTTCACCAGGTTCGGAAACTGATGATGTCGTCAGGGAGTTTGTTTCAAAGGATAGCCGGATTCAGTATTACCGGCAGGAAAAAAATCAGGGCCCTACGAATAATTTAAAATTTGTCCTTGAAAAAGCCACGGGTGAATATTTCATGTGGGCCGCGGATGATGATGAATGGGAATCCCGGTTCGTTGATCGGTTATTGGATATTATGCAAAGTTCCGATATCGCTGTGGCAATGTGCAGCGTAAAACGGATTGATGATTCTGATAATATTGTCGATATTGTCCGTTATCAGTTGCTTTTACAACCAGATTATAATCCATTCCTGCTGGCAGTATTTGCTGCAAGCCATGACGTGATCACTTTTTACATATATGGTTTGTACCGGACAAGGATACTGAAGAAATTTTCCAAAAACCTGGACAATACATTCGGAAAAGATCTGGTAATTCTCTGTGAATTGTTCCTTTCTGAAAAAATAGGTTATATCGACGAAGTACTTCATATCAGGAGTATTCATATCAAGCGAACTGCAGAACTTTATTCTCAGGAAGATATTGGAAAAAACTACGGGGATCCCTTCAATTACCTGAAATTATTCTTCAGTTTCGGTCCATATCTTTTGCAATCTCCGAATATCCCCCTGAAACAGAAATTCTGGATTCCCTGTATGGTTATCAGACAGGGAATTTGGGTAGGAGGAATTTACTTAAACCAGATATACAACAGGTTCCTCTCCATTGCCCGAAAAAATTCACAGGTGGATAAAATCGCATCACGCCTTTCAGCAGAATTAAAAAACCGGAAACGATCCGAATGAAAATTCTCTACGATCACCAGATATTCTCGCTCCAGAAATACGGAGGCATATCCCGGTATTTCTGCGAATTATATGCACATCTTATTACCATAGATACAGTACAGCCGGAGATATCTGTAGTATATTCAGAAAATTGTTATTACCGGGAATTATTTCATCAGAAATGCAGTCTTTCCGATCAAAAATCGCTGGGTAAATACCTGGATTTTGGAAAAAATACCGTTATCAACAAAATTAATGAGTACCATTGCAAAAAACAGATCAGAAACGGAAATTTTGACATTGTGCATCCAACCTATTACGATCCATACTTCCTAAAAGATCTCAAATCACAACCGTATGTTCTGACGGTTTATGACATGATTCATGAACTCTTCCCGGATCTGTTCAACGATAGTATTGCAGTGCAAAAAAAGAAAGTAATTGAATGCGCAACAAAAATTATTGCAATATCGGATAGTACCAAAACCGACCTGATAACATTCTATGACATCGGACCTGAAAAGATCGAAGTAATCCCCCTTGCAACGTCACTTCACAAACCCACACCGGACAGAACCCTGAAATTACCTCAAAGATACATGCTGTTTGTAGGAAATCGTGAAGCATATAAAAATTTTACTTTTTTTCTCAATTCCATTGCTTCGTTGTTACAAAACGAACATGATCTCTGTCTGATATGTGCAGGCGGTGGACCTTTTTCAGACAATGAAATAAATTTGTTGAATGAACTCAGGATTAAAAAACAGGTACTTTATTATCCGGTTGCCAATGACAGCACGCTCTCACAACTCTATCGAAAGGCAATCCTTTTTGTATTCCCATCACTCTACGAAGGTTTTGGCATACCTGTGCTGGAAGCATTCAGCTGTGGTTGTCCTGTCGCAGCAAGTGATTGCAGCTCCCTGCCTGAAGTAGGAGGTGAGGCGGTGAATTATTTTGATCCCCATAATTCCGAATCCATACAATCGGTGGTCAGAGATATTGTACAGGACCCATCAATGCAGGAGTCCCTCCGGATTCGTGGATATCAGCGATTGAGACTCTTTTCCTGGGAAAAGACAGCCACACAGACAAAAAAGGTCTATGATAATTTGTTAATTCAGTAAGTATGGATCTTTTCAAGGCTATTTTCAATCGGACAGGCAGGTTTCCAGCCGGTATCTTTCTGAAGGTTGTTATAATTTCCTATAAGTATCGGATTATCAATAGGATGGAGAAGCATCTGGTTTTGTTCCATTGTTTCCGGTATGAGGGTTAATTCCGAACAGGCTTTTACGATATCCTGAATGGAGTATCCCCTGCCACCCCATACATTATAGACTTCACCAGTCTCCCCTTTTTCGGGCATGTTGTCATATGCCCGGATTACATCTTAAATATCAATAAAATCCCGGACAATCGATCCAGTCCCAATTTTAATTACTGGCTTTTTGTGATGAGTCTCAATCTTAGAAAATTGTTTGGCAATGGAACTCACAACAAACTGCTCGTTCTGTCCAGGGCCGATATGATTGAAGAATCACGTACAGCAAATATCAAGATGATATCCTATTGCATAAATTTGTGCGAGATGCTCTTCAGATCACTCGCTACTGCATAGTGATTTTTTGGGAGCAACAACTTTTTGTTGGGAGGTAAAGTGCTTTTTTATTCATAAAAAATCTCTCACTTTTTTTAAAAGATCCTCGATACAGCCCCTTCAGTATCGTAACCATGAGATCTTCACTATCCTTCTGATTTCTCTTACACAAATCCAGGTTAAAATGACCTGATCATACTATTTACCGGTAGTTGGATTCCCGGTAGCATATCGCATAATAAGAGCCCCCGTATTTTTTATACATCCGACAGGGCTCATCCGAAACGCTTTCCATAAATATCGTAGTCCGTCAGGTATCATCTTCGCGTTGAGATAATCAAGGCCACCTTTTACATAGACAAAAGTGTACGCTTCATCTTTGTAGAGGAGTATCTCCTGAGTCATACGGGGATTTTTAAACAATTTATCCAGAATATGTTCGTACTCTTTCACATACTTGAACATCAGAGCGGAGCTTTTTGCATCCCGGTAAATTTTTGCAATGGACAGGGGCCGGGGAAGATAACCGATGCGATAGGCAAGACCAATACGTAACCAGTAATCAAGATCCATAGCCAGGTGGAGTTTGATATCGATATCCCCAACGGTATCGAAGATCTCTTTTCGTAGAAATACTGATGGCTGAAAAATATTATCCCGGCAAAAAACAAGATCTTTCATCACAAATTCCCCGCAGTGAAAGGCAAGCGGATCGTTTCCCTGTTCATCAGAGGTAATACCGTCACCGTACACCATAAAAACGTCAGGATTTTTTTCAAAGAAATTGACCGCTGCTTCGACGGCATCGGGCAGGTATGTATCGTCAGCATTCAGGTAGGCGATAATGTCTCCCTTTGCCCGTCTCCATCCTTTATTGATGGCGTCAGACTGCCCATTATCCGGTTCGGAGATCCATTCCAGATCGTTATTATACTGTTCTAAAAATGCAATGGTTTCATCGGTTGATCCACCGTCGATCACAATATGTTCAATATTTTTGTACGTCTGGTTGCGTACACTCAGAATCGTCTCTTCAATGTAAGGTCCTTTGTTAAAAGAAGGCGTAATGATTGAGACCAGGGGGGGTGCTTGTATCATAAAATTCATCCCTTCAGAAGTTCTGTATAGTGATTTGCCAGCATCGTACTTACCTGTTCCAATGAAAATTTTTTTGAATATTCCACAATTTTCTCACCATCCCATTTTTTGCCCAACCCGCATTCAATGGCATCAGCGAGAGCAACCTCACTCCTGGGGATGATCAAAATGCCGGATTCGGGAGTGACAATCTCCTCGCTCCCCCCGTTGATCGTCGCTACCACCGGTTTTCCGCAGGCCATCGCTTCGATCTGGACTATGCCAAAACTTTCCCGTATGCTGGGGAATACGAACAGCTTGCACGCATTCAGCCACAGCGGGATTTCGGTATGTGGGCGCCCTCCGGCAAGAGTGACATAGGCATCCAGGCCGAGTGAATGGATCTGGTTCTGCAGCTCTTTTTTGAGCCCGCCCCTGCCAATGATAACACAAAGCATGTCCGGACGCTTCTTTACCAGGTGCGCCATTGCAGAAATCAGGTATTTGAGTCCTTTTTCTTCCACCAGATTACCGATGGCTAAGATAATTGTACGATCCCGGGGCAGCCCGAGTTTTTTTCTGCACTCCTGCATATCCTGCGGATAGAAGACATCGCTCTTGTAGCCATTGGGAATTACAAAAACGGGAGTCCGGGTTCCCAGTCTGTTGATGCACGACAGGTTACTGGCACTGACCGATACAATCGCATCCGCGTGGTCGAGTACATTTTTTATGATCGTTCTCCAGTGATCATCGCGGAAAGGAAGATCGTAGATATCGTACCCGTGTGCAGTCATGAGACAGGGAATACCATATTTCTCTTTGATCCTGATCGCAGCATACCCGTTCGGCCAGATGAAATGTGCATGGACCAGGTGACCTGTGATCTGGTGTTTACTGATATACGCTTCAACAATCCGGAAATATCGCTCACCGAGAGATTTGTATTCCCGGTCAAACGGTAAAAACCATACAGGAATCGGATGCACTGAAACATTCTCAGGTTTTCCTGCCAGGTCTATAAGGGAAGATTTCCTGAATGGTTTCAATCGATCGATCGGAAAATATGTTGAAATTTCTGTAACAGGATTGTACCGGACAAGTACATGGATATGGGAAAATGATGATGCAACAGATTCCACCTGATCCTTGACAAAGGTCAGGTAATGATCGGACAGCACAATCAGAATTTTTTCTTCCACAGAAATCTGCCCCCCTGGTGCATCAACTGCCGGTATTCATGTTTTTTTACTAGGCTGATAATCTGGCTCGTCCGGATTTTCCATGGAGGAGTAGGGAGGGAAAATATCACTTCTCCGACATTAAAGGGATTAAGCTGTAACCGGACCTTGACCAGTCCGATTTCCGATATGCTGTGTGCATCGCTGCCGTAAATGCTTTTTTTTCCTGAACGATTGGCAAGTGACCCCGCTTTTTTGTTTTCTTCCGGAGTGCACCGGGAATTCCAGCATTCTATGAAATCTACGCATTGTGCAATCTCTTCAACAGAATCATGATCGTGATACGGATGGGGCAGCACCACGATCCCCCCCTGGGCGTGTATCTCACTGATGACAGCCTGCCAGGAGGTAGCTCCGATCTCCCGGTGAAGATTAAGACCGATAATATCGCCGCAATCTGTCTTGATCTCGGCACCGGCAATAACCTCAACGCCATACCGGCCTGCCTCCTTTTTCCCCTCAACTCCCCCGGCGATTGTTCCGTGATCCGTGATTGCAATGCAGGTAAGTCCTACCTTTTTTGCCCGCTTTACAATACTCTCCGGAGACATGAACGAATCATGAGAGTAGCTCGAATGGATGTGGAAATCAGCAATGAGGTCGTCCATGAGGCCTCCAGAACCGTTTTTGTTGTACACGAAGGAAAAACTCTGCAATCGTCATGCCAGCCTGAAGAATGGAGGGGAGGGGATCGTGAATATCCAGATCGTAGTGGAACGATCGATCACCGAAGTCCCGGAGGAACAGGGGAAGCATACGCGGGTTGGTCAGTACGTGAAAGATATCTGCCGGGAACAGCCAGCGATACTTCACACCGGTCTTATAGAGGATTACCGGTTCGATATCCCTATCGATAGCCAGACGACAGGCAAGGTACGGGAAATCAACACCGGCAGCAATGGACAGACCCAGCGATCCCCAGAACTTGGGATTGATCTCCATGAGCACGAATTCCCCGGTCTGTCCGTCTTTCTTGAATTCCACCATCGCGACACCATGCCAGTCCAGGCTGTCAAGGATGCGCAACCCTGCATCGCGTAAAGCCGGATCATACACGCTCTCTGCCACCGCACTCGGGCCCCCCGTAACCGGGTACTCGCGAATCCGTTTGTGCATGAAGATCGCACGGGCTTTACCGTGATTGTACAGGGCAAAAAAACCGTACCCATCCCCGGCAATATAT
This sequence comes from Methanomicrobiales archaeon, assembly GCA_025350045.1. Lineage (GTDB taxonomy): Archaea > Halobacteriota > Methanomicrobia > Methanomicrobiales > Methanospirillaceae > Methanoregula. Next base: position 7,292 of record JANXYM010000023.1, on the reverse strand, counting down.
TCCTGGATCACCGGGGAGTACCGGGCGATCATCCGGTATTTTTCTGATAATTCCTCCGGGGAATTGGCATACCGGACAAACCCGGATTCCTCGGATCCCTTGATCACGGCTGGATAGGAAACCTCGTGCGCAATGGCAGCTGCATCGGACTCTGTCTTGGGATACCAGGTTTTCGGAATGCGCAGACCGATTTTTTCTGCGTACCTTATGGTATGATCCTTGCTTCCCGCAATGCCAAGGGCACGATCATCTGCAAGAGGAATTTTCACGTATTTTTCCAGTTCATCCCGGATCCGGGACACCTGCATCACTGCAGCAAAACTGATGGGGAGCAGGACGTCAAACTGGTTTTTTCTGACATACTCCAGCAAAAATTCTGCAAACCGGGGATCCTTCTCAGGATCAGGAGCGATCACGTGGTGCCTGCAGTATTTCGAATAAAAGGAGATACTGACGGAAAGATGGGAAAGGACCGTAACTTCAACACCTCGTTTTCCCAGGGAGCGTACCGCTGCAAGGGTATGCTTGAAATTTCCATCGGTCAGCAGGACTTTCATCGCAGCATCACAGACAATTCCGGTTGAACACACCTGATAGCAACATAGTTGTCTCCCCGTTCATATTCGCCATCAACATGGGAAATCAGAGAGGGATCGATATAAAGACGAACCTGCAGAGAGGGCTCGTTTAAGAGATTCAGATTCTGTATCCGGATAGTGATTTTTTTTGTATCCTGAAATAATGTGAGGGTAGTTTTTCTTCGTGCCTCAAACCACTCCACTGCCTTTCCCGCAGTAGTCACCCATGCACCGTCAGCACGAGCCCGCTTCACCAGTTCTGAATATATCCCCGACCAGTCCCGGGGCGGGGTGAGGTTCTCGTAATGCCAGAGTATCGTTACCGCCCCGCCATACTTGCGTGCATAATCAACAATCACCTGGCATTGCACGCGGGCTACGGATTCATCCAGGTGCAGGCAGGGTGTTTTTTCCCAGCCCTGATCAACAGGTGCCCAACAGAATTTTCCCAGGAGCCCGAGATCCTGGATGTGGAGAGGGAGTTCCCTTATATTTGTAGTCCCCTTCGGCCGGTACACCTGCAGGGTCCCTGCCCGGAAACCAACATCGTCATTATACCCGAATGTTGAGTCGTAGGAGTATCCAGCTTCATCGAGTTTTTTCCAGCTTTCCTGATCAAACAAAAGCCAGTGAGTCCGGTTACCGACAGCCCCATTGCCCACTGCTGCCATCTCCAGCGTTCCCGTTTCAGCATCCACCCAGTTGTCGATGCCGTGAATGCCAACCTCCCATCCATCCCGGGTCAACCCGTGCAGGATACCCGGGTCAATTCCGTACCCGACTGCCCGGTACGGGTGTGCCCGCATGCCCGGATCATCCTTTCGGGGCACAAAGAAGAAAGTCGAGCGGACACCCAGCTCTTCTTCAATGGTTTTCCAGCGTTCAAAAAGCACCCAGGGATCCGTTCCGATACCCCACCGTGCGAGAAGAAACTGAAACCCGGCACGGATATTGCCGTGAGTGAAGCACTGGAATGCCGCATACCCTGCGGTCACCAGCCGGCATTCCCGGACAGACGTGACATCCACGTCATGAGTCAGTGCCATGATATAGGGATGTTCCCATGGAGCAGGAGGAATTTCTGCAAGGAGACAATATTTTTTGAGTTCCTGCCGGAGCTGATCGAGCAGAATGTCGCTGAGAGGTTCGTGGAGATGAGACCGGCCGACATTGAGCAACTCACAGATTTTTTCAAAGATATCATTATCCGTAAGATCGATCAGATTTCCTGTGTAGCCGGGCAGGTCTGCCTTTCGTGCAAGTACGACATCGTACTGCCTGCCGGGCTGGTACCATTCCCAGGGTACCTTGAGAAGCTGTAAGGTCTCTTCAACAGCATACGGATCCGGATATGATACACCAATCATCACTGTGTCCTGCTCTAACAACCTTTATCCTGCAATGCAGAAACGATCATGTAATCTCATCAATTTTAAGGGATATTATTATCGTTTTTTCTTTTTTTTTGCAATACAATAATAATTTGCTCCAAACCCTTTGAGGATTTTTGACATCAGCTTGTCTGCCCTGACGAGCGGTCCGATACAGCTGCCGAGGAATCCTTCCATCCGGTCCAGGATAATGGGAAATACACCATCCGTACACCATTGGTCGATGACAAATCCTGACGATTCGAGGGTGTTTTTAAAGGAAAAAAACGGGATATGATAGTGCCAGTTCAGGTTATTCGTATGATGGAAAAAATTCATGCATTTTTCCTTGCAGTACCCGGCTCCGTACAGGAACGAGAGACAATTGGGTCCGCTGAAGATAAGGATGCCATCTTCTGCCAACAGATCATGGATCTTTTTGAGCACCATGGGCCGGTGTTCAACGGGAATATGCTCCAGTACTTCAAAGAAAAGAATGAGATCATAGTTCCCCTCGTGCGTGAAATGCTCGACATCGGTTTTCGTGTAGTGGATATCCTTGTGATCGATCACATCAGATAAAACAATATTGCTGTCAATGGCATCGACGGGTATGCCATTTTTTGCCACCATCTCGGAAAAATATCCCCGGTTGCACCCGATATCCAGGCACCGTCTGATACTCCTCTGAAAAACGATCCGGTGAAAAAAATGAAGAATGGTCAGAATTCGTACATAGTGATAGTAACGGGTCACAAAAGTATCGGAACTGTTTATTGTGGATAAATAATCATTCCAGGTCAGTTGAGGGAGGGTATGCCCCCCGGTCAGCACCGGTCCTTTCCCGTAGGGGGGATTTTCCATCAGATTACTCCCATCTCAGTCAGCCGGTCGGGCAGGTACTTCTTCGTCACAAAGTCCAGTCCCCGCGCTGCAAATGCCTGCTGCTCAGATTTCAGTCCCAGGCTGATCTGCAGGTTGATCTGCTTCTTCCAGTACTCGGTTGCAAACCGGGGATCGGTCAGCTCCGCGTGTAATGCCTCAACATCCTTATCCGATAATTTGTCGGACGGCAGGTTGTAATCCCGGATGTCACTCGGCTGCAATCCCAGGAACTGCGCCCTGGGCGTTGCCAGCAGCTCCGACATGTGGGCACTCTTGATCGAACCATAGGCAACCGACGCAAAGATACGGTACGACCACGGGTCGCCATCGGTAAAAACCATCACGGGAAGATTCCACGTGGAACTAATCTTGTTGAGCATGCGCCGGGTGGATCGTGCCGGCTGGCCTTTCAGGTGAACAAGGATCGCGTTGTGCTCCTCGTCAAACCCGTTCTCGATAAGACGGTCATACATACCACCCGTCTCGAGGGCGATTACGAATTTTGCATCATGATCCACGAACTCGATATTCTCGACATTATTGGGGATCGTGTACCCGGCCTGCCCTACATCATCCTGGCAGTGAATCGCCCGCATCCCACGGCGGGTCTCTTCCCGGATCCGCATCGGCCCGTAAATGGATGCACCATTCTCTTCGGGATGGAGATGGAACCCCTCCCGCGGGACTTCCGAGATAATCTCCAAGTCCTCGATGAGGAAATTGCTCTCCTCCTGCCCGCCGAACTTCGCCCGCTTCCAGCCCTCCGAGATGTAATACATCTCCCTGAGTGTTGACGAACGGTTCTCTTTCAGCTGCTGTTTGATGAACCCGATCACGTACGCCATCTTTAAGAGATGCGTGGCGCTCTTGGCCGAAGCAGCGGTGCGCATGCTCTCCTTGTCACCATATTTCCAGACCTCGCTGGCATCATCGTACTCAATATTGTATTTCGTACGCGTGGGCAGCGAGATGGAGGGGATCTCACCGGCCTTCATCTGGTCATACCAGGCGCTGGCTATCCTGAGCAGGGCAGCCATCGACTTCTTTTCGAGTTCCTCTTTAGACATCGAGATCCACCACCATCTTCTTGTTATCGTCAATGCCCCGGATATCGAGCAGGCCCCCACCTTTCCCGGTGTAGGCTACGCGCTGGACAGTCTGGGATGGTATCACCAGCTTCCAGACCTTCGTGAACTGCCCATCCATCTCGCTGACGAAGGCTGCTTTTGGTTCAGCATCGGCTGCATCATCCTGCGAGATATCGTACACGGACACATCTACTTCGTGTGCGGTGTAGTTGTTCAGCTCAATCGTGATCCGGCCATCAACGGTCCCCTTCTTCACGATCAGCTTGCGCATCAGTTTACCTTCAATGGGCGTGGTGTCAACAAGCGGTTTTTCAACAATCTCGCTCACCTTTGCCGCAATCTCCGGAATAATTGCGCAGACTGCCCGGGCCCGGTCCTCGGCCACCTTGTTCTTGTCCCGGCGGGAGACAAAGAGCTTGAGATCCCGGCCTAAGTCCTGCAGGGCGAGCACAATCTCTTTCTCTATCTCCGGGATACTCGCGATTGCATCCTTGCTCTCGCTGGTGAAGGGAATGTTGGTGGAGGCAACATGGACCAGTATCAGCACCGGTCCCATCGGCAGTCCCTGCTGGGAGAGGTTATAGGATTTCCAGTTCACATTGGCAACACTCTGGGTGATCGCGCACGCACCCTGCTGGTACATCAGCGGAACCCGGTTGGCAAACCGGAGAATAATCGCATTTCCCTCGGAAGGCAACTTGCCCCCGTATCCGATCGCCGCTTCAACTACGAATGAGTGGCCCGAGAAGACCGATGCGGGCCGCGTGCGGGCCCCGACAAAATCCATCTGGAACTCCTTGTCGAGCCCGCGCCGGATCAGTTCCTCACCAATGGGAGAGAGGCACTGGACGGTGAGCGGGGGAGGTACCGGAACGTCCTGCATGGCAGCAAGGAGCGCCTTGAGCTGTTCTGCTGAAAGTCCCGATACCTTAACGGTTGCTTTCAGGCCGGACGTATCGCACATCTCCTGGGCAGTCTTCTTTCCGACCCGGCTGAAATTCTCCATCAGGAAATCGGCAAGTTTCTCATCGCTTGCAACGGCCATCCGTTTGAGTTGCCCGAACTCGATCCCATGCGGGTGGGGTTTAACGGCAATGGGACACGCGAGGATCTCCTGGCTCACCCGCTCGAACGTGAACGCATCATCGTCCAGCTCCACCCGGAAGCGGGCGTGAGGATTCACAATGGAAGTATACTTGAGATACTCGAGCAGCTTCTTCTTTGCCGACATCGTGCTCTTGAACTCGATCTGCACCCGGGTGCCGTGAATCCGGTCCCAGTCTATCGTCTGCTGTGATATGATGTCAGGCTCATTGGTCTCGATCTTGATCTGGATCTCGAATTTATATGCCGGCTCCTTATGACCGGTACGGGAGATCACGACTGTCGGAACGCCACTGGTGAGCTGCGCATAGAGCACGGCAGCTGATATCCCGATACCCTGCTGGCCGCGTGTCTGCCGGATCTGGTGGAAACGGGAACCATAGAGCAGCTTGCCAAACACGTACGGCACCTGCGCAGGAACGATTCCCGGGCCATTGTCCTCAACGATGATCCGGAATATATCACCGGAAACTTTCTTGATGCTGATAAAAATATCCGGAAGCACCTGCGCCTCTTCACAGGCATCAAGTGCATTGTCCACTGCTTCTTTTATGGTGGTAATCACACCCCGCGTGGGGGAATCAAAACCCAGCAGGTGTTTGTTCTTCTCAAAAAATTCCGCAACACTGATGCTGCGCTGCTGTTTGGCGAGCTCGTCAGCCAGGACCAAACGCTCTCACCTCAGCAATGGCTGCTGCAAGATCGACTGTCTTCTGCTCGGCGGTCAGCAGATTTTTTAACGTAACCTGCCCGGACTCTGCCTCGCGCTGGCCGATCACAATGGCGAAATTCGCAGTCTTTGAAGCATGAGCCAGCTGAGCCCCCAGCCCGCGCTCCATGAGATCCATCTCAGTGCGGATGCCCGCGTCACGCAGTGCTTTTGCAACAACGAGAGCTCGGGAGCGCCCCTCGCTCGTGCAGACCAGTCCGACAACCGGAACAACCGCTGGCTGGATGTCGCCAAGGGAAACCATCACCCGGTCAAACCCGATGGCAAACCCGCAGGAGGCCACATCGTCTCCCCCGAAAAGATGGGCGAGGCGGTAGGTCCCCCCGCCCAGGATCTGGTTCTCGGCCCCGAGGTTCTGGGCAAATCCCTCAAAGACCATCCCGGTATAGTAATCCAGACCTCGCGCAATGCCGAAACTGAGGCGGTATTTCACACCGGCTGCATCGAGCGATCCAATGGTCTGTTCAAAACGCTCTTTCTCCGGAATCGTTCCTGCGATCTCGAAGGCTTCGGCAAGATCGCGGGTGCCGACCAGTGCGGTAAGGGAGGCTGCAAGATCCGTCCTGTTTAAGGATTCGAGCGTTGTGTTCAGCCCGTCAAAATCCTTCTTGTCGAGGTGTGCCCGCACCCTGCGCTGCATGGCCGGTTCGAGATCCTTCACGAGATTTTTCATAAAGGAGAGGTGGCCGACTTTCAGCTCATACGTGACCCCCGTTGCGTCCAGCATATCGGAAGCCAGCATAATGGTCTCCGCATCAGCCGCAGCCGTATCCGCACCGATCAGCTCAACCCCGAACTGCCAGAACTGGCGGTACCGGCCCTTCTGGGGTCGCTCGTACCGGAAACAGTCAGCAAAATAGCACCAGCGCAGAGGTTTGGGGGCAACCTTTGCCTCGTTGATATACATCCGGATAACGGCGGCAGTGATCTCGGGGCGGAGGGCAAGCTTCCTGCCCCCCTTGTCCTCAAAGACGTACATTTCGTCGATGATTCCTTCCCCGGACCGCATGGTAAAAAGTTCGAGATCCTCAAACTCGGGAGTACAGACTTCCCGGTATCCAAAGCACCGCGCAACTTCGCGCAGTTTCCTTTCGACACTGCGCCGCGCCTCCATCTCATCCGGTAAAAAATCCCGCGTTCCTCTCGGTTTCTGGAGCATGATAAAAATCCTTATTCCCTGTTGGTTGGTATTCGTTATTTCTTATTCGCCTTTGGCCTTGGTGCGCTGCCTATGAACCGGGTGAAAGTGTCTTCATTTCCCCAGACCTTCTCGCGCACCATCCTGCCCTGCAGATACATTGCAGCGAGGATAAGACCCAGGCCCAGCAGTTCGAAATCGGGCATCGTGAGCGTGAAGGCTCCCCCAAGGGACGCAAGCGCCCCATAGCCGACTCCATAATACGCGGCCTTCCGGTAGCCGGGGAGCCCGGTCCTGAAATAGATCCGGGCATCCCGCAGCCAGAGGAAGAGAACTGCGGCTGCCCCGAATATAGCAACGTAAATGAGATAAGACATGACTATGAACTAACTTATTATA
>JANXYM010000012.1 GCA_025350045.1 Methanomicrobiales archaeon | reverse complement strand
GAGAAGTTCGGCACCGAGGTGCAGCAGGTCCGGAGAACGGACCTTCTCAAACTCACCACCCGGGGTCCTGCAACAAAACCTGCCACCCCTGCTGCCGGTGCAGCCGGCCAGACCTGGCACAAGCGGGATATGTTTGATTTCATGGGAGGGGAGGTTGTCGAGGATTACGCGGCCCGGATAAAACATGCGAGGATGGAAAAAGGCCTCACCCAGAAAGATCTCGCCATGCAGATGAAAGAGAAGGAACACTTAATCAAGAAGATCGAGAACGCCGAGCTGATCCCTGAAGAGAATGTAAGGAAGAAGTTAGAGAAGGTTTTGGAGATCATGCTTCTCGATGTCCCGGCAGAAGTGGATGCAGGAAAGAAGGTCCCGGGCAGCCTTACGCCAACCCTTGGGGATCTCACCATCATACGAAAAGTCAAGAAATAATCCCCTTCATTGTTTTTTTAGAACTTTTTTCAATGATTCTTCCCTTGGGAAACCCATATCCGAGTTTCCCGCGTAAAAAAAGACAGATCTGACTTGCGGGTATCCCAAATTATAAGATGGGCAACAGCGAGAAGGATCGTATATGCCCGGCGCAAAAACCCTCCTGATTGTGGATAATACCAACAGCGGTGTGTTACAGCCGCTCAAGGATTTTTCTGCGGGTACAGCAGCTGCTTCCGGCGCAGGCATCCACACCCTCAGTGCACTTACCCACAGTCCTGTGGGGATGAAGAAGGAATGGAAGCGCTTTTTAAAAGAACTCGAGATCCCGTCCCGCACGCTGGACAAGAGTGAATTTCTCGCCGAGTTCCGATCCGGGTACCCCCCGGCTACCTTTCCGGTGGTGCTTGTCCGGAAAGGGGCGGACCTGGCGGTTCTTGCCAGTACCGAAGAACTCGGCCGGTGCAGGGATCTCAGGGATCTCATTCTCCTCCTCAAACAACGGCTCTTATTTGAATAGTGCATCCCCACGCCCGGGAAACAGGGCGGAGGCAGAAGGTTTTTAGAATTTTTTTTGTACCTGATGTCCGGTTATACACCGATTCCAGCAGGTATTTTTCCGGCTTGAGGGATCCGTCCAGGCCAGGAGACAGGACATGTCCGGACCCTGCCTAGCACCTGCAGTCAAGGGAGCTGTTTTTAAAAAATCATGCCGGCACCCGGGTTCCCCACCCCAGGAACTCTCTTGAGGGTATAGCGGGAAAGAGATGCGAATCGTGGTTCTTCATGAAAACCCCTTGCGGGAGCAACCCCTTTTGCGGGGCGGCGGGGTTACACTCCCGGGGGAAAAATGAGATTCTGTCCGGTATCGGGATGTTCCTTTTAGGTATCGGGAACTTCCGTTACGTCTTTGCAGTATCTGACTTATCCTTTTCAGCAGCATAGATCAGCGGATTTTGCGTGCTCTTTCCCGAAGCGTCCTTCCGGTTGCGCCCATATCCCCCGGTGGAATCGATATGTTTCGCTTCCCCGTACCGGGGTTCGAGTTTCATCGTACCGTCGGTCTGCATGATCATGACCATGACAGGCTCAGCCGGTGCAACCGGGACTGCCGGCGGGTGTGCGCTCCGGGGCCGGATCACCATGCTGCCATTGCTGCTGACCGCTGCAGCAGTAGCGGGTGTCTGTTCATCCACCGGATCAGATGCCAGGGTACCCGGAACCGTCGGTAACCACGTACGTTCCCTACGGGTGCGTTCTTCTCCATCCCGAAGCAGTGTCCGGGTGATTGCCTTGATGTCGAGCAGCTCCGCGATCAGACCCCTGACCAGCGCTTCCATGTTCGTCAGCTTCTGTTCAAGTGCCGCTACCCGCTTATCCGGGTCGTCCGTTCCTGAAAATTCCATAATCGTAATCAGTTTCTCCTTGTGGCCGGGTGCAGGCCAGGGAAATGTGATCCCTGTATCAGATTGCACATACAGAAGACTACTGATGGTTGCTGACATGTTAAAGTGAGAAGGTGGTTTTAGGTGAGGGGGGGTCTCAGAGGCTATACGAAATCACCGGATACCTCACAGCCGGATACTTTCATTTTAGTCCATGCAATTTCACATCCTAAAGGTTTTCTTAAAAGAGCAGATAAAAGGAAAATAATGCAGAATGCGCCGGTTACAACAAGTATCATTTTTGGCATACGGTTCAGTGTTCTGGCGGGCATGGTGTACATGGTTCTGCTCCATGAACCGGGTCCGGTGTTTTACCCGTTCGCTGCCCTGGCGTTCCTGGGCGGTCCGCTTATCACCGGAACAACAGCCGCCGTCCAGTCCCCCAAAAACAAATACCGGGCGTTTCTCATTGCGGGTTGTGCCGTAGCTGGTGCAGTGCTCGTACTGTTTTTCATGAGCTTTTGCGATCCTGCCGCACTTCGATCGCACGAGCGTGCAGCTGCCGGAGTCCTGCAACGGCTTTGACAGCAGTCATCATCCTGCTCCCGCGCTTACCTACGGACTCCCGGGCACAGAAACCGGCGTGTTGATCGCCGGCAATCAACAGACTGCCGTGGTTGCACAAATCGATTACACCAGAGCGCCGTACCCGGGTACCATCTATATCGTGAACAGGACCGACAACGGGATCCTTGGGCGCATGGACTTTGCGGACGATACCCTCATTGCGACAATCGACCATGGCATTGTATACCTCTATCATGACAAAAGGGGATATCGCTTCGATGCCCGGACCGGCGCACCGGAAAAAAACTATCCTGCTTATCGACAACTATGGCGGTCTGAGCGGGAGCGACCGCCCGGTCCTTCCCGGCGCCTCCGAAGGGCGCAGGTTTCTTGAAACCACTGCAGTGATCTCGTCGTGGGGCACCGATGGGACGGTTCGATCCCGCTCCCATCTCACGATGAACGGGATTGCGTACAACTGTTTTGTCAACGGACAAACCGGAGAGGTTGTGGAGATCTGAGTCTCTTTTTGTCGGGAGAAAAGACCGCTTCTGGGTTTCCCTGTGGGGTCAGCAGGGTTCAAACGCGATGGGAAAAATGAGTGCGCCCTGTCGATATATCTGAATATGGGCACCCCGCAGCGGATCGTTTGCCGGAAAAATTCTAAATGACTAGAATCTGACCGGCAGTTTTGATGAGAGGGCCGGGCACCACCCGGGGGAAAAATTCCGAGCTGAACCCCCGGGGCACGTTTCTCATTACGAGATCGCCGCAGGGAACGTTCGGAGAAGACAGTGAACCTACCCCTGCTCATGCATCCGGTCCCGGTCCATTGTCAGATTGACAAACTATTTGACAAGAGGAGATACTATTACGAGTATAGGACAGGTATTTTTAAAACACCAGAAAAGGAACCTCCACCATTATGAATTTCAACAATTTCACTATCAAATCGCAGGAAGCCGTAGAGAAAGCAACGGAGATTGCAACGGCAAAACAGAACCAGGCCATCGAGACTTCACATGTACTCAAAGGCATGCTGATGGTTGACGAGAATGTCATTCCGTATCTCCTCAAAAAACTGCATGTGAACCTTGATAGTTTCACGCCAGCACTCGACAGGATCATCGATGCTTATCCCGAAGTCAGCGGCGGGGACCAGTTCCTCTCTTCCGATGCCACAAAAGCCCTGCAGAAAGCCACCGCACTAGCCCAGGAATTTAAGGATGAATTTGTCTCCATCGAGCATCTTCTCTTAGGAATTCTGTTGGTGAAAGATCGCACATCACAACTGTTGAAGGAGAACGGGGTTACAGAAAAAGACTTAAAAACTGCCATCAGCCAGTTGCGGAAAGGCTCGACCGTGAACAGCCAGACCGCGGAAGAGACCTATAATTCCTTAAACCTGTTTGCCCGGAACTTGAATGATCTTGCCCGTACCGGGAAACTCGATCCGGTGATCGGTCGCAACGAAGAGATCCGAAGGGTGCTGCAGATCCTTTCGAGAAGAACAAAAAACAACCCGATTCTCATAGGGGAACCCGGCGTTGGAAAGACCGCCATCGCCGAAGGTCTTGCCCACCGGATCATTGACGGGGATGTGCCGGATAACTTAAAAAACAAGCAGATCTATTCCCTTGATATGGGAGCCCTGATTGCCGGGGCCAAGTTCAAGGGAGAGTTCGAGGAGCGGTTGAAAAGCGTTGTCAAGGAAGTGATCTCCGCTAACGGAGAGATAGTCCTGTTCATTGACGAGATCCATACGCTCGTCGGGGCCGGTGCCAGCGAGGGCGCAATGGATGCTGCCAATATCCTCAAACCCGCCCTCTCGCGGGGAGAACTGCATGTCATTGGCGCAACGACCTTAAAAGAATACCAGAAATATTTCGAGAAGGACAAGGCACTTGAGCGGCGTTTCCAGCCGGTGCAGGTCAATGAACCCGATACGCTGGATGCCATTTCCATCCTTCGCGGCATTAAAGAGAAATACGAGACCCATCACCATGTCCGAATCAAGGATGAGGCGATCATAGCCGCTGTTGAACTCTCCCAACGCTATATCTCCGACCGTTTCCTGCCTGACAAGGCTATTGACCTGATTGACGAGGCAGCATCAAAACTCCGCCTCGAGATAAACTCGGTACCGGAAGAGTTGGAAACAATTGAACGCAGGATTCGCCAGCTGGAGATCGAACGGGAAGCCATCAAACGGGAGAAAGACCAGGGAAAGCTGAAGTCGTTAAACGAACAGATCGGGAACTTAACCGAGGAACGAAACCGGTTAAAGACAAAGTGGCAGTCGGAGAAAGAGTTAGTAGAACAGATCCAGTTGCATAAAAATGAGATCGAGAACCTGAAATTTGAGGCCGAAGGTGCCGAACGCAAAGGCGATCTCGGGAAGGTAGCAGAGATCCGCTATGGCCGTATTCCGGCAGCAGAAAAGACCATTGAGGAACTCAAGGGAAAACTGACCGTGCTGCAGAAGGATTCCGCAATGGTAAACGAGGAGGTGGATGCAGAGGAGATCGCCGAAGTGGTCGCGCGCTGGACCGGCATTCCCGTCTCAAGAATGCTGCAGAGCGAGAAACAGAAACTGCTGGGTCTTGAGACAGAACTTCACAAGCGTATCGTAGGCCAGGATGAAGCCATCGGTGCAGTTTCCGATGCAATCCGCAGGAGCCGGGCCGGGCTGCAGGACACAAAACGCCCGATCGGATCCTTCATCTTCCTTGGGACGACCGGTGTAGGAAAGACCGAACTGGCAAAAGCGCTCGCTGAGATCCTCTTCAACAACGAAAACAGCATGGTGCGGATCGATATGTCGGAATACCAGGAACGGCATACCGTCTCAAGGCTGGTCGGGGCGCCCCCGGGCTACGTGGGATATGAAGAGAGCGGGCAGCTGACCGAAGCAGTCCGGAGAAAGCCCTATTCCGTGGTATTGTTCGATGAGATAGAAAAAGCCCACCCGGATGTGTTCAACATCCTGCTGCAGGTTCTTGATGACGGCCGCCTGACCGACAACAAGGGCCGCACCGTGGATTTCAAGAATACCATCATCATCATGACATCGAACATCGGGTCGCACCTCATCCGGGAGAACCTGGAGCAAGTCAATGATAAGAACCGGGACGAGGTCTTTGACCGGACCCGCCAGGAGGTGTTCGAACTGCTGAAAAAGACCATCCGTCCCGAGTTCCTCAACCGGATCGATGAGATCGTTATGTTCAAACCGCTCTCAAAGGATGAGATCCATACGGTTGTTGAACTCCAGCTGGAAAACGTCCAGAAGATGCTTAAGAAGAGCGAGATCCGGCTCAGGGCAACCAGGAAGGCGATCCAGTTTGTCGCCACCCAGGGTTTTGACCCGCAGTTCGGTGCACGGCCGATCAAGCGGGTTATCCAGAAGATGCTGCTGAATGAATTATCAAAAATGATCCTGGAAGGAACCGTCAATAAGGATAAGGAGATCGTGGTGGATGAGAAAGGCGGAAAGCTGACGTTTGGCAATTCCTGAGCCTCCCTATTTTGTCTGAATTATACCGTTTCTGTAAAGGAAAACTCCGTAAAAGAAAACACAGAATTCATTTTGATGCAGGAGGATTAGGGTAAAAAGAGACCGGGATCAGAGAATGATCTCGATATTGAGTTTTTCTGCAAGTTCCTTGTACCGGTTCCGTATGGTAACCTCGGTCACGCCGGCAACTTCCGCTACTTCGCGCTGGGTGCGCCGCTCTCCGCCAAGGATGGAGGCTATGTAGATCGCTGCTGCCGCGACGCCGGTCGGCCCCTTGCCGCTTGTTAGTTCATGTTCTGCAGCCAGCCGGAGGATCTCGATGGTCCGGCTCTGGACTTCTCCTTTGAGGGTGAGGCCCGAACAGAACCGGGGCACATAGTCCATCGGCGATGTCGGCAGGAGCTTCAAACTCAGCTCACGGGAGATGAACCGGAAGGTTCTGCCAATCTCTTTTCTCGAGACCCGGGAGACTTCTGCAATCTCATCGAGTGTGCGGGGCACGCTGCACTGCCGGCAGGCAGCATAGAGCGCTGCTGCAGCAACGCCTTCGATGCTCCGGCCGCGGATCAGGTTCTTGTCCACTGCGTCGCGGTACACCATAGCCGAGCTCTCGCGGATGTTCCGCGGCAGACCCAGTGCGGAAGCCATCCGGTCCAGCTCCGAGAGTGCGAACGCCAGGTTCCGCTCGGTCGCATTGCTGACACGGATCCGGCGCTGCCATTTGCGGAGACGGTAGAGCTGCGCCCGGTTCTTGGAAGAGATCGATCTGCCGTAGGAATCCTTGTTGCGCCAGTCGATCATAGTCGAGAGACCCTTGTCGTGGATCGTAAGGGTCATCGGTGCGCCGGTACGGGCGCGTTTATTCCGCTGTTCGGAATCAAACGCACGCCACTCGGGACCGCGGTCAATGAACTCGTCATCGATCACAAGCCCGCAATTCTTGCAGACCAGTTCTGCCCGCTCACGGTCGTGGACCAGCACGCAGCTGCCACACTCCGGACAGGCAGTTGCAGTCTGGTTTTCCGCTTTCTTCTCCAGCTCATTCTGTTTCATTCGTGATTTAAATGATTCACGCTGAGACTGGAGGACTTTTAATTGTTCAATTTCCGCCATTCACATTTCCCTTGCTTAAATGATCTGGTTGTCCTTTGTAGTTTCTGCTGCATTGAGCCGGTATATCCGCACACCCTTTTCATTCCGCGGACATCTGTGCGGATTTTTCCCCGGTTACCGGCATCCACTTCCCTTCCCGCGGGTTGAACCGGGCCGGGCATGACATTTTTTTTCACTGCTGGACGATTGAGTCACGGGACCATTTTGTTTTGATATCCTGACAATCTCTACAAAAATGATAATGTACCATCCAGCAGGTTTCATTCCGGTTGCACTCACCGGACTTGTCGTGGTGTTTTATCTGGGTAAGGTTATATGCCTTCGTGTGATGGCATAGGCCGGGAGAGATGCACAGGAGGGTAGATGAGCACAGGAAAAATCCTTAAAGCCCGGTGATTTTCCCGAGAAGGAAATGATGAAGTGACCGGGCAACCCCGCTCAGGAGCAGGAACAAATAGTTACCAGAAAAAGAGAGGCGGGGATCGCGGTTATCGCAGGGGCAGGGTTTTTGTTCGGATATCAGAATCGCCGCGGGAACGTCCCTCGGGAAGCGGTGGGGGTTATCGCAGGAGAAAAAGGAGGGGGAATCTATTGATATGTCTGAATATGGACGTCTCGCAGCGGATCGATTACCGGAAAATTCCAATGCCGGTGTTTCAGCCCTGCGGGATTTCATATGCAGCATCCGAACAACTCTTGTAAAAGGGTAAGGGAAATCGCTGGAGGGGGGCAGGGATATAAAAAAATTATTCAAGAGGTTTTGTTTCAGCTGAACCGGGCATCTGACCGGTCTTTGCAGGAGTATAAAGATCCAGCACTGCAATACCGCCGACCGTTGCCACCACAAACGCAACGATTACTAGTACGATGTTGTAGAGAATGGCAAGCGCAATCCACGTGCCGGGGGGATGAAATGTGACAGTCTCGTAGGGAGATATCATCCCGGATGCAGCCTGGATGAGCAGGTGCGTAAGGAACATTACGGATACGATAACCCCAAGGAAGAGAGCGCAGGCAGCTACACCGGCCCAGATCTTTTTCATCAGGGCAAACGATCCCACGACTGACTCTTGAAGGGTCTTTTGCTCTAGTACGATAAGGGGTATGACAAACGGGGTCAGGACAAACAGGAGCAGGGTGATTGCCAGAAAATGCAGGGTCTCTAAAACCCCGAATGGATATATCCATAACAGCAGGGATCGTCCTCCATAGCCCGGAATCTCGGTTAACATGCTCCAGTCGAGAGTCCAGTTGAAGGGAAACTGGGTGATCGTGCTGGTAAAAAAACCGTCCCCGAGGGTATAGAGAAACCCAGGTTCATGCGGGAACCAGATAATGGCAAAATAACCATACATCCTCTCAAGCAGCATGCCGGCAAGTGCCAGAACCAGGGACCATAAAACGATGGTTTTTACATATTTTTTTGCTCCGACAAGCCCCTCAAAGAATGAAGCTGGACCATCTTTCTTTGACGAGATGCTCATAAAAAGGCCCGCCAGTAAGGACACCAGGCAGAACAGTGTTGCAAACCCAAGTAAAAAATCCATGCCATAACGTACGATTATTTCGGGTTGCAGGATCCTGCCGATGGAGCGGAATGCTGCCTGTCCGAGGGCGTTTCCCGCCAGCACAAGCCCGGCGAGGAGCGTAAACCAGAGGAGCTGCGGGTTATGGATCAGTGTCTTTGTGCCCGACAGGGCGGCCCCGATTCCCCGGCGGATCGTTTTCGATCCCCCGCCCCCGCCATCCGGAAATCCCTCATGGGCGTGTTCACGGAGATCAACAATGCCAATCTGTGAGGCACGGACCAGCGGGGGTTTCCGGCACAGGCCGAACCAGTGTTCAGTAATTTGGGATACCCGTGTCATACAACCGGCTCCGGTTTTTGGATATGCCCCTCCGGTATACCGGCTATCCCGTTGTTCTTCCCTGCCCGGTAGAGATCCGCAATCGCAACACCCGCAGCAGTAAAACCCGCAGCCATCAGGGCCCAGCAGGCAACAATGAACCCGTAACAGATGACCATCATCGGCAGGTACCCCCGCGAACGGGAGATGAAGAAGTCATAGTCATGGTTGAGCAGGGCGGGGGACTGGCCGATCAGGAGCCCGACGGCAAAAACCCCCAGGAAGATGAACCCAAAGACCATGAGGCATCCCAGCACCTCGCGCCAGATCCGCCGGAACAGGGTTACGGATCCCGCAAGTGCAGGAAGGAGTCCCTTCTTTTCCAGAACTATGGCCGGTACCAGGTACAGGGCTGCCAGGAACAGGAGGACATTGACAACCATGATCTCAAGGCCGAAAAAGTACGCAGAGTAGTAGATCGCCCCCAGGGTCCAGTTCTGCGGCTCGTAGTACGCATAGGGCAGCCAGAAGAGCTCCATGATGCTGCGGATAATGCCGGCAAACAACAGGCTGTTGAACATGAGGTCATAGGCAACAGTTGCAACAAATGCCATTCCCACGGACAGGGCCGCAAGGGAGCCAAGGGATCCACGGATCCCGGAAAGTCCCTCGCGGACCGTGAACGGTGTTTTTTTGTTCCCGTTCCGGTACAGGAGGAGGCCTGCCAGTATGAAGATGAAACCGGAGAGGCAGACCAGCTCAATCAGAAAGAGCCCCCAATAAAAGATAACGTGCGATTCCCCGATGGGGATGCCAACCCACAGGTACTGGAAGTCCACGTAAAAAGACGAGTCCCCGATAAGTACTGTGACAGGAAATGCCGGGTCAATATACCGGTGACTCCATCCTTCTGCAAGCACCAGAAAGAGCATGATGAGCCCGGCAAGGAACGCAAACCCGAGCAGCTGCCGGTCCCTGACCAGTGCCTTCAGGCTCGCAGCAGCGATGCTTATCCCATCCCTAATCCTGCCGGGCCTGCCTACAGGTCCGCTGCCATCAGGTTGAACCGGATGAGCCGGTTCAGATTCCAGAACAATGAGTGCAGGAGCGGTACGAAGAGCCGGGGGTTTCCGGCACAGGCCGAACCAGTGTTCAGCTATTTCCGATACCCGGATCATGGTATACTCTCCCTGATTTTTGTGAGCAGTTCTTCAGCCATCTTTGTCGGTTCGGCAGTTTTCTCTATTTTGATCCCGAGTTCCGTAGCGAAATCCCAGATGAATTCGATGCACTTTGTGTACTCGTCGCATGACCCGCAGTCGCCATCATGCTCGTACCAGACCTGCATGCCATGCTTCTCCGAAACGAAGATGTAGGCATTTGTCTGGAACGGAATGGATTTGCCGAAAAGTACCCCGCGTCCCCCATCGATCTTCTCAACCTGGATCCGGTTTGCGTGGGCCATCTCCCGGAGCGAGGACTCGATCTTCTCGTCCATCGCGAGGAGCGCCTGGGAAACGCCCTGCCTTGTTATCCCGACAAGGTTTGCAATGGAGATGTTGGACATCCCGCTGCGCCGCATCTTCCAGAACCCGAACTGTTTCTCGTTCATTGGCAGGAACATGTGTAAATGTATGGACATTTACAATATAAAAGTATCGGGACGGGATGCCGGTTTATCCCGGCCACCATAACGAAAGATGAGTGAAGAATACCGGTACGCCGGTACCTTTGGGAAAAAAAGGTAATTCCTAATGCCGCTTCCACATTACAATTCCCACAATGAGAACAACTGCTCCGAACAGGGCAAACGGAAGCAGGGCCGGCTGCGTCTGTGGTACTGAAGGTCCCGTGTCATCGACAGTAAAGGGGATCACCGTAAAGGTATCGTCACCATTTTTTGGGTCACTGAGCGCAGCAGTGAGTGCCGCTGCTGCGTCCCTGCCCTGAAGGCTTCCGGCACCATTGACTTTAAAGAGATTCATACCGTTGTTTCCCTGCAGGGTGCGGACGTAATCCCCGCTGGCAACGATGTCGAACTGGTTGTTCTGCATCGAGTGCTGAACAATGAGAAAACATTGGCCGTTGGGAAGATTCCCTGAAAGGTGAGTATCACCAGTGAAAGTAAAGGATGCATTGGAATTTACCGGAGTTATGGTATTAAACACGTAGTTATTGCCAAAAATCCAGATCTGGACGGAGGGTGGGTTTCCTTCCGCAGTTCCATTGATCGTGAAGGACTGCCCTTTTGAAACCGTGGCCGGGGAGATCTCTGCCATGATAAAGGGACGTTTGAGAATGATACTCATCCGGCTTGAGGTTACATTGGCTGCCAGGTCATCTGTTGCCGGCTGGCTTGCCGCATAGATGGTGAACGACCCGGCATCCATCAGAATGTTTGCCGTGTAATAGGAATATTCCCATGTCTTGTCCGGTCTTGTTTTTACTACGGTAAACGTTCCGGGTTCTCCCAGTACTGCTCCCTCGTGGGGGAAGGTAAGTTTCCCGCCCCCGGCAGGGAGGTTGGGACCGGTGATGAAAAGATAGGTAGTGTCGGAAATGGAATTATTTCCGTGAAGGATCACTTCTTCACCATAATAATACGACTGGTCCCCGTATGCAGAGATCGTGACTCCCGTTTCTGCAGATACAGGGAATATCATCAGGGTTGCTGCACCTGCCAGGATAAGCAGGAAGATCATATTCCAGGACCTGGAAGGGTTTTTGCTGGCTTGTCTGGACATATGTAAATGTATTGACATTTACAATATAAAAATTTCGTATGTTTTGCGGGCCGGGGCAGTATGCTATTTTTACCCCCACCCCCCATTCCTTAAAAATTTTCGGAGGGTTTGTTATCATAAGAGGGTTTTTGGCCCCTGGACCCCGGCGGAATGGGCGCTTCGCTGGGTATGGAACCATCCCGAAGTCACCGTTGTCCTCTCCGGGATGAATGACGAGGAGAACATCCGGGAAAATATCAGGGTGGCAGGACAGGCACAGGCAAATTCCCTGACCGGGGCGGAACTGAACCTTGTAAAGAGGGTGGAGAGCAAGTACCGGGAACTGATGAAAGTCGGTTGCACTGGTTGCCAGTACTGCATGCCCTGTCCTTCCGGGGTAAACATCCCATTGTGTTTCGAACATTACAACAACCTGACCCTTGCAGACGATCCCGATGGGGAGAAGTTCATGTATGCTGCACGCCTGGGTGGCGCTGTTGCCCTGGGAACACCCGAGTTTGCATCCCTGTGCGTACAATGCGGGCAGTGCGTGGAAAAGTGCCCCCAGCGCATCGACATACCGACAGTTCTCGAATCCGTTGTGAAAGAACTTGAAGGACCTGATCTCGAACAAAGGGTTGCCACGGCAAAGCAGATGTTCAGGCAGACGTTATGGTACTGCCGGGGGATAGCCGGGTGGAACCCGCAAGATGCTGAAATGATGGTGTGTTTTTGGCTCTGGAAAAATCCTCATTTTCCCGTTACTTGCCAGTTCTCTTCGCGATACATGAGGGTGACTCTCCTCTCTCCCCCGGAGGGGAAGGCATTCCAAGGGGAGCACCCCGTGACCCCCGGATGTTCTCCTCGAACTTCTCAAGGTATCGCTACATGGGGGGATTCCTGAGCGGCGGGGGGCAAAAAGTACGAAGTGCAAAGAGCCCCCATGAGTGACTCCTCATTTCCCGAAAGGATTTCTCCAGAACAATTATTTTTCTTATTTTTTCTGGAAATCGCAATATTTCCGTAAAAATTTCCTGATCTTTTCTGACTCCAGATAACTCTCGTCAATGGTGTCAAGAATTTTTTCAATTATCTGTATCTGGTGCGAGATGCGACCCTTCACCTCCGCATCAGAATTTTCATCAGAATACAGCATTATTGCCTGAAGAGGGTTCCTGATCTGGTCACTGAGCATAGCAAATTGTTCCATATTATGCTCAATCTTCTGGAATGCTTCCCTTTTTATCTGTTCGACATGTTCTTTATCGCGTCTTGAACTTTCTACAAAGGATGAGATGACCACCCCAAGAGAGACATAGATGTAAAACCAGGCGGTATGAGCCGCGATAACCCTGATTGAAATTGTTCCGAACACATATACCAGGGTAAGGTAAATCCAACCCATCGCAAGGGTAAAAAGTATACCCCGTTGAGGAAATGCATAGATTACGATGAGCATCGGGAGAAGGAAAAAATAAGGAAAAATATCGTTAATACCATGTGACAGGCTGAAAACGGCCATGACGATTGCAATAATGGAAAGAGTAATAGTGAGATATAACCAGAAAATTCGAGTATTGAAGTTCGGCAACAAATTCCTCCCAACTCCTGTTTTCTGCACTTACAATCTATCAATGCAATCCTGATATAAAAGGATATATTCTTATTCCTGCTACGAAAATCCCCCGTTTGTTTTAATGATTCTGCTCTGGAGAAATCCATTCATGAAATGAGGAGCCGCTCCTGGGGCTCGGGCACTTCGTGCTTTTTGCCCCCGCCGTTCAGACATCCCTTGAGAAGTTCGACGAGAACTTCCGGGGGTCAAGGGGGTGCTTCCCTTGTGATGCCTTCCCCTCCGGAAGAGAGAGGGGATCTCCCTCAGGTATAGCGAAGAGAACTGGCAAGGAACAGGAACACGAGGATTTCTCCAGAGCCTAGAATTTATTTCACTCGCTCAATTCCGGAAGACCGGGGTTTTTGCTTATCCCCTCCGACAGGGTGTCTCCTATGATGGGGATACGAAAAGCACACGCAGGTTCCGGACGATTGCGTGGTCTTTAACCGCATGGGTCCCCACCGCTGCAAGCGTTTTTAGGTATGGCACATTTTTTAGCCCCGTGGCATTTCAGCTCCAACGATAACCCGGACGAAGACATCATTTCGTTAAGTTTTTCGTATCGGAACCCAACTTCCTTTCATGAACAACTCATCCCTTCGTGTTGCGTTCCTGTTCACCGCCGCCTGTCTTGTGGCCGGCCTGATCTTCTGTACCGGCTGTACCAGTTCGACAGCCCCGGCGCAGCAGAATACCGGAAACCTTGACGGTTTTGATGATTTTGTCAGCCAGAAGATGACCGAGTACGAGGTGCCCGGTGCCGTGGTTGGCATTGTCGAGGACGATAAAATCGTGTACCTGAAAGGGTTTGGCGTCCGGGAGCTCGGAAAGCCGGAGAAAGTCGACCCCGACACCCGTTTCCAGATCGCATCGGTCTCCAAGTACGTCACGGCAGGAGCGGTCGGCTCGCTTGTTGACGAGGGGAAGCTGGACTGGGACACGCCGGTTGTCACGTACCTGCCGGGATTTGCCCTGAAAGATACGTACGCCGGTGAGCACGCGACCCTCCGCGACCTGCTCGCCCACCGCACGGGATTTAAACATTTTGATGGCGATCTGCTGGGAAGGCTCGGGTACCCGAACAGCGATATGCTGGAGCGGATGCGCTACCTTTCGCCTGGTTCCAGTTTCCGGGAGAAGTACATCTACTCGAATGCGGGTTTCTTCATCGCCGGGGAAGCCGCGGCAACAGTGGACAACCGGAGCTGGGAGGACTTAACCGACGCGCGGATCATCCAGCCTCTCGGTATGACGCGGTCGGGAGCCCACCCGGAGACCCTGTACCTTGATGAGAACCATGTCTCAGGCCACGGAGGTGCCCCGGGAAATATCCACACCATACCCCTTGAAGAGGCAGGTTTCCCCGCGGCCGGCCAGGTGGTCTCCACCGGCCGGGACATGACACAGTGGCTGCGGATGATGTTAAACAACGGCTCGGTTGACGGGAGACAGGTTCTCACCCCGAAGACAGTACAGGAAATCCACGCCGCAAGCCTTGTTGCCCCGCACAGCGGGCCCTTAAACGACCTGAACGGGGCAGTCGGCCTCGGCTGCGACTCATACCATTTCCTTGACGAGCGGGTCATCGAGAAGAACGGGGCGCTTGACGGTGTCCGCTCGATCGTGATCCTCATCCCCGGAAAGAAGACCGGCCTTGTCGTCATAGCCAACAAACAGCTGACGGTCTTCCCTGAAGCGGTGCGGGACGAATTCCTCGAGCGGTATATCGGGAAGAGCGGCATTGACCTGCAGGTGAAGGAGAAGGCCAGCCAGGCAGGGTGGAACTCGCTCCTCAAATCCGTTGAACGGCCCGCAGATGCAAAGCCTGCAACGATCACTCCGTCCGCCATCGCAGGAACGTACAGGAACGAGCTGTACGGCGCGATGCGGGTGAGCGAGGGTGCGGATGCTTTGAACATGACGTTCCAGCTCGGACCCGACAAGTACCCGGGCACCCTCATGCACGTGACGGAGAATACCTGGTACTTCTCGTTCCCGAACCCGGATGACCAGGTCGGGTATCTCACCTTCAGGACCAGCATGTCCGGGGCAATTACCGGATTTGACTCAGAGGAGATCGGCCCGTTCTCACGGATCTGACCGGATGTGCCGACGCTTCCCCACCAACTTTTTTTATCGCAGCCTGCCTGACGGACGTTCGTGTGCAGGTAAGGAAAAAGAATCACGCAATTTATTATCAATTACATCCACAATCAGGATGATACCATCATGCCAGCGAAACATTCTCTCTGCATCATACTTATCGCAATTGCCATGATCCTTAGTGCAGGATGCACCCAGCCTGCAGCACAACAGCTGGTACCTGCGGCCCCTGCTGCCATGGCTGAACCTGCGGTGACGATGACCAACCCGGTCGCGCCCATCCCGGTCAAGAGCACAAACGGCGTCAACATTGCCTACGAACTGGAACTCCGGTCGCTGGGGGATTTGGTGCCGGAAACGATCGAGGTGATCGATCCGGCCACGGGAAAGGTCATCTACACACCCCCGGCAAACGTCTGGAAGAGGTGCTGGCAGCCCGCGTCAAATCCCCCGCCAACCGCAGAAGAGCAGATGAACGGCACCCTGAAACTTGCCGTCCCGAGAATCTCCCTCTGGTTCAAGGTCAGCCCGGATGCCGTGCCGGACAAGCTCATCCACCGGCTTTTACTGAACCGTAGTGCCAGCGGACTTCCCCCGGCAACCGTTACCGGCGGCGAGGTTATCGTCAGGAAAGACTTACAGCCGGTAGTTCTCGGTTCACCGGTGAAGGGACCGGGATGGGTCGTTATGGAGACAACACTCCCCACAACCCATCACTTCCTGATGCCGGTCACGATAAACGGTGTAACAACGGTTGACCAGCGGTATGCGCAGGACTGGTTCTACATCGACCCGGTCACCGGGAATGCTGCGCAGGGGAACGCGACCCTTGCCAAAAATTTCCTCGGGTACGGCAGGGAGCTCCTTGCGGTTGCCGACGGGACCGTCGTCGATGTCCGCGACGGGGTTCCGGACAACGAGATCATCTATAAACTCCCGCCCTTTGCCTTTGAGACCGGCACCGGCAACACCGTGATCATCGATATCGGAAATGGCAAATATGCCGGCTACTGCCATATCATCCCCGGGTCCATCAAAGTCAAAAAGGGCGACAAGGTGAGGGAAGGACAGGTGATTGGCCTCCTTGGCAACACCGGCCAGTCTGATATCCCGCATCTTCACTTTGAGGTTGTGACGGGCAAACCCTCCATCATTGGCGGCGAGGGATATCCCTTCGTGTTCCGCGAATATGACCAGATTGCAAGTCCGATCAACGAGACCGAGATGCAGACAACCGGCTCATTACCCCGGTATGATGGTGCGAATACCTGGCTGTACTTTGGCGATTTTGTCAGGTTCTTAAAAGAACCGGTGCCCGAAAAAAACCTGCTGCAGGAGAACTGGGAAGTTGTCCGGTTCCCCTGAAATTCATTTTTTTGTTTTTTTTGACCCGTACGGATTACCGGGGACATATCCGGCAGGGCAACAAAGGGTAATATTTTTCAGGCCAGATACCAACTCCCATGCATGAAGAATCCCGCCCGTAAATACACATTCCTGTTCCTTCTGGCCTGCCTTGTAGCCGGCATGGTCCTTTGTGCCGGCTGTACAGGTACGGAGCAGAAAACCGGAAAACCCGAGGGTTCAGCACCGCCTGCCAATCCTGATGCGGCGGTTTCCCATGAGGTCGATGCATATATGACAGCGCTTGCCGGTGCCGGCAGGTTCAGCGGAACGGTGCTTGTGGCACGGGGCGATACCGTGCTCCTCTCGAAAGGGTATGGCATGGCAAACGAGGAGTTCGCAGTCCTCAACACGCCGCAGACAGTATTTCCCATTGGCTCGAACACCAAGCAGCTCACCGCAGCCGCCATCATGAAGCTCCAGGAGCAGGGGCGGCTGAATGTCACTGACCCGGTCTCGTTGTATATTCCCGGTGCCCCGCGGTGGAAGGATATCCGTATCTACCAGCTCCTGAACCATACCTCGGGGATCCCGTCAGACGGGGCGTTTCCCCTCACCGACCCTGCAGATCTCGCTCTCCCGGAGATCATGAAGCGGGCAGCCTCCCTGCCCCTCATCTTTGAACCGGGATCGGGCTATACGTATTCGAACAATGGCTATATCGGCTTAAGTGCCATCATCGAACAGGCTTCCGGCATGTCCTATGACGAGTACCTGAAAACGAATATCTTCCGGCCACTTGGTATGAACAATTCCGGGCAGGACAATGCCCGGGATGTTTTTTACGGCCGTGCGTCCGGGTATACGACAATGAAGGGAAAACACGTCCACTACGATCTCCAGAACATCCACAACTCCTGGGGTGCAGGGGCAGTCCATTCCACGACCGAAGACCTGTTCCTGTGGGAGCGTGCCTTCCATACCCCGGGAACGATCCTCTCCCCGCAGTCAACCGCAGCGATGCTGGAAAACCGTTACGGGATCGAGAGCGGGGTAGTGAAGAACCGCACGTTCAGTGGCCATGGCGGGCGCAACTTCGGGTTCATCTCGTACACGCTGTATTATCCGGACGAAGATGTGAGCATCCTGTTCCTGTCAAACCATGACCGGACGCCGATGGTCACACTGACAAACGACCTCTCGGCGATAGTCTTTGGCGAGCCGTATTCCCTGCCGCAGAAGATCGATAGGAAGGCAGTCCCGCTGGCAGCAGGCGCATTTGCCGGATATACCGGCACGTATGCACCGGCATGGGAGAGATCGTGGACAATCACCGTATATCCCGAAGGCAACCACCTGTTTTACCATTCGGCTATGCCCAGCGAGACGGTCGAGCTCTTCTATGCGGGCAATGACACGTTTTTTGTGACACCGGAGTCAAACGATGCGTTCATATTCACCCGTGATGCCAGCGGAAAGGTTGACGGGCTGAAGATGTATACCCTGGAAGGATCGTATGACCTCTCTGAGAAGGTGTCGTGAAGGCCGGACAGATTTTTTTTTGAGGGACAAAATGACACCGGCTTGCACACCGGGCGAGTTTTTGCGTCCCGGGACACCCCCTCCACTTTTTCCGGACAATCTCCTTGCTGGTCATTATCCTGCAAGGGGTCCCGCCACCATCCCGGATCATTCCAGCAGGATTAATTAGAAAAAAAGGGTAATGTGTGAAGATCATTATGAGAAAATTACTGGTTCTTATCTTCACCGGCATCGTCTGCGCCATGCTTCTTGCTGCCGGCTGCACAAGCTCGCCTGCTGCCACTCCGGCAACACCTTCAGCCACGACCACTATTGCTCCCGCTGCCACAACAGCAGCCGCGGAATTGAACGTTACGGCCGTGACAACAACCGCTGTACCTGCTCCTGCATCTGCCTCATGGAACGGCACCTGGAACACAAGCTACAGCTCCCCGGGCACCAGCGACGTCATGGAGATGCTCACGCTCACCGAGGCCGGTGCATCTGTCACCGGCGTGTATGGCCACGGCAACGGTACCATCGCTGCAATCGTGCAGGACAGCAAAATTGCCGGCACCTGGAACGAGACTGATGACACGGGAGTCTATGCCGGGTTCTTCGTCTTTGAAAAGGCAGCCGATGACAAATCATTCAAGGGCCTTTGGGTAGACACTGCTGAGGGTAAGGATGCCCTGAAGAACACCACCCAGTACTGGAATGGTGTCCGGGTATAAGCAGACGGGATTTTTTTATTTTTTTTATTTTACTTTCCTGCGGGGATCAGGAAGCCCCGGATAAAGGGGGGATCCCCACCAAAAATCATTCCCCTTTCCTGCCCGCTGGATGATGCCCCGCATGATTTCTTATGCAGCAGGGACAACCGGTAAGCATGACTGCGGAGATCCCCTGGGACACATCAAGGATGGAGTGGAAACCCGTTGACATGACGGTCACGTACAAAGGCGACGGTGAGTTCTCCGCCTGCACATCGTCCGGGATCCTCTACGCGATGGAAGCTCCGGTTGGTATGGGCGGGCACGGGAAGGTGCCCAACCCTATCCAGTACCTGGTCGGCTCGCTGGGCGGCTGTGTTGGCGTGAAGATCCTCCTTGCCCTCTCGGACAATGGCATTGTCCCGGAGGAGCTGACGATTGGCATCCACGGGACCCGTAAAAAGACCATGCCGGCATTTTTCGATCATGTCCACCTGACAGTCACGCTACGGGCCGATGTGGACGAGGCCCTTGTGTCAACGATTATCGACCAGACCCTTGAGCGTCTCTGCCCGATCGCTGCCATGTTTGCCGAGGTCGGGAACGTGACCGCGGATCACCGGATTATCCGGACACCATCCGGCTGACGGGTTTTTTTAACCTGCACCTTAATTTTTCCGGACTATGCGATCCAATTCCTCCGGTCCTGTGAAACCGGAAGCAGCGACGGGACAAAAGACCGGATAAAATCCAGTAAAAAAATAAAAAGTTTATCGTTTTTCCCGCTTCTGGTCAGGTATCACCGGCCCGGCTAAGGAGAACCCGAAAGAAGCGAAATCCCTGGCATCCACTGCATGAGATTTGTCTCCGGAAGAAATTGCGGGGATAATGAACCGGAAGAAATCACAGGTGTACTGTTCATCGCTGAACCCCTCAGCCTCGATCACCAGTTTCCATTTGTTCTCCAGGGAGAGGATGCCCATGAACGAGATCATCAGGTACATCGAGGTCAGGAACGGGTCGATGTCGGACCGGATGGTACCGTCTTTTATCCCTTCCTGGATCGCATCCCGCAGGATCAGGCGGCAGGTACCATATCCCTTACCAATCTCTGCGGTGCACGGGTTCTCTTTGGCAAAACGTTCTGAACCGTAAAAATGGATCAGCCGGAGATATTCCGGGTATTCCTGCGAGAACAGGTAATAGGCCTGCCCCATCAGGGCAACCTTGACAAGGCCGGGGGCCTGTTTTTTCATGCAATCAGTATATTTTTCTTTCAGGATCCCGATACCGCGGAGTACAATCGTTGCAAAAAGGGTCTCCTTATTTTCAAAATAGAGATAGATGGTGGCCTTGTTCAGTTCAACCTCCCGGGCGATCTCTTCCATGGAAACATCCTCATACCCCCGTGAGAAGAAGAGACGTTCGGCTGCGTCGATGATCCCGGTCTTCCGCTGTTCCTTTTCCCGTTGTCTCCGGTCGGAAATTCCCATACGTTCCCTCTAGGCCAGCCTCTTTTTATTCACTAACCGGCAGGTGCAGGAAAATAGGGAACGAAGGTATTCCAAGGTTCCGCTTTTACCCGGTCCGAGAATATTCATGCGATAAACCATTCCGGCTCCTTTGGCTCTTTATTCAGGGTGTATACGCGCAACGAGGCGTCCCTGACGATGCCGGGTTTTATCGTTCTCGCGTGCTCCGGGCAGTGCCGGATGCAGGCACAACAGGTGATGCAGGTTTCCGTGTCGATCGCCCTGCTGTTTTCCGGATCAATAGCACCAACCGGGCATCCTGCTGCACAAATCCCGCACTGGGTACACGCATCGCCGACCGCAATAAAATCAACATTCCAAAAGACCGTGCCCTTCCGGTACGGATGACACGGCTCCTGCCGGTACGGGTGGCAGCCGGGAATTATTACTTCAGGGATATGGCTGGCTGATGGTACCAACTGAAGTTTTTCCCGTATTTCCTTCCCGAACAATACCGCACGGTCCAGGTCAGCTGCATCAGGACGACCCCGGGCGGTGGGTGTTTCTGCAGTAGCAAAGGAGTGTTCCCCTATACATGCTGCGCCGGCGATGGGCCTGCACCCGCGCCGGGACAGGATGTCCTTTAGCTCAAGCAGGGCATCGTCATACGCACGATTGCCGTACATGACAACACAGACCGCGGGCGTGTCATGCGCCTGGAGTGTCTGCAGCCATCCGGCTGCAAGTGCCGGTATCCTGCCCAGGTACACAGGTACACCGACAATGAGCAATTCGTTCTCTGAGGTTTCGAGTGACCGGAGTCTCGCTGCCGGCCGGGTTATGTCCAGCTCTTCTGCGGTACCGTGATCGATGCCGCGTGCAATACCCTCAAGAACCGCTTTCGTTGTCCCCGTTGGTGAAAAATACACCATTTTTACTGATTCGATGTTCATAACAATTCCCTAACCAGATACTGCCGGGTTTTTCCGGGCACTGTTTCACTCATTACGTTCGCTTTTGGTAATATTATAACTATTGGTTAGTAAATAACCGCTGGTTAGTTTAAGTGCACCGGTTTCCACGGTCATCCCAAACACATGCCTCCTGATCATCGGCCCCGGTAACATCGCTAAATATGACCTCCCCCATTCCCGCCGGTGAACATGCAATTATTCCGGCCCGGTTCCGGTGTTTTTCGGAATTATGACCTCTGGTTTTTGGGGGGTGAGGGAAAAGAGGTACAACCGGGCTTTTTACGGGCTCCGTTGTACCTGGTTTCCCTACGGGGAATTTCCGAGAGGGAAAACCCACTTCTCCGAAGTGAGGCCTCGGGACGAGGGTGGGGGGCCCGGGCCACCGGCTCACGGGGCCGGGAGTACAACGGATCGAATAGCAAGGAACATGCCCGGAGCACGTAAATGATCGGACCCTTTTTCCGGAAATTCCTCTGGAGGAAAAATCCGGTTCACGGAACAACCGGACTTATTCTTAAAAAAAATTCCCGGCCCGGGTGAAAATCTAAAAAATCTCACAAGAAAAATTCCTGCAAAATTTTTTTGAAAAAAAAATTTCCCGGCCTGCTCAGGCAAGCGCAGGACCTGATAACAGCCGTTTTCCCTCGCGGTCGATCTCGATTAACGAGTCCGGCATCACCAGGAAGAACCGCCAGGTGCCGTGCTTGGACCGAAGCCAGAGTTCAGCCGCGATGGCAGCGTCCCGGGCAATGATCCGGAGCTGCGTGATCTCGTCTTTGAATTCCGTACCCAGCTGCTGGAGGCTGAGAAAGATCTCTGGCGCGAACATGACCCGGGTGAACGTGACCGGGATCTTCGAGATAATTGCGATATCGAAGATCCGCTCCGGCCCGCTCAGGGCCATCTGGATGATACCCCGGGCTTTTGCGATCGGGATTGCCTCCGCGAGCGCCCGGTGCGGGCGGGGTCCGCGGCTCATGAGGCCGGCCTCCGGAATACATTTCTGGCGTACCGGAAAGCCCACGGGTTGGCCGACAATGCAGTCATCGATTCCGGCTCGTGTGCGAATGTCCCGGCCGGCTGGATTTTTTTATCTGGGGTTTTGCCTATACTCTCATCTCCGTTTTGTGGAATAGTCTCATGACGATCCTGCGAACTGATCCGCTCCCCCATTGTGGTGAGCACCAGAATAAACCGGTCATGATGGACGCAGCGATGCGGTCTGCTTTGTGCAGAGGGCGCCCGGTCTTCATGAGAGGTATCGGTCTGATGTGCTGAAGGGTTGCGGTGCATTTGATAGTCTAAGGAAAGATATTTTTTGAATAATATGTTGTTGGTAGGATAACCACAGGGGGTGCCCCGGATGGCTGTGACGTATCAGGTGCCAGATCCTGCCCCGCCAAAGCCCTCTCCAGGTTCAAAGGTAAAACGGTTTTATCACCTTTCACAACAATGTAACGGTTACAGGAAATCACCGGCAAACCCAGCTGGCAGGACTAAATCAATGTCTCGTGGAAGCAGATCATCTATTATACTACTCGCAGTATTCCTCGCAATGCTCCTCATTGTACTACCAGCCAGTTCCGGCAAAGACACCCCAAACGCGACAACCGTTACCCCATCACCGACTCCTGTTGCTACAACTAATACAACCGTTGCCCCATCACTGACTACTGTTGCTACCACCAATACAACCGTTACCCTATCGCCGACTCCTGTTGCTACAACCAATACAACCGTTGCCCCATCACCGGTATCCGCCACTCCCACGAAAACAACGGTCGCGGTTACCCCGCAGACAACGATTATTCCCACGGCAAACCCGACAATATCTGTTGGGGAAACCGCAACAACCTGCAGTATAATGATATACTCATCCCCGACCGGCGCCAGTATCCTGATCGATGGGGTCTATTCCGGGACAACGCCGAAAACCGTGAATGGAATCTCCGCGGGAAATCACAATCTGCGGCTGGTGCTGAGCAGGTATTATGATTACGAGGGCTCGATCTATGCCTTGCCGGGACAGACGGTACAGGGATACGGCACGCTCCAGCCCATGAGTCAGGTCACGTCAGCATCGGGAGTGGTTGTTCCGGTGATAATCCCTGTCGTCACGGTCATGCCTGTACCCACGCAGGATACAGGACTGCTCGGAAACTCGAGTGTTATCGTTGCCATAATCGGTTCTGTTACCGTACTGATCGCTGCCGGGGTTTCGATTTTTACCCACCTCACACCCCGCAAGAAAGAGTAACGGGTTGTCTGGTGGAAACCTTCCCCCACCGTACCTTTGATGCCGGGAGGGACTCACCGATCAAAAAAACTCCGGGACCGCTTACTCTGCCGGTCCCGCGAGGTAAGCCCCGCCTTTACTCTGAATCCGGTGGAGCGTCACAGTTCAGGTAAAAATCTGGTTTCGCACCTCTGAAATGTCAGATGCCTTTTCTGCTTCACATGCCAAGGAACTTCAGCAATCCATACACCAGGAACGCGGGCCAGAGAATCGCCTTGATGACTCCCAGGACTCCCCCCAGCAGGCTTGTTGCCGTGGTGAGATAATACCCGAGGGCCCCTAAAAAGCCCAGTCCATACAGTGCGCCTCCCGATCCGTGGCAACACATATGCTTCATCATGTGAGGCCCGGACCCGCACCGGTTTTTCATGCCTTCTTGCTCAGATGTTTCCGTATCCATGTCTCTCAACTCACTGAATTTTATCTTCCCTATGAATAAAAAAGAAGCAGATGGAGAGTTGTCATGTCGCTCCCTTACGAATCCTTCCTGACCAGCCGGGCCCCGAGCTCGTATGCTCTCTTACAGTCGAGCGGGAACTGCTCCTTGTGCCGCTTCTTCTTTTCTTCGGGATTGAACCGGGGGGCAACGTATTTCGAATAATCATCGAACTGCAGAGTATCGGTGACAAAGAAGGACTCGCACGACCCGAAGATCCGCTCCATTGCCATCTCGGTACCTTTCGCATTCCGGTCAAAGCCCATCTCCTTTACCATATCATCCGTTGCCCCGGCCGTGTACATGAAGGCAGTCCGGATCTTTTTCCCAAAGAGCGAGGAACGCTCCGCATCGTAGACAGAGAACTGGAACATCAGCCGCTCAAGAAAACAGCGCGTGACACCCGTTGTGATCCCATAGTAGATGGGCGAGCCTATCAGGATTGCATCGGCTTTTTCGATCTTTTCAAAGATCGGTTTAAGATCATCGTTTACCGCGCAATTCCCGTAGCTCTTCCCACCGGCCCGCTTGCAGGCAAAACAGCTGATGCAGCCGGTGAAGTCAAGATCGTACAGATTATACAGTTTTGTCTTTGCGCCTTCGGATTCCGCTCCTTCCAGCGCGTGCTCCAGGAGTTGCGCAGTGTTCCATTTTTTCCGGGGGCTCCCGTTGAATGCAAGAAGTTTCATAGCTGTGCGTTAGGAGGTGACAGATGAAAAAGGTTGAGGCATGGAGGTGGGTTTTTTTGTCTTATGTCATTACCGCCACGGGGGCGTCCCTCCGGGAGCGGCGGGGTGTCTGATTGCGTGAAGAATCGTATCAGCATTTTTTATTCAGAACAGGTTTTCCACGTTTTTTTATAAGGGTCATTTGCGTACAATTCAAGAAACCGGGCAGCCCAGTACTCTGCATGAGCGGGATGGAAAACGACGGGTTAAGGATCCTTGCCCTCTACGAGAGAAGAAAATTGCAGGAGACTACGGATCCTGAAGCGGTACTGTATCACCATCAATCGCTGCGGGTCGATGGCCAGGGGTTGATACCGAGAGCAGGGCCGAAGTACTGCGTGCAGATCACCATAAAGGACGAGCCCGGAGACCACCGGTTTCCCGTTCCCGCGGAATTCAACAAACGGGGATATTTTGTTGTCATGGCACCAGAACTGCCGGTTCCCATCCCCTACGGTGCTGACGTTACAATATCCATCATTGAGACAGACCGGAAAGGTGAAAAGATCCTTGCACAATCCCCGCTGCGATACCAGACCATCTGATGGTTCGAGAACATCTCGAAAAAGATTGAGCAGAAGAAGGATTTAGAAGGAGAAATGAACCATGATTCCGGATCATTGCAGATTCTGTAAAGGAAAACTCCGAAAAGGAATTCGATGAGATCCAGGAAATATTCAAACCTGCCCGGCAATTCTGCATGAACTGTATTCTGGATATGTACCGTTTCTAAACACACCCCTGCCGGATCACCAGTCTTTGTCGATACCAGGATTCTCCGGGCGGATGCCAGCAGAACGTTGCTACTTATTACCTCATCAATTCCCGTCGTGAAATCACCATCAGTTCCAAGAGAATTACCGTGTTTTTCTGATCCATTGCCTCTGCAAAAAAGGGGGGTGAGGCAAAACTCGTACAACCGGGCCCGATACGGGCCCGGATTTCCTCCCCCGTAAACAGGGGTAAAAACGGGGACTCTACGACGGTGCTGTATTTGTCCCGCCGTTCTCCCGTGCTGCGACCCCGGCGAGGTACCCGATGGTCTGCCCGGACGCTAACCGCTTTCCCTCGCGGTCGACCTCGACAAGCGCTGAGGGCGTGACTTGGAAGAACCTCCAGGTGCCGTGCCGGGACCGGATCCAGAGCTCGATCACCACCGCAGCGTCGCGGGCGATGACCCGGAGCCGTGCAAGATCCGTCTGGTAATATTCCGCAAGTTCCGGGATCGATGCGAGAATTTTCGGTGCGAACATGATGCTGGCAAAGACGATCGGGATCTTCGAGACTATGGAGAGATCGTAAATCCGCTCGGGTCCGCCCATCGCCAGCTGGATGAGCCCGCGGGCTTTTGCAATCGGGATTGCATCTTTGAGCGCCCGGTGGGCGCGGGGGCCGCGGCCGGTCATTGAGCCGGCCCCCCGGATATTCTCCGGCCCGGCTTGTGGGCGGGCGATGTGGTCAACGATTGCGTTACGGGATCCGGCGCGTGGCGGGATTGCCCGTCAGGGGGGATTTTTTCACTGATGATTCGGTCGATACTTTCATCTCCGTTGTGGGGATTGGTTTTGGTCTGCGATCGGTACGAACGGATCCGCTCCCCCCGGGGTGTTGTGTGTCGGGATTCGACATTGGTCATGTCTGGCGCTGCGATGTGGCCTGCTTCACGCTTGGGGGTGCCTTGGCGTTCTTCGTGAGCGGTATCGGGCTGGAACGCTGAGGGGGGGGCGGTGCATTTGATTGTCTAAGGAAAGATATTTTTGGATAATATGTTGTTGGTCTCATCGACGACCGGGTTGCCTTGGGGGGTGGCAGGTTTACCTCATAGGTCCTGCTTTGTGTCCGGTGGGGCGTCGCCCGGGATTAGAGAGAGGCACGGCCAAAAATTTGTTTTGGTCATCTGACTGGGGCTGATGTCTACGACCGGTTGCCTTCCCATGAACGTTCATAAAACCGGGACGGGGGGACTCATGCGCAGGGAAGACCTTCCGGGAAAATGTGCCGTGTGCGGAAAAATCCCGGTATTGGTAATCTGCCCGGAGAATGATCTGACATTGGACCAATTGAACCCCACTTTTAACCGGGAGGGGGGCCCTTCTTGTCTCGCGATGGAGAGGGGCCCACCCTCCTGCCAGAGTCTGCCCGGAAAACCCCCGACACACGTTGTCCCGAAAATAAAAAGGGAACATGGCCATAAATCCAGCATCCCGGGAAGTCAACCGGGTTTTATCGTCCTGCATCATTTTTTCCCTTCACTTTTCGTCAGGTTAAAATATGACTCCGTCAACTCTCAATCATGAAAAATTATTCCGGTTATATCCTTGTTCTGGTTGTTATAGCGCTCCTGGTTTTCTCTGCAGGCTGTACGGCTGCAACAGGGACAGCCCCGGTATCTCCCGCTCCGTCTCCGGCTACAGGCCAATCACTTTCCCATACCGGGGTGAATCCCCAGAATGAGACAGAGCTCCGCGAGTTTATAGCGGGTTTTGATACCTACGCGGAGCAGGCACGGCAGGACTGGAATGTTCCGGGCATGGCGGTTGCGATTGTTAAAGATGACAAGGTCGTCTTTGCCAAAGGGTATGGGGTGAAGACTGCCGGAGGTTCCGATCCGGTCACGACCGATACGGTCTTTGAGATAGGATCCACATCGAAAGCCTTCACCGCCACGCTCGCTGCCATGGAAGTGGACAGCGGCCGGATGAACTGGAACGATCCGGTGATCCGTTATGTTCCGGACTTCCGGATGAAAGACCCGTGGGTGACCAAAGAGTACACGATCACCGATTCACTCGCCCAGAGAAGCGGCCTTGAAGGGTACTGGGGAACTGACCTTCCGATTGTCGGGTACTCCCGGAGCGACATGATTCATGCCCTCCGCTATGCTGAACCAGTATCCAGCTTCCGTTCGGCATTTTCGTACCAGAACCTGGCATTTCTGGTGACGGCAGCAGCGATTGAGAAGACGAGCCAGAAGAGCTGGGAGGAGAACATCCGGACCCGGATCTTTGCACCCCTCTCCATGACCAGCGCCAGCACCGGGTATGATGCTTTCAGGGCCGCACCCAATCATGTGTCCCTTCATTCAACCGGTGTCCTGCCCGGCAACAGGACCGGACCGGTTCCCACGGATCCCGACTGGTTGTTCAATGATTTTACCGACAACATGGGACCGGCCGGCGGTATCAATGCCAACGTGAAGGATATGGCCACCTGGGCTATATTCAACCTGGGGAACGGGTCGTATGCGGGTAAGCAACTCATCAGCCCGGAGAGCATGGCCCACCTGCACAGCCCGAAGACTCCGGTTGGGGATGCGATGAGCACATCGAAGATGTACTACACGCAGGGCTGGATGTACCAGGAAGTGGCCGGGTCGCCGTCCATTGTCTGGCACAACGGTGAGACGGGCGGTAACCATGCTATGGTGCTCCTTGTCCCGGACAAGAATGTGGGAATAGTGGTCCTTGGCAATGTTGCTGATGCGGGCCTTCCCGATGCGCTTGCCTTTGCGTTCTACAACCGGTATTTCGGCCGGGAGGGATCGGATCACAGTGCTGAATCCCTTAAAAATTACCATGAGACCAGTGCCGAGCTCCTTGCCCCAAAGCCGGTCCGGCCGGCTACTGCTACCCAGCCCCTCGCTCTTTCAAAATACACAGGTCAGTACACAAATGATGTCTATGGTACGGCAAAGGTTGCAGAAGTGAACGGGAACCTGAGCTTTACGTACGGAAAGCGAGCGGTGTTCTACAATCTGTCCCCCTGGAATGCAAACACCTTCACTGCCACGTGCCCGCAATGGGGTCCAGACTTTGAGGGGAATGTTATCTTCGGCACCGGAGCGGATGGCACGGTCCGCGAGCTGAATACAACGCTCGTCTTTACAAATGGCAAGACCGCGATATTCAACCGGGCGTGAAGAGGGGAAGGGGTACCCTCCCTCGGGTTTTGGAGTGGGGGGGTGGTACCCTGTACCGGGCAAGAGGGGGGTAGGGCAGGCAGGGGATCCCCTCTCATTTTTTGGAGTGAGGGAGGGGGTACCCCCCTGTCGTACTGAGGGACAGGCCCCCACCCCCCTCCGGAAAACGGGCCGTGAAACTATGTTTTCAGACGGAGACTCCACGCGAACAGTGGGTCACGCAGATGCCGGCAAGGGGGGGTGGTACCCTGTCTTGGCCGGGACAGGGGGGTAGGGGTCCCCCGCTCGGGTTTTGGAGTGGGGGGTCCCCCTTTGCTGATGACGTTGAGGGGCCATTCTATTTCGGACAATTTCCGGGTTGTTCTTTAACTCGCATGAGTTCTGATAGTTGAACGATGACCGGAAAATTTCGATTCCGGTAATCCAGCCCAGGGTCTCAGGATCTCAGTGTGGATAAAGAAAAACCGGGCGATGCTGGCGTCCCCCGGTATGTTTCCTTTCCGACAATACCGCATGGAAAATTACCCGAACCCTCTTCCACAGGTTTCAAAAAAGATATCATTAATCTATGACAGAACGTTTATCGTGCCCTGTTTCAGAGGCTTTGCATGAGTACCTGTCAGCCGATCCGGTTCACGTGCATTATGATCGCCGTCCTCAGCTTCCTGATCATAGCTGCCGGTTGCACCGGAACACAGCCTGCCTCTCCGGCCGTTCCGGTATCCGGCTCCACGGAGAATCCTGGATCGCCCAACGATCAGACCGGGCCCGGACCTATTGAGGGTACCGTTTCCCGGAGCGATACAAGGGATGCAGGTCCCCGGGTCCCGGTCCCTGTCGATACGTCCGTCCCGGTTCGGGACCCGATGCCCGGAATCCGCTATTCCCTTGGCGAGGGCGATTCCGGCAGGACAATTGAGATCGGGAAAGGGGACGTTTTCGAGATTTCCCTCAGGTGGGCCCCTTCAGTTGCCTGGGACTGGAACATCCTGGTCTCCGGGTGCGGACTCGAAATGGTGAATGACGGATACTTTGACACCGGTACGGATTACTGGAACCAGTCCGGCCATTATCGTGTCCGGTACCGCGCGATCAGCCCCGGGACATCGTTTATTGATGGGGTATTCGGCGTCCCTCCGGGCGGAACGGCACATGAATCGAATCCAAAGTTCAATCTTACCGTGATCGTGAAATAGACCCTGCACAATAATATTCGATTCAGCAAGATCCCAGTATTGTAACGGGACAAAAACCATACACGGGGGGATCCATTTTGACCAAGACAGCGGTGGGGGTCCCCGACGGGTTCTGGAGAGGGGGGTCCCTGTGATGAGGGAGGGTTTGGGCGCTCTGGTTCCGGAGGGTTTCCCGGACGGTCATTCAATAGCATGGCTCCCCGCCTCGGGGCCTCTTTTAGGCATGGCGAAGTTCATGGAATATCCAACAATAATAAGAAAAATGAATATAGGTACAAACAAGAATCTATCACACTCAACTCTCAATTATTGATGAGAATAGGTTATGACTTCGATAATTTCCAAAAACCAGGATAAAACAATTCATTACCCCTATTCTACGGATAATAATATTTTTCAAAATCTTGTCGGGTATGCCAATAACCAGACAAAGTTGTATTGCGAAATAAATCACGTTTCGGATAGAAAACTCAAAGGTCAGATTTTTACCCCGCCAAAAATAGCGTCATTCATGGCGGGGCTGTTCATATCACAAAATAAGAAAATTCGCATTTTAGATCCCGGGGCAGGAACCGGTGTCCTCATCGCAGGGATCTGCGATCGATTCATCCAGGAAAATCGTCGGAACCTCGAAATATCGATTCATGTCTATGAGAATGACAAAAAAGTATTGCCGTTTCTCAAATCAACATTAGAAGCCTGCAAGCTCGCTCTGACTGAAGTGGATTGTCCAATGGATTATCAGATTTTTGATAACGATTTTATTCTTCACCATGCAAAGATCGAACAGGACGGGAACTGTAGTGTCTATTCTCTCGATTTGAAAACGAGATATGATCTCATAATTTCAAATCCACCTTATTACAAATTAAACAAATCTTCACCCGAGGCACTGGCACTTCAAAAATATGTGTACGGGCAGCCAAACATTTACGCATTTTTTATGCTCCTTTCGGGAATGTTGCTGAGTGAAACGGGTGAGATGATATTCATCACTCCCCGAAGTTTTTGCTCAGGGCTATATTATTCAAAAATCAGAAGATGGTTTTTGACTACCCTCACTCTGGACAGGCTTCATCTTTTTGAAACCCGGAAAGATTTATTTGTTGATGATGAAATCCTGCAGGAAAATCTTATTTTCCATGCAACCAGTGTCCTCCCGACAAAAGAAGGAAAAACGTTTGTCAGTGTAAGTTATGATCGACAATTCACCCAATACCAGGAGCTGACGGTTCCCTCATCTGATGTTGCCTATTGCCGGGGAGACGATTGTTATATCCGGATTCCCATCTCCAAAAACGATCTTAAGATTATTGAGATCGTTGATTCGTGGCCACAAACACTCAATACACTGGGTTTCGAGATCTCAACAGGTCCCGTTGTAGATTTCCGGGCTTTGAAACATCTCAGGACCACCATAGAGAATTCAAATTGTGTCCCGCTATTATGGATGCACAACATCCGGGGCAATGATGTTGAATGGTCCCTTGATAAAAATGGAAAAGCAAA
The DNA here is from genome assembly GCA_025350045.1 of Methanomicrobiales archaeon. Taxonomy (GTDB): domain Archaea; phylum Halobacteriota; class Methanomicrobia; order Methanomicrobiales; family Methanospirillaceae; genus Methanoregula. The sequence goes on along the minus strand of JANXYM010000012.1, from coordinate 74,182 downwards.
AGCAATCGAAGTGAATCCGGAATCGAAGAATCTTGTTGTACCAACACGAAATTATGTTGTCCTGAAACGATTTACCTCAAAAGAACAGAAAAAACGGGTCCATGCTGCAGTATTGAATGCCGAACAATTTCCGGAGTTTGAATTCATCGGCCTCGAAAACCATTTGAATTACATACATAAAAAACGAGCCGCAATGACTCTTGATGAAGCATATGGCATTGCTGCTCTCCTGAATACAACCATTATTGATCAATATTTCAGGGCACTCAATGGGAATACGCAGGTAAATGCTACGGATATCCGCGTTGTATCGATGCCGGACTATGAAAAAATTGTCGCCATTGGGAAATTAATCCGCAAAAGAGACTCTGATTCACTATCTGACTGCGATGAGGCAATCTTAAAAGTACTAAAAATCAAAAAAGATCTCGTGAGTAACTAAGGCGCTGACTACGATGAGCAAAATCGATGACGCATTAAAAATTCTCACCTTTATGGGGATACCCAAGGCACAGCAGAATGATCGATCCGCGTTAACCCTTCTCGCTGTGCTCAATGTGAAAAAGAAAACTCCTTGGAAAAGTGCACAAGAGCGCCCGATTATTATTCACGATATCATGGGGTTCATCAAGGAAAATTATGCAATGACCTATGCAGAAAATTCAAGGGAAACAATACGAAGGCAAACGCTCCACCAGTTTGAACAGGCCGGGATTGTTATCCGGAACAGGGACGATCCGACCCTTCCGACAAACAGCCCGAAGAACAACTACACCATAACACCCGAAGCATTATTGGTAATCCAGGCATTCAAAACGCCGGCTTTTGATACAGTATTAAGTCATTTCACAGCGAATCACGGGAAACTCATAGAGAAATATGCCGGGCGAAAACGCGAGCACGATTTAACTATCACCCTCAATGATGAGATTTTAACCCTGACTGCCGGAGCACATAATGAATTACAAATAGCAATTCTTCGGGATCTTTACCCGAGGTTTTTCCCTTCCGCAGAATTGCTTTACCTTGGGGATGCAGCAAACAAAATGCTGAAAGTCAATGAAAAACTGGTAGCAGATTTACACTTCCCCATCACGCAGCACGATAAATTACCGGATATCGTTTTCTATGACCGGACAAAGCATCTGTTATTTTTAATCGAAGCCGTCACTTCTCACGGTCCGATGTCCCCGAAGCGTTTACATGAACTGACCGAATTGCTTTCAAAGAGTGGAATCAAGCAGATTTTCATCAGTGCCTTCCCATCGAAAAAAGAGTTCAAGAAATATTTCGATGAGACCGCTTGGGAGACGGAAGTCTGGTTAGCGGATGAGCCGGATCATATGATTCATCTCAATGGTCCGAAATTTTTGTTTGTTTTGAATTAGTTTTTTTCCCTGAATCTAAACAAGATTACTGGGAAAGTTTATCCTGCCTCTCCTGCCCCCAACCATGCTACTCATTAGCACACACAAATATATACCTCCGGCACCATACAATAGAGTATGCAGGACGAGTGCTACAGCATTCATGAGGGTTTTTTTGCCCGTGAAGGCCTTTATCTCCACTAGTTCACCCGCCCGTTGCACAGAGTCATCCGTTTCTGAATCATCAAGCGAAGACGGTACCGTCTGGTCCCGCGTCTTTGGCTTTTTTGGCTTTTATTACCGGTTTTATTACTGGTATTGATCAGGCCCCTTGGTTTGCATTGAAAAAATATGCAAAAACAAAGGGGAGGAGTTGTTGTTTCACTATGAGAGGAAAGGAAATTCGTCTGGAAAGAATCATGAACCGCAATACGAAGAAGACCATCATCGTACCGATGGATCACGGCGTCTCGGATGGCCCCATCCCGGGCCTGATCGACATGGGTCAGACCGTCAATCTCATCGCAGATGGCGGGGCGAACGCGGTGATCGGTCACGTGGGCCTCGCGCTGCATGGCCATCGGCAGGGTGGCCGCGACATCGGCCTGATCCTGCACCTGTCGGCCAGCACGAAACTTGCGCCGGACCCCAACAGCAAGGTGCTCGTCAATACGGTGCAGAACGCCCTCAAGATGGGGGCCGACGCGGTCTCGATGCATGTGAACATCGGGGCTGAGTCCGAGGAGCGGATGCTGCATGACCTCGGGTGTGTCGCGGTGGAATGCATGGAGTGGGGCATGCCACTGCTCGCGATGATGTACCCGCGGGGCAAGAACATCTCCTCGGCAAATGATCTCGACCAGGTCAAGCTGGCCGCCCGGGTGGCAGCAGAGCTCGGGGCCGACATTGTCAAGACGGTCTACACGGGCGACCCGGAGTCGTTCCGGGAAGTAACGCGGGGTTGCCCGGTACCGGTCGTGGTGGCCGGAGGTTCAAAGACCGATGACCGCACAACGTTAGAATTAATAGAAGGGGCGATGGCAGGCGGGGCTGCGGGCATCTCGATAGGCCGCAACGCCTTCCAGCACCGGACCCCGGATAAGTTCGTGCAGGCCGCGGCCTGCATTGTGCATGCAAACAAGAGCGTGGAAGAAGCGCTTTCAATATTATCTGATCCATCAGGATCAGGACGGGCAAAATGATCGGCAAAGACATCAGGATCGAACGGATAATGGACAGGAACACCGGCAGGGCCGTCATCGTGCCGATGGACCACGGGTTCTCGATGGGCCAGATCGACGGCCTGACCGATATGACGCAGGTCATCTCGGACGTGAGCAACGGGGGGGCAAACGCGATTGTGCTCCACAAGGGCATGGTCAAGCGCGGGCACCGGAAGCACGGCCGGGACATCGGCCTCATCATCCACCTTTCTGGCAGTACCTCCCTAAACCCTGACCCGAACGACAAGGTCCAGGTCTGCACGGTCGAGGAAGCGATCGCGCTCGGGGCTGATGCGGTCTCGATCCATATCAATCTCGGCGCACCCAATGAATCCAAGATGCTGGAGATAGGGGCGAACGTGGCCCGGGACTGCACCCGCTGGGGCATGCCCCTCCTCACGATGATCTACCCCCGGGGAAAGGGTATTGATCCGTACTCACCCCAGTCGGTCGGCCACGCGGTCCGGGTTGCCGAGGAGCTCGGTGCGGATTTGATCAAGACCAACTACCCCAATGACCCCGAGGCGTTCAAAAAGATCGTCAGGGCCTGCTCGGTGCCGGTCTTTATTGCCGGCGGCGAGAAGACGGGCGACCTTGAGTCCCTCCGGATCATCCGGGACTCGGTCAATGCCGGCGGCGCCGGTGTCTGCGTGGGCAGGAACGCCTTCCAGCGCAGGGATACCAAGGCATTCGTCCAGGCACTCTGCAACGTGGTGCACCACAACGTGGACCCGGCAAAGGCGCTGGAGCAGCACAAATGAAACAGTTCTGGGTCGACATCCGCCCCTGGAACAAGGAGATCGCCACCACCGCGATCGAGAGCGGTGCGGATGCGCTGGTCGTTGACAAGGCCGAAGACGTGAAGCGGCTCGGCAGGATCGCGACCGTGGCGCCCGACGGGGATATCAGGCCCGGTTCGGATGTTACGGAATGTACCATCACGGACAAAGCAAGCGAGAACAGGGCAGCAGGGCTCGGGAAGCACAAACCTGTAATCGTAACCACCAGCGACTGGACCGTGATTCCCTTGGAGAACCTTGTCGCCCAGTCGGACCACATCATCGCCCGGGTAAAGAACGCAGCCGAAGCCGAGATGGCAATCCACGTCCTGGAGAAAGGCGTGTACGGCATCCTCCTCACCACAACCGATCCCGCGGTGGTCAGAGCGGTAGCTGCAATCCTCAAGAGCACAACGGGAAAAGTCGGTCTTGTCCCGTTCACGGTGACAAAGATCCAGCCCGTGGGCATGGGTGACCGGGTCTGCGTGGACACCTGCTCGATCCTCTCGGATGGCGAAGGCATGCTGATGGGAAACACCTCATCGGCCATGCTCCTCGTCCATGCCGAGACCCTGGAAAATCCGTACGTGGCCCCGCGGCCCTTCCGGGTAAATGCCGGCGCCGTGCATGCGTACATTCTCCTGCCGGACGGCAGGACCGCATACCTCTCTGACCTGGCAACAGGCGGGCAGGTGCTCGTTGCTGATGCAAAAGGCACCGCACACTCTGCCATCATCGGCAGGGTCAAGATCGAGCGGCGTCCCCTCCTCCTCGTCGAGGCAGCAGCCGGTAAGGATACGGTGAGCCTGATCCTCCAGAATGCCGAGACGATCCGTCTTGTAGGCCATGACGGCAACGCGATCTCGGTCGTCAGCCTCGCAGTCGGTGACACGATCCTCGGCAGCGTACTGGAAGGCGGCCGGCATTTCGGCATGGCCGTTAAAGAGACCATCCGCGAGAAATGATCATGAAGGCAGGTATCATCGGGGGCACCGGCAAAATGGGCCGGCTCTTTGCAAACGTATTTGAAAAGGCCGGGTACGAAGTGCTGGTCTCGGGGAGAAAGACAGCAGTCACCCGTGCCGACATAGCAGGGCAGTGCGATATCGTGGTAGTCTCCGTTCCGATTCGTGACACAGTCAGGATTATCGAAGAGATCGCACCGCTCTTACAACCCGGCCAGCTCTTCTGTGACTTCACGTCGCTCAAGGTAAGACCGGTAGAAGCAATGCTCAAGTCGGAAGCAGACGTGATCGGCCTGCACCCGATGTTCGGGCCAACAGTAAAGTCCATCAGCCGCCAGACCATCATTGTCTGTCCCGCCCGGGCAGATAAGGTCCGTGTGGCCGCACTGGTCGCGGTCTTCGAAGCGCAGGGCGCGATCTGCACGATCGCGACGCCCGAGGAGCATGACCGGATCGTAGCCGTGGTGCAGGGCCTCACCCACTTCGTCACGCTCTGCATGGCCGACACGGTCCGGCGACTCGGCGTTGACCTCCATACTACGGGCAGATTCGAGAGCCCCGTGTACCAGATCGAGCTCTCGCTCGTGGGCCGGCTCCTCTCGCAGGATCCGGCGCTCTACGCCGACATTCTCCAGCAAAACCCGTATGTGCCGGCAGTCCTTGCAGCCTGCCGGAGTTCCGCTGCTGATCTTGCCGCTATTGTGGAGGCAAAAGATCCCGAGCAGTTCCGGGTATTCTTTGAGAAGAACAGCCGCCACCTCGGTGCCTACTGCCAGGAAGGCCAGAAGACCACCGATGCCCTGATCGAATGTCTGGTGAACCGATGAAGCTCATCACGCTCGGGCCGGAGGGCACCTTCTCCCACGAGATGGCACTAAAACTGCATCTCACAGGACCCGAAGATCTCGTCCTCCTCCCCACCATCAACGGCATCATGGCCGCAGTGGCCCGGGGTGACGGGGACGGGATCGTCCCGATGGAGAATTCCGAGGCTGGCAGTGTCGGTGAAACCCTCGACGGCCTCTCGCGGCACCCGCTCTTCATCACGGGTGAGATGTATATGCCCATCCACCACAATCTCGCCTCGCTCGTCTCACCTGAAGCAATCCGCATCATCTACGCCCATCCCCAGACCCACGAGCAGTGCAGTGAAATGATCGAACAGTGGGGGATACCGGTCATCCACACGAGCAGCAATGCAGCGAGTGCGATCGAGGCGAAAAAGACCCCGGACGCAGGAGCCCTCCTCCCGGTCTCTGCGGCAGCACTCTACCGCATACCGGTACTTGTCCGGAACACCGAGAACAATCCCTCGAACACCACGCGGTTCGTCCGTATTTCCCCTAAACCCCTGCCGGACAAAACGCCGGAGAAATGCAGTATCCTCATCGATCCGGATGCAGACCGGGCCGGCCTACTCCATGATCTGCTCGATGTCTTTGCTTCCCGGAAGATCAACCTTACCCGGATCGAATCCCGGCCTTCGAAGCGGAAGATAGGCGAATATGTCTTCTTTCTCGACACCGCATGGTCGCCAGAGACGGCGGGTGCAATCACTGAACTCAAGGCCATCACCAGCGTCAAGGAGCTCGGCTGCTACCGGAAGATCGGGGTGCCGGCATGATCGTACCCGTACCGCAGGTCCGCGATGTGGACCTGACCATCACGGCTCCGCCATCGAAAAGTTACACGCACCGGGCATTGATTGCCGGTGCACTCGGCAGGGGACGGACAGTTGTGATAAATCCTCTTGATGCAGAGGATACGCATCTCACGCTTGCAGCACTCCGCGCCCTCGGGGTGCAGGCAGTGCAGGAGACCGGCCGCATCACCCTCGAGGGATGCGAGGGTATCCTGCCAACCGGCAGAGAGACAACGATCGACCTCAACAACTCCGGCACCAGCATCCGCCTCCTCACTTCGCTCGCCCTGCTCTGCCGGCATCCAGTCATCCTTACGGGCAGCCAGCGGATGCAGGAGCGGCCGATCGGACCGCTGGCAGCAGCCCTCCCCACGATAGGCGGCAGGGTGGAATTTCTCACCAGGGACGGCTATCCCCCGCTCCGGGTGAGCGGCCATCTCACGGGAGGACAGGTCACGATTGATGGATCGATCAGCAGCCAGTTCATCTCTTCGATCCTGATCGCCGCACCGTATGCGGAGAGCAAAATTGAGGTGAGGATTCCCGCACCGCCGGCTTCTGCATCCTATCTCGACATCACGCTCGATGTGATGAGCATGTTTGGCGCCAGAGTCAAACGGACCGGCTACGAACGGTTCGCGGTCAGTCCAAAGCATCCCTACCAGGGCCGTACCTACGCAATCGAAGGAGATTATTCATCCGCCTCGTACTTCTTTACCCTCGCCGCCATCTGCGGCGGCAGGGTGACGGTGAAGAACCTGGCTCCCGCCTCCGTGCAGGGCGACCGCAGGTTCCTCGACGCTTTGCAGGCCATGGGATGCACGGTGACCCGGGGGAAAGAGTCGGTTTCGGTGGAAAACACCGGGGAACTACGGGGCATTGAATTCGATATGGCCACCTCGCCCGACACGGTCCAGACCCTCTGCATGGTCGCGGCCGTGGCCGGCTCGCCTACCACCATCACCGGCATCAGTCATTTGAAATTCAAGGAGAGCGACCGTATCAATGGCACCGCAGACCGGCTCCGGGAGCTGGGCAGTGACGTGACGGTCGGTAACGACAGTATGACGATCCGGCCGGCCCGCCTGCACGGGGGAACGATAGACCCGGCAAACGATCACCGCACGGCGATGAGCTTTGCCGTGCTGGGATGCGGCATCGGGGGAATTACTATACAGAATGCGGAGTGTGTCGACAAATCGTTCCCGGGATTCTGGGAGCAGCTTGCCGGAGTCATACGATGAAACGGATCGTGCTGACCGGGTTTCGTGGTACCGGAAAGACCGAAGTAGGAAAGGTCCTTGCCAGCCGGCTGAACCTGCCACTGCTGGATACGGATGCCCTTGTAGAGCAGAAGACCGGCAGGTCCATTCCTTCCATCTTTCACGAAGAGGGTGAGGAGCGGTTCCGCATCGAGGAGCGTGAGGTGATCGCTTCACTTCCTGCCGACAATGTCGTCATCAGCACGGGAGGCGGTGCAGTGATCGACCCCCGTAACATGGAACACCTGCGCAGGCAGGGCATTCTCATACTCCTGACGGCAGATATCGATACTATCGAACTGCGGCTGGCAAATGCCCCCCGTCCGCCGCTCACAAATCTCCCGCTCAGGGAAGAGATCTCAGCACTCCTGGACCAGCGGCGCCAGCACTATTACGCATCCGCAGATTTCTGCATTGACACCCGTGAGACAACACCCCGGGCAGCGGGCGAAAAGATACTGCGCGTTCTTACCGAGGGCATGCCATCCTTAAAGCATCGCACAACTGCGCTTGAGTTCTTCAAAACCGGGCGGATTTTGCCCCTCGCACTCCGGAGACTCGAGAGCGTGCTGGTTGGTGCAGACAGGGATCCCCTGACCCGGATCATGGGGGTTGCCGGTTACCCGTGCTCCCACAGCAAGAGTCCGGCCCTCTTCAACGGGCTCTTCGAACGTTATGGTCTCAATTACCACTACACCTGGTTTGAGGACCCGGAGATTGCCGAGATCCTGAAGATCGCCCGGTGCATAGATGCAAAAGGACTGTCGGTGACGATCCCGTTCAAGCAGGATGTGATGGAATATATCGACGAAGTGGATGAACACGCGGCCCGGCCGATAGGCGCAGTGAACAGCGTGGTTTTTGCCTGCGGAACGGCGATCGGGTATAACACGGACTGGCTGGGCGTCAGAAAACCGCTTGTCCACCTGAAAGGTGCAAAGGCCGTGCTGCTGGGCGCAGGCGGCGTAGCTGCTGCGGCGGCATATGCACTCGTGGATCTCGATATGGACGTGACGATCCTGAACCGGACACCGGCAACGGCTAAAATCCTTGCCGGACGGTTCGGCTGCACGTCGGCCGACTGGGATGCCTTCGACCGCATTAAACCGGATCTGGTAGTGAATGCAACCCCCCTGGGCATGGATCCGGATACCCGGAGCCCGCTGAAAGATGAGCAGATTCTCCCCGGCATGACCGTGTACGATCTGGTCTATACACCGCCCGAGACTCCGCTCATCCAGGCTGCGCGGAAGAAAGGGTGCCCAACCATCATGGGAACCGAGATGTTCATCCATCAGGCGCGTGAACAGTTCTATCTGAACTTCGGTATCGATGTACCGGACGCGATCATACGGGAGCTGGTCCTATGAACACATTTGGCAGGAATTTCAGGTGCACAAACTTTGGCGAGAGCCACGGGCCGGCGCTCGGGGTAGTTATTGACGGGTGCCCGGCAGGCATGGAATTGGCAGAGAGCGATATACAGCCTCTCCTTGACCGGCGGCGTCCGGGCACCTCCCCGCTCACCTCGCCACGCCAGGAGACGGACCGGGTGGAGATTCTTTCCGGCATCTTTGAAGGGAAGACCACCGGTGCCCCTATTGCTCTGATGGTAAGGAACAACGACCAGCAGTCCAAGGATTATGAGGAAATTAAGGAGAAGTTCCGCCCGGGCCATGCCGACTTCCCGTACCAGGTGAAATATGGTATCCGGGATCACCGGGGTGGTGGCAGGAGTTCGGGCAGGGAGACCCTTTCCCGCGTGGCAGCAGGTGCAGTGGCGATGAAGTATCTCACGGCACGGGGAATCACCATCACCGGCACGATCCGCCAAGTGCATGGCAAAAGCGATCCCGCGGAGATGGAGCAGGAGATACTCGCCGCAAAAGCTGCGGGCGATTCTGTCGGGGGAATCGTCCAGCTGAAAGCCACAGGCTGTCCGGCCGGGTTAGGCGATCCGGTCTTTGGGAAACTCGATGCACGTATTGCCGGTGCAATGATGGGTATCGGGGCAGTCAAAGCCGTTGAAATTGGTGACGGATTTGCCGCTGCACGAGCGTTCGGCAGCGAGAACAACGACCCGATGACAGCTGACGGATTTTCGAGCAATCATGCAGGGGGGATTCTCGGAGGCATCTCCTCCGGTCAGGACATTGTCGTGCGGATAGCGGTAAAACCCACTCCTTCGATTGCAAAGCTCCAGCAGACCCGGGATATTGGCGGAAACGTTTGTGAGATTTCCATTGGCGGCAGGCACGATCCCTGCATTGTTCCCCGCATTGTGCCGGTGGCAGAAGCCATGCTTGCGCTCGTGCTCATGGACTGCATGCTGGAAAGCGCAAAGTACCAGCAATGAATACCGGGTGCTAAAAAGAGCCAGGCCTCATTCTTTTTTTACCTGCACGCAACGGATTTCCAGTAATAAAAAAGGGTAAACCAGATGGATTTCCTACCTCGGGAAATGGAAATCTGTTTTCACGTCAATACCTGATTTTGACTCATAATCAGGTTGGGCAGGCAGATACCTTACCTGCTGTCATTCTTAAGGACCCGCGCTGTAAAAGGGACCTGCCGGAAAATGTTTTTTCTTAATAGTATCCGCCACCGGGCGCAGGCTCATCCATCACCTTGTACCGGGTACCGGCAGAGACGACAAAGACCTCGCACCGGTCATTTCCCCGGGTGCCGGGGGCTACAATTTCGTCACCGGGTATAGGTTTCTTCCCGTTGCTCATGACATATTCGGTAAACGTACCATCCGCTGCATACACCCGCATCAGGATCTTTGTAGTAAAGATCTCTCCGGGCCCACCCTGGAAGAGTAAATGGATCTCTGACGTCGGGCGGTCTTTGGTGAGTTCGAGATTTACCTGCCGTTCACGGGGCAGGGTCTGGAGGGGCTCTGTTGTCGGAACTGTCGGGGGTGTTGCCGTCAGAGTCACCGGTTCAGTCGCAATTACCGTAACCGGCACGGCAGGCGTGGGGGGGACCGGTGCAGAACCGGTGGTGCAACCGGAAGAGAGCACCGCCATCAGCGTCACAAGAGCGAATATGAGGATTATGCCACGTTTCATGACAAGAGGCTTGATGTTACTCCCTATTTCTGATTTGCGCTTCCGCACATCTCCTCATACCCGTGACCGGCACACGACCGGAAGGATAGCGGGCTGCAGCTGAAGCAGTTGGTCAAAAGAGCAAAAAGAGGATCACCGGGGCAGCGTCCCCGTCACGGTTTTATTATCCTCATGCGAGACCCACTCGGTGAACCCGCCTTCGTACATCACCACATCGGGATACCCGAGATACCATTTCAGGATGAGAAAAACCGATGTTGCCGTCCTGCCGGTGCCGCAGGAGCAGATGATCGTTTTGTCCGGGGTGATCTCACGATCGGCAAGGATGGAACGGATATCCGTCTCAGATTTTAAGAGAGTTGCGTTATCCGGGTCCAGCAGCAATGTTGCCGGCAGGTTGACGGCACCGGGAATATGACCGGATCTTCGCCACGGGCCCGGACCCTCGTACCAGGCAGTCGGCCGGGTGTCTAACAGGATCACCTCCGGACGGTCCTTGATCCGGACGCATTCCTCGTACCCGATAACGAGCTCGATCGGCATCTCGACCATAAAAGCCGAGGGGGAGGTCTCCCCATAATCCTGTGCCAGCAGGCCGCCTTCAGTTCGCCATTGCAAAAGACCGCCATCCAGGATCATCACCCGCCGGCACCCGAACCGGACCAGCGTGTAGGCAACAAAAGCCGCTTCCAGCCCGTCACCGGCGGTTGCTGCTGCGGCGTTTTTCGGCCTGCCCTCTGAGTATACAACGATCGGGCGATCCTGCGCCAATCCGAGCGTCCGGAACAGCACCTGTGCTGCTTCGGCAGGAATCCAGCACACCGGCATCCTGCCGATATGCATGCGGAGGAGCCCTTCATGGAGATGAATGGCGCCGGGGATATGATCCGTAAAATAGGCGTGACTGTTCTGCCGGCAATCGATCACGATCAGTCCTGCATCGTTAAGATGTGCAGCCAGCCATTCCCGGGTGACCCATTGTATTCCGCCCCGAACCGGGTGTTTTGGACCAGTATCGTTCATATACCATATCCTTCTCCGCTCTGCCAGGTACCGGAGCTATCGTAGTATCGCTCTGTTTCATCATAACGGTTATAGCTTTGCGTAGGGGAATCGCAAAAGGGAACCCCTCTTGATCCGGGAAGGACAGGGAGGGGGATGCCAGGAATAAGGATTTTTTTTAAATAACCCGGACAAAATGCTCATTCAATTCTGAGGATCTCGGGATAGAATAACCTGAGCAGTTGATCGATATGGGTGAAAGCCTTCTGGTGGTCAATATAGATCCGGAATGCCTCGCCTGTCCGCGTCTTGAAGATGATATGTCCTGCGAGCAGCATGGGCTTTTTCATCTCAATGCTGGTGATGTCCCGTCTCCAGATCTCAATAACTTTACGGTCTTCGAGCTCCTCAATCAGGCGGGGGCGCGGGTATCGACGGTTGTGCCAAAGAGTTCATCGATAATGAATGACCCAAATGAGATGCCATCGGATCGCGTTGCATCGAGCTCCGGGTTGAGGATAACAAATAATCGCTGGTCGGTTGCATAAACGCCGTACCCCCCGGTTGTTGATCCTATGGCACCGGCAATAGTACCGGTCATACCTTCCCCGCCCAGTTTCACGGTAATGCTCGAAATGCCCCCGATATATCTCTCCTGCTCAAACATACCCAGAATTGTTTTAACCGTGGGTGGTTCGCTCACCAGTATTGACTGGATGGCTGCGATCGTAAATCCCTGCGCATCACAGATACCGGTCCCCTTCCCCCACATCACCATCGGTTTTTCTTTGATAGTGACGTTTTCGAGATCGCCAATGAAGGTATCGCCGTTCCGGGTAATGGAAGGGATTTCACCGCTTACCAGTGCATCGGGTGGCATGACAATATAGTCGATCAGCATCGACCGGGCTTCTCCGTAAAACGGTATTGCATAGGCATGATCCCCTTTCCCTATTATTTCCTGTGCACGTATGCCGGTCAATGTCTCCATTGCTGTATTCCAGGCAATCACGTTTCCCCTCCGGTTTATGGCAAAAATGGGATAGGGAACAGAACTGATGGCCTCTGCGAGATTATCCCATTCATGCGAGGTTACGATAACGGGTCTTCGGGCAATGGGTACCGGTGCCGTTCTGAGTGGAGCAGGAATATGGTGTGCGGTACTGCCAATATCGTCAAAGGGATCCTGGATCGAAAAGTTCCCCATGAGATCATAGGAGTGGATCTCATCGATCCAGACCAGATCAGAGTCTTCAGTACGCTTTGAATCTTCAAACCCTGTCGTGGGTTTTACGAGAAGATCCGGATAGGACATTATGAGGAGCTGTTCGAGGTGTAAAAATGCCTTGCTGTGATCAACATAGACCCGGAACGACTCCCCTTCTGCCGTATTGATGATAAGGAACCCGGCAAGGAGCCGGGGTTTTTTGAGTTCTATGCTGGTGATATCCTTTCTCCAGACTTCAAATACCTTATGTCCTTCAAGTTCCCCGATTAACCGGGGGCCGATATCCACCGTTGTCCCAAAAAGTTCATCAATGATGAATGTCCCGAACTGAACACTGTCATTTCTCCGGGCATCAAGTGTCGGGTTATGGATAACAAACAATCTCCTGTTGGTGGTATATACTCCGTATCCCCCAACTGCTGATCCAATCGCCCCGGCTATCGCTCCCCCCATTCCCTTGCCGGTAACTTTGAGGATGATGCTGGAGATGCCCCCGATATACACCTCCTCATCGGTTATCTCGTCACCATTTTTCTCAGTATGTTCCGAGCTGACAAGGATCGACTGGACCGCTGCAATCATCGATCCCTCTGTATCGAATATGCCCGCCCCTTTACTCCAGAGGAGCATCGGCTTTCCATGGATCGTGACGGTTTCGAGATCCCCGGTAAATGCATCCCCGTCCCGGGTAATTCCCTGTTTCTCTTTAAGTTCCTGTTCGCCGGGCGGATCAAAGATAAAATCGATCAGCATGGGTCTTTTATTGCCGTAGAGTGTAACCGCGTAGGCATGATCATCCCTGCCAAGAATTTCTGCCGATTCAATACCGGTAAGTTCTGCAATTGCATGATTCCAGGCAATGATCTTCCCCGCACGGTCAATGGCAAATATCGGGTACTGGACGTGTTCAACAGAATCCGCAAGGTCGACAAAATGGTCATTGAGTGTTTTTACCCTCTTTACCGGAACAGGAGTATCCTCCCCGGACAGGGACGATTCATCTGCAACGGGTTCGGGTTCAGCAGCCGATCCAGCCGGTTCAGGGGAAGATGGTGAATAGAGGCGGACGATTCCAAATAGATTTGTTCCCTGTGCTGTGAATCCCGTGATCTCACCGGACTCATCAGTAATCGCCCGGTAGATCCACAGGTATTCCTTGAGTGAACCATCACTGGCCCTGATATGGTGCCCGAGATGGACGTTGGGACTGATGACCGAGAGGGATATGAGGCGGTTGATAAGTTCATCGCGTTCATCTTCAGGAACCGCTGAATAGAAACCTGTGACTCCTCCTTGCGTTGTTCCGGTTCCAATATCCCGGTTAAAGGAACGGTTGGTGTAGCGGTACTGTCCGTCCTTGTCAAAACAGCAGACGGGATCGAACAGGTTCTCTACCAGTGAGTGGTAGGGGCTGTCCGTGCGTGGCGTGATGGCTGCTGCAGTTCCGTTATTCCGGTGTTTCCTGATATAGCCAACAACTTTTGGAATCTCGGCAAGGACGTCGGCACCTTTTTGCAGGTAGTAGTTTCCACCACTGTTGAGTGTCTCAATTGCCACATGGGCAAGGCGCCGCCCGGTAAAAATAATGAAAATTGCATTATCTCCCCGTGAACGAATCTCCCGGAGCAATGAAATACCATCCATATCCGGCATCGAATAGTCACAGATGATCGCATCAAAATGTTGTGAATTCAGGAGATCCAGTGCATCCATTGCCGATGTACTGGTCTGGAGGGTAATATCCGGTTCATGATCAAAATATTTTTTGAGTGCATCCAGGATCCAGATATCATCATCCACACAAAGAAGCGATATGGGTGAGGAATTCGGCTGTGTTATGGACATGGGACGCTCAATATACTCTTTACGTATCCGTTATAAAAAAACCATTCTTTTAAACTTTTCAGTAACTGCTGTTGTATTTTCCACCGGCCATGGAGACTGTTTCTTCACTTCATGTTTTAATTTATTGCTATAATATTTATTTATTTCGAAGGGTCCAAAAATAAAAAAAAATGATTTAACAGGTTTTTCACCGTTCCGTTTCCGGGTGGGATATCCCTGGCCAGATCCATTCACAGGAAATCGGGTAAAAAGGTCTGTTTTCTTCCATAATCTATTTATAAGCAGCAGGGTAATTATAGAGAGCAACTTGCTGCTATAGTGTAGTCCGGCCAATCATGCGGGCCTTTCACGCCCGCGACTGGGGTTCGAATCCCCATAGCAGCATCTTCGTTTTTTTGGATTAATTAAAGAACTGATTCATGCCATCTCTGGGAAGGAAGTTCAGAGTTTGTGCATGCCGCAGGGTCCGCAACCTTCGCTTTCTTTCATGAATTCGCGTTATTGCCAAAACCCGAAAGAAGGGGATTCAGATCCTGTCTATTCAAAGCATGCCTCGCATTGAGACATCTGGCAATTTCTCTTAAAAAAATTCTGAAGTATCATCACATCGCTGCACCTGCAGGGCGAAAGCATCGCCTCTTCTGCTGTACTCCGCACCAGCGCAATCAGTTCAGGGGACTTCCATTCGGGATCCTGCTCAGGATCCATGGCACACAGCATATAATAATACTATAGATATCCATTGTCACTTTCTCCTTTTGTTCACTACCGGGAACTGATTGGCCTTTAAAAAAAATATGCACACCGAAATGAAAAAAAGAGATTGTACCCTGAGAACAAACCCGCGTATTGATTGTCTATGACATGACCCATGCAGTGCACTGCACTGGACGTGTAGATCCGGTCACCCGGAAATTGCAGGAGTTTTTTTGCAGACTTTCCGGATCCCGACCGGTTCAAAGGCATGAATCGATCCCAAAAAGAGCATCCCGTTCTGAGAATCCAAAAACCGGGAAATGGTCCGGATATAACCATTTTATTGGCCGGATAACCGTTGAACGTACATCCGGCACGGTCTCAGTGAAGAAGGTATTTTTTTATGATGCGTATCGGTTTTTTATGCAATATATGAATGGCTAAAAAAGGGACTGACTTCCATCCTATGCTGTTTCGGTTACATTCACGGTTTGAGTGGGAACGGGTGTGGGTGCCGGTGTTGGTTTGAGATCTACCTGGAGATCGATGATACCCTTGGGGGCTACCGTAACCGCACGTTTCATCAGTGCGCCGTTTTTATACACTTCGATAGTGAGTTTATCTGACGAACCGTCCAGCTTCTGGATGGATGCTACAACCGGGCCGTTAATGGTTGATACCGTATAGAGCTGGTCCCCGGTATCCCTCTCCCCGACAGGGTACTGGCTTCCCGGTGTACCGAATGTACCACTGTACTTGCCGGGATAGGTAATCCTCAACCAAACCCCGCTGGCCGGGATACTGAATTTTGGTTCCGGGGCCGGTGTCGCGGTTGCCACGAAAGTCGTCTTGGGTGTGGGCGAAGGAACCGGCGCGGGTGTTGCCACGGCGATGGTGGGAACCGGTGTAATTGCCGGGGTTATTGCTGTGTTTCCCGGTGTTGTTCCCAATATATTTGAGAAGATAACAATACCGCCAATAACTGCCAGAATTACGATGGCAAGCACTGCCATACTGACGAGTTTTCCTTTTTTTGGGGGACGGGGGGGAATTATCAGGGGTGCAGGAGGGGTCGGAACCGAGGGGGGTGAATCATTCGGCGCAGGCTCACCGGAACGTAGTTGTTCAGAGGCTTCCTGCACGGGAGTATCTGTGGTGAGTGGTTCAACCGCAGGAGTCTCTGTCACGGCGGGGGGTGCAGGATACTGGCGGGGGACCAGGGGTGCCGGCTCACTGCTGCGGGGTTTTGAATCCTCAATCAACGGTTCTATCGAGTGAATAACCTCTTCAAGCGTGCGATCCTTGCGCTCAGCTCCCATACCAAAGACCGGCGGGGTTGGAATCTGCACCTGGGGGACCGATGAGGGTGCTGCAACCGGCGGTGTTGGGGCAACCGGCGGTATCGAGATGACTGCCTGCGGCACTGCTGCTGCGGGTTGTTCTGCAGAACTCACTACTGCTGTCCCGCACCGGTTACAGAACACCGATTCGGGAGGAACCCGGTTGCCACACCGCGAGCAGAATGAACCGACAGGGAGGGATGTGGTCTCAACCGGGCGGGGCATTGCCGGCGCGGCTTCGATAATACTCCTCCGGGGCCGGGAGATATCGATCTTCTTTTTTTGGGGAGACCCCGCGGAACTACCGGGGTATGATGGGGGGGTAACGCCGGCGTTTTGCGAAGGGTGTGGATCGAAATCGGGTGTCTCAGGCATTACTTGGGAACTATCAGAAGATGCGATCTGGGCGGTGAGAGCCTTGAGCCAGTCATCCCGTTCACGCCGCCGTTCACCGCTGGCTACGCGCGGGAAGGTTAGAATCATCTGACGGGCAGAACTCCCCGCTGAAAAGATGGAGAACGTGAGGATGGGATCACGGATTGCATTCTCGCCGCCATCAACTGTATTGATAGCTGCAATCAGGATCTCCTGGGGTGGGATGAGACCTTTCTTGTCATCTACAAGAATCAGGCGCTTATTCGTGAGGACTGCATCAAACACAACCGATTTTACTTTGATATTGTGAGCCTGGAGGATCACCGACTCATCACTGTTCAGTTCAGGAAAAACCATACTACCCCTTCTTACTATTATCTACGTTATCTTGATAAAAAAAGGATTTGCAAAAAAACAGGACTTTTTATAAAAAAATCAGAGATACTCCCGATCATGCATATAGGGGCGGAGCACAGGTGGAATCTGTACCCGTCCATCCGCTTCCTGGTAATTTTCGAGAATTGCCCGCATGACACGCGAGGTGGCAATGGCCGTTGAGTTGAGCGTATGGATGTGCTGCTTGATTTCAAACTCACTCTTATCCCTCACTTTGATGTTGAGCCGTACCGCCTGGTAGGAAGTACAGTTAGAGCAGGAGACCACCTCTTTGTAGGCATTTTCCCGGGGCATCCATACCTCGATGTCATATTTTTTGGCAGCCACCGTACCGATATCGCCAGTACAGATATTGACCACATGGTAAGGAAGCCCGAGTTGCAGGAACAGCTCTTCTGCATTGGTTAAGAGTTCTTCGTGAATTTTCCAGGAGTCTTCCGGTTTGCAGAAGACAAACTGCTCGACTTTTGTGAACTGGTGGACCCGGAACAAGCCTTTTGTGTCGAGGCCGTGTGCCCCAATCTCACGGCGGAAGCAGGGAGAGATGCCGGCAAGCCGGAGCGGGAGATCTTTCTCTTCGAAGATCTCGTCCTGGTACATTGCGCCAATCGGGTGCTCGCTGGTTGCGATAAGGTATGCATCGCTGCCATCGATCTTGTACATCACTTTCTCAAAATCACCCAGGTCCGTGACGCCTTCGTACGAAGCACGGTTGATCATATAGGGGGGTATGACCGGTATGTAGCCTTTCGTTGCGAGCAGGTCAAGTGCGAACCGCTGCAGTGCCATATCGAGAAGAACGAGGCTGCCTTTTAAGAAATAAAAACCTGCACCGGAAATCTTGGTGGCCCGTTCGAAATCGGCCCAGCCCTGGTCAGCAGCCAGCTGACCATGGTTTTTGAGTTCGAAATCAAAGGTCCTGGGGGTACCATCCCGTTTTATTTCAATATTTTCGGTATCATCTTTCCCCACGGGAACACTGTCGTGCAGGATATTGGGCAGGCGCATTAAAAAAGAGCGGATGGCAGCCGCATTCTCTTCCTGCTCGCAGTCGCAATCCTTAATCTTCTGCGGGAGAGCGGCAGCTTCGGTCATGAGTGCAGCTGCATCCTGGCCGGCTTTTCGTGCAGCATTGATCTCGCGGGCGATGGTGTTGCGCCGCTGGCGGAGCACATCCGTTTCCCCTTTGAGTTCCCGGGAACGGGCATCTATTCTGAGCAGGTCATCTACCCACGCGATCTTCTCTGTATCATTGCGTTTTTTGAGATCGGACTTAACTGCATCCGGGTTAGCCCTGACGAACCTGATATCCAGCATTGATGATACCCTCTTGTCGGTTACTCTTGGTAACCGGTTGAATGATTACTCATCATTATGGTATGTTTTCATTCTTATTTTACACAGGTGATGTGCTGGCAGCGCTTCAGCCTGCAGCGGCAGAATGCATACCGTTACCTTAACCGGTCATCCGCTTCACCGGTAAATTTCCCCCCAAAAAAAAGAGTTTTTCTAAACGGTCGTTTTACTCAAAGAGCCAGCCGAGATCCTGCAGTTCCTCGATATGGGCCAGTTGTTTGTTGATGTCGGTATCTTCCGGTATGTTTAGTTTGGCAACGATCTTGTTGGAACCGCCAAACGTATCCAGGGTTGCACCCAGCGCAACGAGATCCTGCAGGATCTCATCCTGCATCTTCCTGCGATCTCCTTCACCCAATTCAGCAATGAGCTGGAATTCAGGGTGTTTCAGGATAGCGGTCTTGTTGATCGTGATACCGCTGTGGCTTTCCATCACTGCATCGAAAGCCTCCCTGCGCATCCGCTGGTTCTCCATATGGGAGTAGACCCGGTACCCGGTTTTTATTGAGGTAGCGATCTCGTCAATTTTTACGAGGATCTGCTCTACCATGCGTTCAAGATTGTCCTGTGCATGGGTGATGGCAAACAGGTGGAAATCATCGGAATATATCCACTGAATCTCGGTTGTATTTGCTTTTTTGTAGATCCTTTCGATGATAACCCAGTCCCCGCGTTTGAGAACGTACCCGAGGATCCGCAAGTCGGGTTTCTTCATGACAAGGGCCGGATACACCTGAAGATCCTCAATCATCGATGTCCCGTCGTGGATATGCTCATTGATGACCAGTTCAAAATATCTTGTTCTCGGGTGAGGGGGTTTTAAGATGACGCTGTCGAACACTTTCCATTTATATTCCATGATCTGCTGGATATCGATCTCTTCGCCGACATCAATAAGGTAGGAATGATCGATATGGTTTCTTTTGGACTTCTGGAACTCGTGATAGACTACCTCGGTCATGCATGCGCCCCGGTTGTCCTTACGCTATGAACCTGTTTCATTCCGACATGCTTTCTCTGCGATGTGTCGATAATCGTCAATACAAATACATATTTTCACCCCCGGTTATATGAGTGCTTTGGTGCATGATGTCCGGTTCTGATCTTTTATGGGTCTGTTCTTTGCCTCTTCCGGAGCACGGGTGTGTATACCCTTTTTTTAATAGTAACCCTCTTTTTACTAAAAAAGGAGATACTTAAATAAGGAGGCTGAAGCAGCGTGAAAGATGATTTCGTAGCCTGGGATGAGGAGTATCTCTTCAAAGGATCCGTCTGGGGTGGTGCGGTACACCATCTTCCATTACTGCCGCCGGGTTCACAGGTGCTTGAACTGGGGTGCGGGAATGGTAAGACCCAGTCTGCTTTGATCCAGCGGGGTTGGGAGGTAACGGCAATTGACTTCTCTGAAAGAGCTGTTGCCATGAGCCGGATGAACAGCGTCCGGCTGCAGAAAGGAGAAGTTTGTGTCGCTGATGCCCGCAGGCTGCCATTTGCCACAGAACGGTTCGATGCGGTATTTGCGGTTCACCTGTTTTCGCACCTCCTGAAAAATGATCGTGCAGCTGCAGCCGCTGAAGCGGTGAGAGTGTTGAGAAAGGGGGGCATTCTGTATTTCTCCGGGTTCTCTCATCTGGATTTTCGATCCGGTACTGGATCCGCAGTTGAAGAAGGAACGGTGCTACGGGGCAATGGGATCTGTACCCATTATTTTTCCCAACCCGAGACGCAGGACCTGTTTTCTGGACTTACCTTAACCATGATCATCACAGAACGATGGTCCCTGCGTGTCCGCGGGCAGGATTTTCCCCGGGCTGAAATACAGGCAACATTTACCAAATGACTTTGGGAACCATTTTGGAAAAGGCAAATCCTTTTGGTAAAAAAGGGTGGCGGGGATCCTTTTTTTAAATAAAAAATGCCCGGGAAAAAACCTGGAATTATCATGTAATGCACTCATCCCTCCGGAGGTTTTTTTGATTGTTTTTTCTCTCTTCTTCTCAAGGAAGTCAGCCCCCCGCTGAAACGTTCCTTTGATCCCATTTTTGCCCGGGGTTCCTAAAAAAAATCCCCCCGGGCAACACGCCATGGGGTGATGCGGGAACATACGGGGAATTTTGCGGTCCTGCCCAAAAGAGCAGAAGGAGTGTACGGATAATTTCTGGTGAAAAAAACTATTTTTCTGTACCATTACCCGCAAGGGAGCGATAGGTTCCCATGGGTGCATGGATCACAAACCGGGCCCCCTTTCCCAAGGTTCCGGTCTCTGATATGGTCAGATGGGTAATGGCGAGAATTTCGCGGGTTAAAAAGAGACCAAAGCCCGTATGTTTGAAATATTCTCTCCGGAAGATCCGCTCTTTGGCATCCTCAGGAATTCCTGAACCATTGTCTTTAATGACGATATCGATACCCCCACCGACCGGCTCCGAGAAAATCTCTATCTCTGTCACCCGTTCCCCATGACGAAGGGAGTTTTCGATCAGATTGTAAAACACTT
The DNA here is from genome assembly GCA_025350045.1 of Methanomicrobiales archaeon. Lineage (GTDB taxonomy): Archaea > Halobacteriota > Methanomicrobia > Methanomicrobiales > Methanospirillaceae > Methanoregula. The sequence continues at coordinate 53,135 of JANXYM010000012.1, read as the reverse complement.
TTTCAAGTAAGGGATCTGCATAGACTTCAACGGAAGCGAGGTTTACCGTCATTTTAATCTGGTGAATATCAAGAGTGGCCATGGCAAGGGAGACCGTCTCTGCAATATTATGCCACTGGGGGGAATGAACCCCGATATTCTGGTAATCCCGGGTGAACAGGATCTGGTTGCGAATCGCATTTGCTGCCTTTTCTTCCTTGGTAACATAGCTCAGTAACCGGGGGTCTTGTATGTCATCTTTAGAGAGTTCGAGATACCCGATGAGCGCGGTGAGCTGGTTGAGGATATCATGACGGGTAACATTGTTGAGCAGGTTAAGTTTCCGGTTTGCAAGACTGAGGGAATCCTGTGCCTGTTTTTGCTCGGTAATATCTACCGCAGTACAGAGAATTGATGGTTCAGCGCAGTCCGTGGCAGATACCAGTGCCCAGCGTTTACTCCCGTCAGCACAGGTGAATTGTACCTCAATATCCCCAGCCCTTCGGGTATCGCGCACTTTTGCGAGAAATGTTTCCCGCTCTGTAGTCTCGGTGATGATCTCAGGAAGCGTCTTTGACAGCAGCGCCGGGCAGTCATAGCCTATGAACTGGGAAAATTTCCGGTTTGGATCTAGTATCTGCAGACTTTCCCGGTCATATCCGAATGCCCCTGCCTGCGAGTTGAAAAACGATCCGCAACTCCGTTCGCCTTCTTTCTGGTATTCCCGTGAATAGGTTGATATGAGTACCCCGATAGAGACAAAAATAAAGAACCAGACCGTTGCCCGGGCAAATATGCCGGTATCCGGCAGACCCAGTGAGTATACCAGGCCGATATAGAGCCACCCGACAAACACGGTAACAAAGATGCTGATCTTTGGCCGGGTGAACGCGATGAGCACTACCGGAATAAGGTAGAAGTACGGAAAGACATCATAGATCCCCCGGGATATGGAGATGTACGTTATCGCGATAGATGCAATAACGCTCAGAATGATGAATATGTCATAGATGAACTTCTTCCGATTACTGATAGGACGCATGTTCTCTCAAGTCTCCACCGTGATTTTGTGTTGCTTCCGCATTCTTTCCGACAAAAAGGCTGACATAGTGAGTTTCAGCAGTGTAATATAAAATCATATGGTGCTTTGAACTGCAGGAAAAGGTCGTTGTCCGGGCACCGGGAAGGAAAAATCAGGAAATCCGGTGCATAAGGAGTTCCAGGGCCTCAAGTTCCCGTTTTCCGCCACACTTCCTGACAATGCCTGCATGATAATCGATCTGTTCTTTGAGTTTCGGATCACGGTTCATCCGGTATCGTGTGGCATGCACGGTCGTGTCAATGATACTGTTAAAACCGCGGTTTACCGGGTGCACAGACACTTCTTCAATGATCTCTTTTTCAAGGGTCAGGCTGACTATAAGGGCCTCGTCGGTTTTTTTTTCAATGGTTGCCGTGAATGCAGCCCAGGCATCCGTCTCTTTGAGCCTGTGCATCTTCCTGCCATTGACCGTTTCTTCTGCAAATGCTTCGTTAGGGAGATCCTCAAAAGCCGTTCTTACGTACAGGACTGGATCAAACACGAAATTAGCCACAAGCCAACCATTTTTTTCGATATTATTCGCTGTATGGCTGCCGGAGAACAGGACCATTCTTGCTACACCCTCTCTCACAATGATTCCCATGGGTGCAGCATTGTACTCCGTCGTGGCAATGACTTCGTTGATACCCGGTTTCAAGAGTCCCATTCCCAACCCTCCGTAAGAGCGATAAAGATCGCTGCTATGGTAATGTCGGCAATCGAACCCGGGTTGATGTTCCGGTCAATACAGTCCTGATCGAAATTTTCCAAAGTCTCGATGCCATCGAGTACTTCACGGGCTTTGCGCATGGTTTCCTGTGCTATGATGCTGCCGTGTTTTTTTACAATGAAGGTATCCGGCTCCTGTGCAAGCAGGGTGATGAACATCTGGACAATTGCTTTGCGTCCCGTTCCAAACTGTTTGAGCAGATCTGCACCGCGACGGCTTAAGGGAAAGCCGGTCACCCACTCCCGTGCTACCATGTCGTGTGCTGCGGAATGCAGCATGACATCCAGAAGTGTCATATCGCGCTCCCGCAATACCGCAAGCGATTTTGGATCATTCACATCCAGCACATCATCTGAATAGGTGTGGACTTTGGTCAGACCGAATGCCCGGTAAAAAGCAACCGCATCCGAGGTATCTGTTTTTTCAATGGCTTTCAGGGCTCCTTCAATGGAGCGGCCATACACAAGAGGGATCAGGAGAATAAATGCCCCAAAGTGGGTATTTCCCCCCGCGTGACAACTGGTCAGCTGGACCGCATGCCGGATAATCTCGCCCATCCTTCCTTCACCCTTCTCTGCCTCTTCAAGAGCCGGGCGGGCAAAGATGGTGGATGCAAGAAAATGTTCGAGACGGGTTTCAGGATAGTCATGGCAGCGATCGACATTTCCGGGTTTTGGAAATGCGCACACTTCCAGCATCATCGCCAGCTGGGCCCGTTCAGCTGCTCTCATCGGTAGGCATGTCATGAAAAACACCGCTCATCAGGGTATCAGAGAGCTCGCGTTTCCTGCGCATATATTCTTTCTTTGAAAGGCCAATCTGCCTGATGGTCATATCCCGGAACATGCAGGGGGATGATGTTTTACAGCACCAGACCAGACTGCCAAAACAGGTCTGCTGACCGCTTTCGAGAGGTGTGCCCTTCACTGCCTCCTGCTTTGTGCGTATGTATTTTTCCTTTGTTATCCCCATGCGTGTCAGCGTCGGAATGAGGGGGCACTCTTTTACGGGCATACAGCAGAACGCCAGTGAACGGATATCCCCGCCACGACAGAGCTGCTTGGGTGCATTGTACCATCCCTCTTCATCTGCATACCGGGTGATGGCTGCATCAAGTCCTGAAAGAGTGCGTATATCAGACTGCCGCGCAAGAGATACCATGTCAGCCCCATGGGAGAGCATATCCTTCATCTTGTCAAAACTGGTGATGGAATTATTGGCAATGAGCATCAGGGGACAACTGTTCCGGATCTGCCGGAGTTTTGCAGGACCAAAATCCATCAGGTCGATATGCAGGATGTCTGCTCCGGCTTTCCAGAGGGTACGGACGAGTTCCCGGTCATCTGCTGCCACACCTGCCCGTATCTTTACTGATACGGTAACCCCGTGAGCCTTTAATGCCCTGATGATTGCAGCAAGAGCGTCCGGTTTTTTTAAGTAGTACTCGCCACAACCTGCGGCTATCATTTCCGGCTGGCGGCAATGGGCGTCGATCTCATAGACAACCTTATCCCCGATGGCTCCTGCCAGGGAACTGAATGCTTCCGGGGTACTTCCCCGGAGATTGATCCCCGGGATGACCGTGCTCTTCTCCATATTTGCGATCTGCGCTTTCAGCTCCACCACCGGATCGCTGTATATGAATTCCTTGCGTTCTCCCTGGGCAGCCATTGCTTTCGCTGCGTTCATGGTGCTCTGGTCGATCGAATATCCGCCAATGAATGCAAAACCGATGTGTTCGCTCCGTTCGATCACATAGGACGCATCAACCATGCCAGCCATGGATGCGATTCCCACCGGTGTCCTGACGACCCTGTCGTTAATGAGCAGCCCAAAACGCTCAAATGCATCCATCATGAGTTCATATCCGTTGAGGCTGATGGAACAAATTACTTTGCATGGATTTGCTGGGAAATTTAAGGAAAATTCACGGAATTATTTTGCCAGCGGCAAACCCGGAGAAATACGCGCTCACGTTTCTTCATGTGTATGGGACTCTTTTTTGTAAAAACGGGTCTGGTTTTTTCTGCCGTACGGGAGTTACTCCCGCAAACATCAGGATCTCATATGCCCGGATTGATTCTGCCTTTCCTGAGAAGATGTGTGGTCTCCTATCGGTCAAATGTCCGGATATTGATGCACCCTCCCTGCAACAAGTATCCGAAACTAAAAAAAAGGGGAATTGTTATGGATGGACAAAATTGTTTTCCTGGCGGATACTGGATCACGAAGGTCCTGAAAAGCTCGAACTGATGGTACCCCGGATGAATCATCCCCCAATAAGAAAATTTATCAAAAGCCAGAAGAACCGTTTACTATGAGATTTGTTCCATTTTTGATGATTCTCTGCCTTGTAAGCCTGTACTTCTGTATGGGATGCGATGAACCAGATCTGGTATTTACCCCCAATGATATCTATGTTTCAAAGGATCCGGCAGCCTGCAGGAGTATCACGGTCGATTGTGAGATCCACAACACGGATCCAAAGCTGCAATATCGCTGGTTCGCATTTTCCGATGAGAGTGGTTGTGGATGCAGAGCGAAGATTACCAGTAGCAGGAAAAATCCTTAAAACAAGCCTGCACGGGCAGACAACAACATCGTTGGTAAAAGCAGTAAAAATTATCCGGCAAAATGCGATGGGACGGGGATACACGAATAAGGGGACAAGAGGATAAGGTAAAAAAATCCATCCTCGTAAAAACCTGACCGGTGATTGCGATATTGAGAAGGATGGCAGATAACCAGAGAACAACGGCAAAAAACAACATGCAGACGCCTGCTCTGATAACCGGTATTTTGTCCGGGGGAATGGTATCTCCTTTCTGCCGGGTATCACTTTTACATCCAACGCGGAGCCCGTGCATTCGGGTGCTACAAAACCGATCAATATCGGTAAAAATTATTACTATCAGTACCCATTTTTCATACAGGTTGATTGTATAGGGATCAAAATACCGGACCTTATAAAAAACACCTGAAATCATACCATTGGAGTTACATACATGGGTAAGAAGGGAATGTTACTTGTCGGGCATGGAAGTACGATGCCTTACAATCAGGATCTTGTTGAGAAAACTGCAGCCATGATCAAGGCTGGCAATACCGAATTTATTGTAAAATGCGGTTTTATGAATATGAATAAACCCACGATCAAGGACTCTCTCAATGAGTTCCGGCATGAAAACATCGATGCACTTGTTGTTGTCCCCCTGTTCCTTGCAAAAGGTGTTCATATTGAGAAAGATATTCCCGGGGAGATTGGGTTACCTGAAGGCATCAAGAAAGGAAGCTTTGCCATGAACGGGAGATCGATCCCGCTTTTTTACGCAGATCCCATCGGGAGCGATCCCCTTCTTGCCGATCTGATGGTCAAGAACGCGACAAAAGCGCTTTCAATCCTCTAACTTTTTTATGCATATTCTGGTACTGGATACAATTCACGGCGGCAGGGAGATAGGCGATACGTTTGCAGATGCAGGCAATATCGTTGATGCGGTGGATGTCTATAATGACACTACGCCCGAAATGGCAGAGAAAGCAAAAAATCAGAACTATAATCTGATCATTGCCCCGGTCCACCTCGATCCGGATCACCCCCTCCTCCTGAACCGTCGTACTCCTGTTATCAGCCATCATGAGGCAGTGCGCAGGTTGCTGGGTGAAAAACTCCCCGTTCCGATGATCGAGATTACCGGGGCGCGGGGAAAGACCACCACAGCACATGCGCTTGCTCACCTGTTACCGGGAAAAGGTGTACTGCATACTTCGACCGGGACCTATACCTATCCGACAAAGCATCTCCTCTGGAAACGGAGTATCACCCCTGCATCGGTTCTGCCCGGGGTAAAATATGCCAATCAGATGCCCGGCTGGATGATTGCGGAGATCTCACTGGGGGTTACCGGGGCCGGGGACCTTGCCATCATCACTTCAGCAGAGGATTACAGCTTTGCGGCAGGAAAGAAGTGTGCGTTAAAAGAGAAGATTGCTTCTGCAAAACACGCAAAACGCATCCTTGTTGCAGACAGGGTTTTTTGTGACCACGAAAATATTGTGCATATCGGGGATGTAGCCCGGTGCAATGGTATGAACTGCACGATTGAACTGGATGGGAAGTGTTGTACCTTAAAAAATCCCCTATTTTCCCTGCCTCCCTACCGCATTCCCCTCATGCTCGCCGCAGCAGCCGCAATGATGCTCAACCAGGATCCCACGCCCCTCAATCATTTTGACGCGCTTCCGGGCAGGATGTCAGTCAGTCACGAAAAAGATCTCATTATTGTTGACAATGCCAACAGCGGGACAAATATCGCAACTACCCTGTGCGCTGCCCGTTACGCGCGGCATTGTGCAGGAACTGGGGAGCTGACCCTGGTCATCGGGCAGGTGGAAGGCGATGGTGCGGTCTGTGAAGGTTTCTCCTTTGATCAGATCATCTGTACTATCCAAAAGGTGCATCCTTCACAAGTAATCTGGGTGGGCCGGGTTCCGGACCCGGGTTCAGAGGCCTGCCGGTCAGTTAAGGATAGTATAGATGCTCACTGCACGACCCTTGAAGAAGGCCGAAATACAGCCATTCAAATAACCGGTAAAGGATCCATTGTTCTTGCCGTAAAAACCTGGAGATAACTGATATAACTATGAAATACATGCACCCCCGCCCCAGTTCGATCGTGGCTGCGCTCTACACGGCCCGCGATCTTGAAGCCGATGTCGCGATTCTGCACGGCCCTTCAGGATGTTCATTCAAGCATGCCCGTCTTTTAGAAGAAGATGGGATGCGTGTGCTCACTACGTCCTTAGCGGATAATGAGTTTATCTTCGGTGGCCAGTCTTCGCTTGAGAACGTACTCCGGTATGCCGAAGATCACTTTGCTCCCAAACGGCTGGTTGTCGTGGGGACCTGCGTCTCTATGATCATTGGCGAAGATCTCCAGTCCGCTATTGACGGGGCCGGTGTCACCACCCCGACGATTGCTGTCGACATCCATGCCGGCTTTCTCGAAAACATCGCAGGTGTGCTTGCAACGCTTGAAGCCGCACAGGCAGCAGGCTGGATAAGCAAAGAGGAACTCACCCGCCAGCAGTTCCTGATGGCAAAGGCTAACGAGGTTGAGCGTGTCCGTGGCGCTGCCTGCAAGGCCTACATAGAACCTTCCCGCGGCGATCTGAAACATCTGGCAGCACAACGACTGCAGCATTGCGCACGGAGCGGGGCAAAGGGGATAGCAATCCTGAACGCAAAGAAAGAGACCGCATACATGTTTGCCGACGAACTGATCGCGCTTCATGACCTTTGCCCGGATGCTGATATCACCTATATTGCCAACCTGGACCAGCGGGGACTGCCCAAAGTGCGCAGGGATGCTGCAATCATTCTTGACGAGATGAAAAGAAGGGGCATGACGATTGAACTGGCAGGAGCGCTCGACGAGTACGGCGCAAACGGGGATATTCTCGGAAAGCGCATACGCGAGATCGCCCCATCGTTTGCCCTGATTGCCGGGGTTCCTCATGCAATTCCCCTGGAATATACCGCCGGTATTGAGTGCTTCTCTATCACCAATGGTCCCCGGCAGGTGGAACCGCTCCGGGATCTCGGGCACCAGCACGTGATGGTCGAGATCGACCTCCACCCCAAGACCCTGGGAGTCCGGGATATCGTGGAGAGCGAATTCGGGGCGGTTCTCCGGAGCCTGAGATGAAACAGATCCTCATCACAGGAGATCGATCCGGAAGCGGCAAGACCAGTATCACGCTTGCCCTGACAGCACTGCTTGCAAAAAAGCACCGCGTCCAGACATTCAAGGTGGGCATGGATTATATCGATCCCTCCTATCTTGCAGCAGCATCCTGCCGGCCATGCCGGAACCTTGATAGTTTTGCTCTCTCAACTGCCCAGATCCAGGAAATATATTCTTACGGTTGCCGCGGTGCTGACATTGCCATTGTGGAAGGTGTCCGCGGGCTCTACGAGGGGGCTGAAGCACTCACCGATCTGGGGAGCACTGCTGCGATAGCAAAAGAACTGGATCTTCCGGTAATTCTCGTGGTCTCTGCACAGAGCATCACCCGCAGTGCTGCGGCACTCGTGAAAGGATTCCAGTATTTTGACCCGAAGGTACGAATCGTGGGGGTAATTCTCAATAATGTGAAAGGCGGCACCCACAAGGCAAAGGCGGTTGCAGCCATTGAGCACTATTGCGGGGTACCGGTCATCGGTGCTATCCCCCGGATGGAAGAGATGCAGCTGACCATGCGTCACCTGGGACTGGTGCCCTACCGTGAGGGGACTGGAAAAGGCGACTTTGACCTGCGGATTCGTGCGATCACTGAGATGATTGATCAGTACGTGGATCTCGACCGGCTGCTCTCCTTAATGAAAGAGAGTAACGTTCCGGTACAGGAATCACCATCCTTTGAAAGAACGATCGCACCGGATGTTACGATCGGCGTAGCATTTGATGAAGCATTCAACTTCTATTATGCAGATCTCTTCGATGTCCTCGCGTCACTGGGGGCAAAGCCCGTGATGTTCAGCCCTGTCCATGACAGTCTTCCGGATGCTGACGGCTATATCATTGGCGGGGGATATCCGGAACTCTATGCCCGTGAGCTGGAATCCAACCAGAAGATGAGAGATGCAATCCGTACCGTGTCAAAGAACAAGACACCCATTTATGCAGAATGTGGTGGTCTGATGTATCTCACGGATCGCATCATCCTTAAAGCCGGCTGGCAGGGTGATCCTGAAGAGCATACGTATGCGATGTGCGGGGTCTTTTCCGGAGAGACCCGGATGCCTGCCCGCAGGGTTGTCAGCTACGTAACCGGAACGAGCGATGCCACCTCACTTTTCGGCCAGGCACAATTCCATGGGCATGAGTTTCACCATTCAGATGTAGTGCTCTCTTCCCGTACACGGTATGCGTACCAGCTTTCCCGCGGTATCGGCATACATGACAATCTTGACGGGGCTGTGATCGACAACACGCTGGGCAGTTATACCCACCTGCATCCGGTAGGGAGCAGGGGTATGTTCGAACACTTTGTCCGGTTATGCCGGCAGAAGCGGTGAGCGGGATTGTTTAAAACCCCCCGCTCAAAAGAAAAAACTACAAAAACCCCGGCGATCCATCAGAAACTATGATCATCTATTATGATGGGAAATTTGTGCCCGATGACCAGGCAAAAGTCTCGGTGTTTGATCACGGGTTCCTGTACGGGGATGGCGTGTTTGAAGGTATCCGGGCTTATAACGGCAGAATATTCCGGTTAAAAGAACATATCGACCGTCTTTACGATTCGGCTAAGACCATCGACATCCATCCCCCAATCTCAAAAGAAGAGATGACTGAAGCGATCTGCGAGACGCTGAGGAAAAACAATCTGACCGACGCGTATATCCGCCCGATCATCACCCGGGGCGTTGGCGATCTCGGCCTTGATCCGCGCAAATGTCCAAAGCCATCCGTGATCATCATCGCGGTCACCTGGGGTGCGATGTACGGTGATCTGTACGAGAAAGGTCTGAAGGGCGTTACCGTATCCGTGCGGCGCAATCCTGCAGAATCCATGCCCCCCAATGTCAAGAGCCTTAATTACCTGAATAATATCCTTGCAAAGATCGAGGCGAATTATAAGGGGGGAGATGAAGCCATCTTCTTTGATACGAACGGTTACCTGTCGGAAGGTTCAGGCGATAATCTTTATATCGTAAAGAACGGGGAGATTATCACCCCGCCTACGCTCAACAATCTCCGGGGAGTTACCCGGATGGTACTCATTGAGATCGCCAAATCACTGGGCATTACGGTAAAGGAACAGAATATGGGATATTTTGATCTCTACACGGCAGATGAACTGATCTGCACAGGTACGGCTGCCGAAGTTGCCCCCATCACCTGGGTGGACGGGCGCACGATAGGCAGTGGTAAACCCGGGCCGATCACCCGGCAGCTGATGGCATCATTCAAATCGGTGACCGAGACTGAAGGATATCCTATCAATAAAAAATAATTTTTTTTTTGCTCTGGATTCTCCTGTTTGTCAAATATGGAAAAAACCGCTCTGTTGAAACCATTACGAAAAACACGCAGTCGCTCTTTTGGGCATCCGCCAGTAACAATGGTGGGCAAGGAGGGGTAGTGGATTATTAGAAAAATAAAGGGGGTCAAGGGGGTGCTCCCCTTGGGTTGCTTCCACAACGGGGAAGAGAGGGGATCACCCTCATAATCGTTGGGATATATTTGCGAATTATACGAGAAAGATAAGTTTTTTTCTCTGTCTTTTTTTATTTAAAGAAAGTCCTTAAAAAGAATCCTCGTACTTCCCCTCAGCGGGTGTCTTGTTCTCCAACCGCGGTCAGTTTTAAAAAAATTCTCACCGGCGTCCTGATTCTCAACAACTATTTATCATTCAGCCATCTACCACTTAGTAGTGAATTCAACGCAATTTCCTCCGGGAGATGCCCGATGATATCTGTTTTGTTTGTCGATGACACTACCGATCTCCTTGCTCAGGTGCGCTCGTTTCTGGAAAAGACCGGGGAAATAAGGATCGATACTGCCCATTCCATAAAACAGGCGATAGAAAAACTCAAAGGGCGCAATTACGATGTGATCGTCTCCTATGAGCGGCAGCCGGATGTGAACGGGATCGAGTTCGTCTCGGATATGAACGGGATCGAGTTCATCAAGTACCTCAAATCAGTGGGAAATGTAACCCCGGTCATTCTCCTGGGTATGCGGGGACCGGGGAAGATTGCGGTCATGGAAGTTGCCCATGGAACCGAGATCTCCTTCCCAAAGACCGGCGACATCAGGCCGCAGGTCTTTGAGATGATCAACTTAATCAAACAGACCCTCCTGCGGAAAAAATCCGAACGCGAAGGAAAAGCGCAGAACGAGCAGCTTGCCGCAATCCTTTCTGCAACCCCGTTGGGTATCTTCCAGGCAAGGAATGGTGTCATCGAATGGGTGAACCGCCAGTTCCCTGCAATGCTTGGCTATGAAGAGTCGCAGATGGTGGGAAAAGATCTCAAATCCTTCCTCGTATCTCCCGAAGAGTACGAGCTCCTTTTGCGTACCCTGCAGTTCAAACGGGATGCCAGGGGAGTTTGCCTATCCGCATGCCTGCTGGTGAAACAGGATAAAAAAATGCTTGCCTGCCAGGTGCAGGTACTGCCGCTCGATTCCCGTGACATCAGCCTGGGCGGAACATTTGTCATCACCGATATTTCTGAAAAACAGAAGATCGCTGACGCATTAAAAGAGAGTGAAGCTAAGTACCGGGAGGTCGTGCAGAATACCCAGAGTATCATCATTCGCATGGATATGCAGGGTATCATCACGTTCTTCAATCACTACGCTCTTGCCTTCTTTGATTATACCAGTGATGATGTGATTGGAAAGAATGTGAACAGTACGATCGTTCCGGCAAAGACCCGTTCCGGTAATGATCTCTCCATGATGGCTGACGATCTCGGTTTCAATGCAGAAGGATATGCGGTCAACGTGAATGAAAATGTCCGGCGCAATGGCGACCGGGTCTGGATTGCCTGGATCAACAAAGCCATCCGGGATGAGAAGGGACATATTGTCGAGATCCTCTGTATCGGTAACGACATTACGGACCGGAAACGCGACGGCGTGGTGCGTATCAGCACGGATACCTGGAAGGATCTGGTAATCGCCGACAGCGATGTAAACGAAGAGGTCTTTGATGCGGTCTTTCACATCTGTACTGAGATCTCAATTGAGGGCCGTGAAGGAAAGCCGGTTGGTACCACATTTCTCATCGGCGATACCAAAAACGTGCTGGAAAAATCCCGCCAGATCATCTTAAATCCCTTTGAGGGGCACAAGCCCGAAGCCAGGGTTGTGATGAATCCCGGGCTCAAGGAAAATATCAAGGCCCTGGCCCAGCTCGACGGTGCTTTTATTATCACCGGGGATGGGTTCGTTGAATCGGTGGGGCGATATATTACGGTAGATACGAGCAGTGTCAAACTCCCCCCGGGAATGGGCACGCGGCATAACTCGGTTGCAGCAATTACGCAGGTGACCAAGACGGTGGGGATCGTGGTCTCCCAGAGCGGGGGTGTGATCACCATCTTCCGGAACGGTCAGATCTTAAAGAAGATAACCCTGTAACTGTGGCGTATCGCCTTGTTACCGCTTGTCGGCACTGCACCGGCGTCCGTGGAACTCTTCCCAGCAGATGTGCCGGCAGATGTTGCCGACTGCCTTGAACGCATCCTCGAGATCCGGGAAGTTGGGAATACCGGAATCCCTCAGTATCCGCAAGGGGGTCTTCATCGAATCGCCGCCGATCATGCACCCGACGATCATCTTCTGCGTGCTCTTGGAGAACCGGACGAGCTCGTTTGCCACCCGGATCGGATCGGAAATAGCCGATGGCACGGCGATAACAAATGCAATATCCCAGAGTTCCTGGTTCCGGATCATCACATCAAATGTCCGGGCAAACCGGTCTGCACTTGCATCCCCGACCATGTCGATGGGGTTGCGGCGGTTCCAGTCCACGGGCAGGATGGCGTCGAGTTCCTTGATCACCGTTTGGGGCAACTCCACCATCTCGATGCCCATCATCTCGGCGTAATCGGATGACAGCACGGCAAACCCCCCGGCATTGCTGATCACCATTGCCCGGATGCCTTTGGGATATCCTTCCGATGAGAGGAGTTCTGCGGTCTGGAATGCCTCCCGCATGGACCTGGCAGGTATCACCCCGGATTGCCAGAAGGCAGCCTGGTACACCTCGTAACTGCCCGCGAGCGAACCGGTATGGGATGCAGCGGTCATCTGGCCGATCTTTGATGAACCGGCTTTTATTGCCACCACCGGCATTTTCGGGGTTACCTGCCGCACGATCTCCATGAAGCGCCGGCCATTGCGGATCTGCTCCACGTACATGATGATGGCTTTGGTGTCAGGATCTCCGGCTGCAAAGAGGATAAAATCTTCAAACGTGAGATCAGCCTGGTTCCCGACACTGATCACTTCAGAAAATCCGATCGCTTCAGGCAGGCTCCAGTCCACCATGGTGGTGATGATGGCTCCGCTCTGGGACAGAAAGGCAAGGCTTCCGGGTTTTGGCGAGACCGGGTCAAAGGTGGTATTGATACCCTGGTGCGGGAACATGAGCCCCAGGCAGTTCGGACCCATAATGCGTATGCCATACTGGCGTGCAATCGCCGTCACCCGATCTTCCAGTTGTGTTCCCGCAGGCCCGCTCTCCCGGAATCCTGATGAGATGATCACCACAAGTGGGATTCCTTTCTTACCGGCCTCTTCAACGATCGAAGGGACGACTCTGGCCGGGACAACCACCACGGCAACATCGACCGGATCCGGGAGGGAAGTAAGCGTTGGATAGGTGGTGCGGCCAAGAATCACCGGGTGTTTCGGGTTTACCGGGTACAACGTTCCGGGAAACGAGAGGAGATTACGAAGTACGGCATAGCCGACCTTGTTGGGCTCAGCAGAAGCGCCAACCAGGGCTATGGATTTGATATCGAGCAGTTCTCTGGGAAGCGTCCTCGTCGCTTCAATGGTTACCGGGGCGGGGGCGTCATCGGTATAGAACCGGGCATCGACCGCACACAACCCGTGCTCATAGAGAAAGACCGGGTTGATATCGAATTCAATGATATCTGCACTGTCCATAAAAAAACGGGCAATGGTATCGATGATGTTTACGAGTGCTTCCCTGTCCCGGGGGGGTTCGTTGCGGAACCCCTTGATCAGCTGGTACCCGTTCAGTTCATGGAGCATGGCATTGATATCGGTAACCGTGACCGGGAGTATGCGGATGGACACGTCTTTTATCAGTTCGACCAGTGTCCCTCCCATGCCGATGGTGATCACTTTTCCAAACGCCGGGTCGATCCTCCCGCCAATGATGATCTCGAGTCCTTTTTCGAGCTGCTGCTCGACCATGACGCCTTCGATCGTTGCTGACGGGTCATAGTTCCGGACATTGCTGAGGAGCTTGTCGTAGGCACCCAGCAGCACTTCAGTATTCCGGATACCGGTGATCACCCCCCCGGCATCACTCTTATGCACGATCTGGGGAGAAACGACTTTGAGAACCAGGGGAAATCCTGTCGTTTCGGCAGCCAAAACCGCCTCGGAAATCGTGGTGACACGTGCATACCGGGGAACCGGCACGCCAATCATCCGGAGAATTTCATATCCCTCTGCCTCAGAAACAAGTCTACGCGACAATCACAATCCTCTCTTATCCAATGGATACATGCAGGCTTGTATTAAGTGTTATTGTTGTTGTGCCGGATGGTATTTGTGAGATACGTTTTTACCCGTCATATGCTGAAACGAACATAAGGTTGATTACTTTCTATAACTATCAGTAATCAGCAATGCATATTCCCACTCCCGAAGAACTCCGGACGCGCCGTGAATCTCTAGGCCTGAAACAGACTGAACTTGCCAAACGCGCCGGTATCAGCCAGTCGATGGTTGCACGGATTGAAGCAGGAAATGTGGACCCACGGATCAGCACCCTCAACAAGATCATCGTGGTGCTCAACAGTGCAGAGCCCAAGAAGATCAAGGCAACGCAGATCATGCATATTCCCGTACTTTCTGTGCAGCCCCAGGATTCCATCACCCGGGCAGTCGAGATCTTTGAGAAGAACAATATTTCCCAGCTCCCGGTCATCGAACACGGGGTACCGGTAGGATGCATCTCTGAAACGGTGATTGTAAAGGCAATCGAGCAGCAGCGCCTGCACAAGACCCACCTGTTTGTTGTGCGGGATTTCATGGAGCCGGGTTTTCCTACGGTTCCTCCGGATATGGATGTGGAGACCGTGATCAACATCCTCCAGCAGAATCATGCGGTACTGGTAGTGGAGGGCAGGATTGTCCGGGGCGTGATCACCAAGCATGACCTGATCTCGCTGATCATCTGATCATCGCTCTTTTTTTATTCCCTTTCTCTGCATTATTGTTGTGCCTCAACAGGACAACCAGGCCGGGAGAACGGGAAATATACATGCAATTACTCAAACGACTTACCTAATCGTGGATCCATCCACGTGGGAGGAACGTTTCATGGCAGAAGAGTCGGGTGATATCAGCAGCATGACGGTAATTGGAATCGGCATTGTGATCTGTGTAATGATTGTCGGAGCCTGGTACCTGTTTCTTAAATAACACGGCTCTCGTAAAAAAAGTATCATCGTTTTTGATTTATCAGAGCTTTGATACCAGATCCCGGAGGATCGCGCCCGGATCTTTTGCCTTTACTACGCTGGAGGCGAGCAGCACACCGTCAGTCCCGAGATCAACGGCAATCTTTACGCATTCCCCGGACTGGATTCCTGCACCGGTTAAGACTTTCACGTTGGGATGTATTGCGTGCACCGCGGCAACCGATCGCCGGATAATATCCGGGTTCGCTTTTGAGACCGAGACGCCGCTGCCGATGAGTTCCGGCGGTTCAATGGCTACATAATCCGGTCCCAGGGCAGCAGCACCGGCACTTGAGAGTTCATTGTTGGTACAGACGACCGAGATGAGGTTGTGCACCTTAAGTCCCCTGACTGCAGCTTCGATATCTGCAAGAGAGAGTTGCCGTTCCGAGTGGTTTACGAGTGACCCTGCCGCTCCGGCAGTCTTGATCGCGTCAACGGTGATATGCCCGGTGTTTGCACCGGGTTCGCAACCGTCGACATGCTGGGCATAGACCGGGATTTCAAAGTGGCGGCTGATCGGGTGAAGATCGATACAGGAAGGTGCGATACCAATCGTAACCCCGCTTTCACGCGCCACGAGTTCTGCTGCCTGTGCGATCATATGGGCACGGTTACCCATCCCCTCCCGGTACGTCTTGAGGTTTACAAGGATCAGTGGTGAAGGCATATCTGACACTCCATGAATGATTAAGTCCTGATTACACGATTGCAGTTTTTTACCTGATGAAGGTTTTTATAAAAAAAACTCCGCATCCGGGCAACAGCTATCTATACCTCTTTGAGACCCCGCAGGAAATGCCCTGCGGTGATCTCTTCAAAAACGCACCTTTTCAGCTGCTCCTTTCGCGCCTGCAGCTGCTTTTCCCAGCCGGGTTTTCCGGCGGCAATGATGCAGAGTGCCTCGCAATATATCCGTATCATTTCGGAAACATAGCCCACTGGTCTTCCCCTCGCATCGATCACGACTTCGCTGATCCCCATGCTGATTATTTCGGGCAGATGATCTACCAGGCAGAGCTCTGCTGCATTGCCTATATGGGCCCTGCATTCACGATCCATGCGCACGGGAAACAGGTGACCGGTGGCGTCCCGGATACCATAAAAAACCCCGTGTTGTTGTCCTGCTTCACCCCGGCAGTGCAGCCGGGGTTCTAAGGGGCAGTCTTCGGTAATGATCGCTTCGCTGATTCCCTGCACGATAAGGGCAAAGGATGCACCGGGCACCTGTTTCCGGGCAGCAGATACTAAGAACCTGCACTCGTCCCGCGAGAGCTCCGATGACAGGGTGAGCAGGTTGAGACGGGGGGCGAGTTCTTCTGCGGTGGCATGGTTGAACACATTGAGCCCGGTGGCGCCGGCGACAGGAATGAGTGGTGCGATCGTGCTGAGTGCAGAGACCATACCGGGGTTTTCCACCATAATTCCGGCAATTCCCATTTCTGTTATCCGCGGCACCAGGGGAAGAACCACGTCAGAAAAAGCAGTACGGGTGATGCGGGGGAACTTCCAGAAGAGGGGGACAGCAGGGGAACGGCAGAGGTCAACGGCTGTCCTGATCAGCTCTTCAGTTCCTGCATAGGGGGAAACACTGCAGCACGAGGCAGTTTTCGAAACCGGGATATCCGGTTCGAAATACACCCGGTCACACCCGGCCTCAGCTGCCTGGCGGACCGCGTCTAACGAATCAGTGTAGAGTGCGAGACGGGGCGGGTGGGGGGATTTTATGGGAGAGAGAGCGTGATTTGTTGATGGATAGTCACCCGCCCGGGCCTGCCAGCGGGCATAGGCAAGCGCAACCTGTTCTGCGGCGGGCCTAAATGCTGCAATGAGTGCGGATTCTGCGAGGGCGAGAAACTCCCTGCGTGCCCGGTTCAGTTCTGCTACCGGGGTGAACCGATCGCCGTGGTACTGCATTGTCACCGCGTTGATGACAAAGGGTGTACCCCCGCTCTTTCTCAGCTGCTGTTCCATCTGTTCCGCGGTGAGCGGGCGGGATTGTGCCGGTACAAGCGTGATTGCCGTTATGTGGAATACGGGAATCTCACGCCCGTCACCCGGATGGATCCGGCCATCAAGGGTCAGCATGCCTTTTTCATCCACATGAACGGTAAGATCGAGCGGCAGTGGATGGCGGAGGGCTGAGGCAGGGTGGCTGATGAGATGCCGGGTTTTGGCATTCAGGTCCACAGATGAGGTGATGTATACCCGTGTTCCCGCACTGACCGGCTGCGGAACGGCAATGATGATCTCTTCCATCATCAAGACGGGGACGGTGTTGAGGGAGAACCCGAACTGCTCTTCGGGCCTTTCCGGGTCTATGAAAAACAACCCGTCTCCCGGCTTAGGGAACCTTTCTCTCCCGATCCTGACCGAAACGGTCCTCGTCTTTGCCTCGTACCGGCTCACCATGCCGATGCAGAGTCCCCGGTTGTCGGGCGCATCCCTGCCCATGACTGCCCGGTGCCGGTCGCCGAACAGGTATCCGTTCGTAAAACCGCGGTTGAATGCGAGAAGGAGGTTGTCCATCTCGTCAGGAGGAGGATTCGTATTTCCCTCTGCAATGCTGTCGAGAGCCCGCCGGTAGGCAGCGACAACCACTGCCACATACTCTGCAGATTTCATCCGTCCCTCTATCTTGAGTGATGCTATGGGCGAAGCGGTCAGTGCCGGGAGGTGCCGGTACGTGCAGAGATCTTTTGGCGAGAGGAGATACCCGCCACGGGACGGAAGTGCCTGTACCCGTTCCGGTCTGCCACAGGCATCCATGGGGCCGGTGACGAGGGTGTAGGGTTTCCGGCACGGCTGGGCACACATGCCCCGGTTCCCGCTCCTGCCGCCAATGACTGAAGAGAGGAGACATTGTCCGGAATACCCGTAACAGAGGGCCCCGTGGGCGAAGACTTCGAGCCCGACACCGGTATCCCGGGTATCGTGGGCAATCCGCTCCACTTCAGCCAGGGAGAGTTCCCGGGCGAGCACTATGCGGGAGAATCCCTGTTCTGCCGCCCACCTCACCCCTTCAGCATTGTGGATGGTCATCTGGGTGGAGGCGTGGATGAGGAGACCCGGCATAATTTCGTGAGCCAGTGCGGCGATCCCGATATCCTGGATGAGGACTGCATCAACACCGATCGAGTACAGCCGGATGAGATATTCGATGGTGCCTGCGATCTCCGAGTCATGGATGAGGGTATTGACCGTTACGTACACCCGCACGCCCCGGGCATGGGCAAACCGGATCGATTCCTCGATCTCCTCTTCTGAGAAATTGGCGGCAAATTTCCGGGCGCCAAACCGCTTTCCGCTCAGGTATACTGCATCCGCACCCGCTGCTATTGCAGCCCTGAATGCTTCGGGAGACCCGGCCGGGGCGAGCAGCTCGGGCAGGGTTTTTTTTGTGGATGTGTGTGCAGGTCCGGACAAAACGTTTCTCCCTGTTAATGAAAGATGATGCCAAACACGCCAAGGGTTACCAGGATCAGGATGGCCGATATGGTGATAAATCCTCCCATGATCAGGAAGATCGCCTGATCCCTGCGCCACGCCAGTGCCCACGAAACCGGCGGACAGACATAGAGGCCGAGGGTGAGGACACAGGGTATGAGTCCAAAGATGCCGTACTTTGAAATGAGCGTGGACTGGTGAACTTTTTCTTCCGCCCGGGCTAAAAACCCTGCCACCCGTTCGGAATGCCGGCCCAGCGCATCGAATATATCGAACATGAACAGGATGATTCCCAGGGCCACACAGGAAAGGACCAGGAGAACAAACACGGGATGAAGGCCAAGACCGATGCCGATCGGTGCTGCACCGTATTCGATGATGAGCGTACTCGTGATAAGAGCCAGGGTTGCCGGCAGCGGCTGGGCAAGGAGGAATGCGGCTGCACAGGGAATGAGCAGAATGAGGGCCACACCTTGTATGATCGCGCCGGTAACCTGGCGGATATAGGGGGGAATCACGTCGCTTGCCATGACAGTGATTGATCTATTGCCCGGAATGGGATAAACAGGTATCTTCCGGCAGGAGACAAAGAAGATGCCGGTAAATCTTTGTCCCTTTCTGATCGCCAGGACGGGTTTACGGGGTATCATTTTTAAGAACTGCCGGCCAACACCCGGTACATGAAGATTGTAGCAGCGCTTTCGGATCCGCTCCAGGCGTCCCGTGCCCAGGAGCAGGGAGCCAATATGATTGAACTCCGGTTCGACCTGATGAAAGGGGATCCAAAGAAGCTGGTGCAGCAGTGCAAAAAAACATGTACACTGCCCATTATTGCAACCCTGCGGTCCGGGCGTGAAGGCGGACAGTTTTTTGGTGATGGCAGGGAATGGGAGAAGAAGATCCGGCCGATCATTTCCCTTGTTGATTATGTTGACGTGGAACAGCAGTTTGTAAGAAATGCGGTCTGTGTAAAGGAGGCGGGAACGAAGATCATCGCTTCCCACCATGCCCCCATCATGATGCCGCTCCATGTGCTGTTTGTGCTGGAACGCGAACTCCGGGCGTACGGGGATATTGTCAAGATCATTGTCACGCCGTCAAATGCCGATGATGTCATCGAGCTTATCGCGTTCACGCACTCTGTGAAACAACCGATCTGCTGTGGTGTTATGGGTGCTGCGTTCCGCTATGCCCGGGCTGTGCTGCCGCTCTTTGGCTCTGAACTGGTGTACTGCCATATGGGAGAGACCACCGCGGAGGGACAGTACTCGGTCGAGGAATTTGTCCAGCTCAAAAATCTGCTTATGAGATAAATTTTTTTTAAAGGTACAACAAAATTTTTTTAGAGTTTTTTGTCGCTCTGGTTAAGATCCATTCATACGGTACCGGGTTTCTTTTCATCAGATTGATACTGCCATAGGAAAACAGACCGGGTTTCAGGTTTTTTTACGTACCATGGATCCCCACGGTTCAACAACAAAAAAAGATACGTGCTGGTTTTTTGTTTTCCGGAGAGAACCGTTTAGACCGGTTCCTCGGTATTCTGGACAATCGCCAGCTGGTACATCCAGTCCATGAGCGGGTGACATTCTTCAACAACGCACTCCAGCTCGCAACAGATGCACGGGATGAGTTCATCCCCGGCAAGCAGATCGGACGGGTTAACCGGCATCTGTCGTGCTTTTAAGAGGTAGGTCTTGATACCTTCCTTTTTGAATTCGATCCGGTCAATGAGTTCACTCTCTTCGAGTTTCTTGACGATGCGTGAACACTTCCGGCTATCAACACCCAGCTCCTTCCAGAGCTCGCTCTGAAGAACGCCTTCAGGTTTCGACTGAATAAGTTTCAGTGCTTCATCAACAGGATCTTCCATTCTTTCCCACCATTGATAAGTATCAGATAACCGGTGCGATGGTCAGGATGTTGTTGCCCCGTATCACAACGGTTCCAAGGCTCCTGCCCCGCTGGTTATCGACAAACTCTATCGTCTCGTCCATATGGATATTGAGATACTCATCCACGGCAACGAGGCGACCCTGCAGTTTCCTGTGTTCGTCTTTGATCTCCACAGATATTTTTGAATCCACAAGCGCAAACACTTTTTTTATCGGCAAAACAATTCCGTTAACCATCTGCCCTAATTTGGGATGTAAGATAATTAAAGCTTGCTCATTGTTCGGTTCCCGGGCGCTTTGCCCGGCCGGAACCTGACAGGATACTGCAGAGCTATTTTTCTAAAAACGGAAATTATTCAGGTAGGGCTTCCCACCGGTCGCGGAACTGTTTCTCAATTCCCGGTAACGTTGTGTATTCCATCTCTTCCAAAGAAAGCCGGTGAGGTTCGAAGGGGCCCTGGTCCCGTATCATATCGGCAAGCTCATTGCAGCGTGCCCGGACGCGGTCAAACCCGATATCATCGAACATATCAGCAGGACCGATAAGTTCGCCATTACAGATCTGGAAACCCAGGCAGATACACCGGGGAGGACCGTCAAACCGCGTCATGTTGGCATCGCAGACACCGACCGGCATGAACGGTCCGTGATGGGATCCCCGCATCCAGCCGGCAACTATCGTTGGCGTGCAGAAAGGTTCAATCACTTCACCTACAGACGGAAGGCCGCTCTGGGCCCGGACGATCATGACCGGATCGTCCTTTCCCACGTACCGGCCTGCAGTGAGATTCAGTTTCTCCGTACTTGTCGATGCGGCAATCATCCCGTCTTTCCGGTAGACATACTTGATCACGTACCGGGAACATGCCCCGATATAGGAGAGGAGGGTATAGGTCTCTTCAGGACACCGGAATGTGATACGCCGTTTCTTGATCACATCATGCACTTCGAAAACAAATCCCTCGTGCATGCTGGGATCGATCACCAGACCGGCCGTGTTGAAGGGATCGGCAAATATCTTGTAGAGAAAGAAGTTCCATGCGCCGGGTTCGGTTTTATCGGCCATGAATATGAGTACCGGGTCCGATCCCCGCTCCTCAAACTCCATCTCGGCAACACCGGGCCCGAGACCCCTGACATTGCCGGAGAAGGCATCGGAGAGCAGGTCCTGCCCTGCACCATAGAGCTTCATGCCCTTTGCAATTTTGGTGCATTCCATGAAAACATCCCATGCCAGCTTGTGGACCTCCTTATTATCCACACCATGGGCATGGGTCATGATCAGTTCGAGATCATCGCCACAGTGGGTGACAAAGGAATCGATGAGGATCTTCCCTTTCTGCTCCCTGAGCATCTTTGCCGCTTTTTCCAGAAGCTTCGGGTGGGTGCGGGAGTGGCCGGGAAAACTTCCCACATCCGCTTTGATTACGGAAATAGTCGTTTTTGGCATGAGAGATCACTAATAGAATCTCTCTGCTGGATAAAAAAATGACGCTGATTATTTTTTCATTGCATTTCTGACAAGAGAAGCAGTCCCATACGAGCTGAACGCCCGGAAAAAGACAAGACTTTCAGCATATGCCATGGCCCGGATTGCCTGTTCGGTCTCTTCGTCAACGGAATAGATCTGTTTGAAAAATTCCTTTATGGCCATTTTGCAGTTCCCGTCAAAGACCTGTTTCTCTTTCTTTCCGGGATTCAGCGGGAGGTATTTTCCGAGTGTCCAGTCTCTGATCTCCTTGTAGAGAGCGGGTTCGTACACTTTTAACGTGGTGAATACTACGTCCTGCCAGAAGGTTCCCACATTTCCTTTTATGATATCGCCTTTCGGGAAATGCTGGTTGATGAGATCCCGGGGAGTACCGGTAATACCATGCTGGGCAATACCGACATGCAGGTGATTATCCCGCAATGCTTTTGCAACTGCCTGGGTCTGAGGGATATCAATGGAGAGCTGTTCTACGATATTGCCTGCCTCATCATATACATGGCCATGCGTGCTGCCATTCGCGATGGCAATCACCTGGGGAAAGACACTGTTCTCCTGCAGGGCCTGGATGAATGCAACCGCTTCTTCAGGTTTTGTCAGGATCAGTCCCTGTCCGTCTTTCCTGCCAATCTCTCCTACTTCAACTTCGAGACCGAACTCCTTTCCGTTCATCCGGTTTTTGATATGGTGGGCCAGATCCGTTGTGGCAACGATATTCTTTTCCAGTTCTTCCCGGACATTTTTTCCTTCAAAATTGAAGAGATGGGAAGCGTCAATGGCAAATGACGTATACCCTGCTGCAATCTGGGCATCGATCAACTGTTTCGTCCCTTCGATCTCTAAAGGAGAGCCCGTCTTTATCGAGATATGATCTGCGTGAAGAGCCCAGATATCAAACTCTGCTGCCCTTGCTGCCTCATGCATCTTTTCTGAAAAAGTCCCGGGGGTGAACCCGGTATACCCGCCGTTTAAGTCGCACTCCGAACGGGCGAGCTCCATAAAAACGGCAGAATCGGTATCTTTCGCGGCCCGGAATATTCCCTGTGCTACCGTTGCTATCCGGATGTTTGCAGCCATGACAATTGCTCTCCTTCCGGAAATGCCTCCCAGTATCGTTGAACCGGGGATTGGACCAAATGTATTCTCCCGCATAGATCTTCACTCCTGTTTACCGCATTCATCCAGCATATACTTTTCAATCAGCCGGATCTCCTCTTTTCCCCCGACATAGATGGGGGTGACATCATCGATCCCTTCCGGCATAATATCCCGGATGCTTCCCTTACCATTGCTGATCGCCCCCCCGGCTTCATGGATGATCATACCCATAGGATTGGCTTCGTACAATAATCGCAGCTTCCCCTTTTCCCTTCCCTTGAAACCGGGATAGGTAAACACCCCGCCTTTATGGAGGATCTGGTGGACATCGGCAACAAAACAGCCACTGAACCGGAGCTTGTATCCGGAATGCTCGAGCTTCTCAATCCATCGTGCATGAGCAGGAAGGTAATCCCTCCTCAGGGCCCCGGGTGCGTATATCTTGCCTTCGGGAATTTTGAGATCCTGATGCCGTAAGAAAAATTCACCCTCATCATCCAGGGCGAATTCATGAACACCTTTCCCGGTGGTGAAGGTCAGGGTGGTGAGCGGCCCGTACAGGATATACAGGGCAGCAATCATGGTCGCGCCCTTTTCAAGGACATGCCCGGGATAGATGCCGATAATGGAACCCGTGCAGAGATTTACATCAATAAGAGAAGACCCGTCAAGAGGATCAATAACAATCCCGAAGTTGTTCTTCGGATCTTCTATTTCGATAATCTTATGCTGTTCTTCTGTTGCAATATACCGTACAAGACGTGTTTTTTGGAGTCCTGAAATGAACACGTCATCTGCGTACATATCAAGAGCCATCTGCTCTTCGCCGTACATATTTTTGGTCTTTTCATCGGCCGGGGTTTTCCTGATCGAACAGAAAAATCCTTTCTTCACCTGCTGAGCCTGGCTGCCCAAAAAGAGAATCAACTCCATCAGGTTTTTGTCTGTTCCTGCACGGACAAGGAAATCTTTGAGTATCATTTTTTTACTTCCTTCTTTTGCAACAGAGTGCAACAAACCAATAATTATTCCATTATTTTTTGATCTGTTGTGTAGTCGTTTGATTCCGTGGTTTATCAGGATTATTATCCTGATGTGAAGTCCAGGGGCTTTCTTATCATCCCATTATCCTTAAGGAACGGAGATAACCTTACCTTCATTTCCCTCTCAGTCTCGCGAGGATGAATCCGGCTGACGTCAGGGTTGGATTACCTGAAGAGAGAGTCAGGAGATGCACTGCTTAAAACCCGGAACCGGATTATTACAAAAGAGATAGGGGTGGTTTTCACGCCGGAATTCATATCCCCGGGACTCTGCTGCAGACCTGAATGTCACTTCGGGCACGCCGTTTTTGATCGAACTCTGTATTGAACCCGGATACACCGGGGGAAGTGCGACCGTTGCAGGATACTGACTTTACGCCGCCATCCGTATCGATGAGGAGGTTATCTCCTGCAACCGTAAGGCGGACGGATTCCGGTGTCGCACCCGGCAGTCCGGCTACTACCATCACGGCATTTTCTATCCTGTGCAGTTCCGGTACAGGTTCTTAAAACTGCACACGAGGGGTACGATTCCGTAAAGCCGGACGGTGCCGGCAGGGTATCACCATCCTCAAATGGATATAAGGGAACCAGATCCTGCGATACACCGTCACCGAAGTTCCGGGCCATGCGGGCAAAGAGAGGGTCCGCTCATGCATCCATCTCACGGGATATGTCCTGCGTATCCTCATGCATGATTTTCCTCATTTTTTTTGATTTTTGTTTCATTTACTCGGCTTTTCTTTTTTTTCCAGTTCATCGTTCAGTTTTTTAATGGCGGTAAAGTCTTTTTTCCCGTGGTAGAGAGCCTTACGAAGCTCATCTGCCCGGGGGTCAGAGTTACCCTTTTTCATTACTCCGGCACGACTGAGGGCTGCTGCTGCGTTCTTCAGAAGAGTGCGCTGATCTTCGTTGTAGAGCATCTGCCATGCCTGCTGCTCTGACACCTCGATGGCTTCACGGTCAAGAGAACCCCTTACATTGAGCAGTGCAGCATCAAAATGCGCTTTGGTGATCATCACATTGATGATCGCATCGTTGCGTTCCTGTTCCCCCCGGTCACCCATCAGGACGATGAATTCGCGCATGGCTGCCATCTTGGCTTCGCGGACAAGCGATTCGATATCTGCACCCACATACCCTTCGGTCTGTTTCACGAGAGCGTCGATATCCACATCCTTTGATAAGATATTCCCGGCCTCCCCTCCAAGATAGACTTCGAGGATCTTCTTCCTGCTCTCTTCATCCGGGGCTGGTACATAGATGTGCCGCTCGAGCCTGCCCGGCCTGAGCAGGGCATCGTCGAGCATGTCCGGGCGGTTTGTTGCTGCAAGAACGGTAACATTTTTTAGCTCTTCCATGCCGTCAAGTTCCGTGAGAATCTGGGATACCACACTCTCAGTTACATGGGATGAACCCTGGTAGCTTCCCCTTTTAGGCACCAGCGCATCGATCTCATCGAAGAAGATGATGGACGGCGATGCCTGCCGCGCTTTCCGGAAGATCTCCCTGACCCCTTTTTCTGACTCCCCCACCCATTTTGAGAGGAGTTCGGGGCCTTTTACCGCGATGAAGTTGCACTCGCTCTCGTTTGCCACCGCTTTTGCAAGCAGGGTCTTTCCCGTGCCGGGCGGACCGAAGAGGAGTATGCCTTTCGGGGGCTTGGTCTGGAGCCGTGCAAAGACATCCGGGTACTTCAGGGGCCATTCGACTGCCTCCTTGAGTTCCTGCTTGGTCTCTTCAAGTCCTCCCACCTGCTTCCAGGTGATATCGGGCACTTCAACAAGCACTTCACGCATTGCCGAGGGCTCGACATGCTTCCTTGCCTCTGCAAAATCTTCATTGGTCACGCGCAGCGCATCGAGCACTTCATTGGGGATCTCCTCATCGATCTTGATTAAGGGAATGACTTTCCTGAGAGCATGCATTGCCGCTTCCTTGACCAGCAGTGCAACATCTGCTCCCACAAACCCGTGAGTGGAATTGGCATATTCCTCGATCTTCACGTTATCTGCAAGCGGTACACCACGGGTGTGTACCTGGAAGATCTCCAGCCGGCCTTTCTTGTCCGGTATCCCGATCTCGATCTCCCGGTCAAACCGGCCCCCCCGGCGGAGTGCCGGGTCAATGGAGTCCGGCAGGTTGGTTGCAGCGATCACAATAACCTGCCCGCGCCCTTTCAGCCCGTCCATGAGGGCGAGAAGCTGGGCAACCACACGTCGTTCGAGTTCTCCCTTGGTATCCTCGCGTTTCGGGGCGATTGAATCGACTTCATCAATGAAGATGATAGCCGGAGCATTGGCCTGCGCTTCTTCAAAGACTTCCCGGAGTTTTCCTTCACTTGCGCCATAAGTTCCGCTCACGATCTCCGGGCCGGAGATGGTGATGAAATGCGCATCCACTTCGTTGGCTACCGCTTTTGCAATAAGGGTCTTTCCGGTTCCCGGAGGCCCGTAGAGCAGCACACCCTTGGGGGGCTGGATACCCAGGCGCTCAAAGATCTCAGGATGCCGCAGGGGAAGTTCGATCATCTCCCGCACAAGCTGGAGCTCCCGGCCAAGCCCGCCAATATCTTCATAGTGGATGTCCGAGACTTCCCGCATTCCCTCTTCGGGTTTATAAGGCTCCTCCTTGAGTTCGATCTCGGTCTCATCAGTGACAATTGCAATCCCCTTCGGGGCGACTTTGGCAATCACCAGGGTGATCGAGTTTCCAATCACATCCACGCGGACAGTCTGGCCTTCCATCACGGACCGGCCGCGCAATACCCGTGCAAGGTACTGTTCACCTCCGACGAGCCGAATCGGCTGGGTTGGCTGTATCACCACCTTTTTGGCATACACTGCTTCGGATTTTTTGATCTTTACCCGCTCATCGATACCGGTTCCGGCATTTCCCCGTATGTTCCCGTCCACACGGAGGATCGAATACCCGGTATCCTGTGCAAACCCGGGCCAGACAACTGCAGCTGCCTTCTTCTTACCCTGGATCTCGATCACATCGCCCGAAACCAGCCCGAGTTTCTTCATCACTTCAATGCTCACCCGGGCAATACCGCGACCGGCGTCATCGTGGGTTGCTTCCTTCACGGTTACTTCTGCAAAATCTTTTTCAGTCATCATAAAACACCCCGTTCATTCAAGGTTTACCATAAGTTAGCGTTCAATTATATATAAACTAAAGCGTAGAGGAAATCGACACAATACCCGGGAGAAATGATGGGGAAACCCGTTGATCAATTCGCCAGGAATGTAATTGTCCGGATAAAAGACCCCGGGTTGTTTTTCACGACCGGAATCGCACTTGGCGTCAAAATCGCAAAGCAAAGAATTCTGCGTTATTCCAAATCAACTTTACTTGTTAAGAAGACAAGCCAGTTTTAATCCAGAATTGCAAAAACGAGCCTTTATCTGGTCTTTACAGCAACCTGTATGCCATGAGTATAGTTGCGGATGCCAAGAAGGGTATCGTCACCGAAGAGATGAAGATTGTCGCCAGGCAGGAAGGAGTCACCGAAGACTTTGTCCGGCGCGGCGTTGCAGGAGGCCACATCGTCATCCCGGTCTCGCCTTACCGCAAAGTGAAGATCTGCGGGATTGGCGACGGACTCCGCACCAAGGTCAATGCATCCATAGGTACATCGACAGATATTGTTGATATTCCCCAGGAGATCGAGAAGGCAAAACAGGCCGAGCGTGCCGGTGCCGATACCCTGATGGAACTCTCAACCGGCGGCGATTTTGTTGAGATCCGCAAACAGGTCATCGCCAACACGAACCTGTCGGTAGGGTGCGTCCCCCTCTACCAGGCATTCATTGAAGCGGCTATCAAAGATGGCGCTGTTGTCAACATGAAAGAGGATGACCTTTTCCGCATCACCGCAGAACAGGCCAAACTCGGGACCAACTTCATGGCCATCCATACCGGCATCAACTTTGATACGGTCAAGCGCCTGAAAAACCAGGGTCGCCATGGCGGGCTTGTCTCACGCGGCGGCGCATTCATGACCGCATGGATGCTCCACAATGAGAAGGAGAATCCGCTCTACAGTGAATTTGATTACCTGCTGGAGATTATGAAGGAGCACGAAGTCACCCTCTCCATGGGTAACGGTATGCGCGCCGGGGCAATCCATGACGCTACCGATCGCGCAGCGGTCCAGGAACTGCTCATCAATGCCGAGCTTGCCGATATTGCGCATAAGCAGAATGTTCCGGTCATTGTCGAAGGCCCGGGCCATGTACCCATCGATGAGATCGCTGCAAATGTTACCCTGATGAAACGGGTCACCAATAACAAACCGTTCTACATGCTGGGTCCCATTGTCACGGATATTGCCCCGGGGTATGATGACCGGGTTGCTGCAATCGGTGCAGCAATCTCATCATCCCTTGGCGCAGATTTCATCTGCTATGTTACACCTGCTGAACACCTCGCGCTTCCAACGCCCGAAGAGGTCTATGAAGGAGTCATGAGTTCCCGCATTGCCGCCCATGTCGGGGATATGATCAAACTGAAAAAGACCCGGGATCTCGATCTGGAGATGGGACATGCCCGCCGTGATCTTGACTGGGACCGCCAGTTTGCCGTTGCCATGAACCCGGAACGCGCAAAAGCCATAAGGAAGGAACGTATGCCGGCAGACACGGATGGCTGCACCATGTGCGGCGACTATTGTGCGATCAAGATCGTGAACAAGCACTTCCAGTTCTGATACCGATCCTCTTTTTTTCTCAGGCGCCCTTTACCACAGCTTATGATTTTATGCGCCCTGATCACGTTTCTGATCAGCCGCCAGGAATACGGTGTTGTTCCTCCTACATTCAGAATGCTGCAATTCCCACTCAATAAGGTCAAATAATCTTTGTGCCAAAATACTACCCCACGGTGATTTGATCAAACTGAACTTCGGGGGGTTTGTCCCGCTATCAACGGTTGACTGGCGGGGGAGGTCTGCCTGCGCGGTATTTTTCCGGGGATGCCCGGTCCGGTGCACGTACTGCCAGAACTCTGCGATTCTTGCAGGTAAAGACGAGCGCGACTGCGAAGAGATTGTGGAACTGATTTCCGGATCCCTCCTCGCCATCAGCGGAGTTGTCTTCTCCGGAGGAGAACCTACCGCACAGAAAGAGGCCCTGCTCTCACTGGCCCGGTCGGTAAAAACTATGGGACTTGCCGTGGGAGTGCATACCAACGGTGTTTATCCGGGCACACTTGAAGCCCTGATCAACGAGAGACTCATCGATCACGTGGCACTGGACATAAAAGCGCGATGGGCGCGGTATAATAATCTCCTCAAGGGAGATTATGTTAAGGATGTACAGAAGTCCCTTTCACTCTGCAAAGGAGCCCACGAAAGCGGACTCCTTCCGGAGTTCGAAGTCGTGATCACCCTGTTCCGGGGATACGACGATGAAGTTTCCATCATCGCACAAGAGGCAGGAAGTGTGGATATTGTGCTGCAACAGGGTGTGGCCGAAGATGTGCGCCCGCTCTCTGAAGCAGAGATGAAGAAAATTGCTGACGGGCTTGCACGCAGTGTCAGGATCCGGACCCGTGAAGGAGGTGAAATTGTCTATGAAGGTGATAGGAGTCGTCGGGCTGCCCGCAAGCGGCAAAGGTGAATTTTCAAAGATTGCGGCAGAAACAGGTATCCCGGTCATAGTCATGGGCGATAGGATCCGGGCTGCGGTTCTCAAAGCGGGACTCGATCCTACGGATACGAATTTCGGGGCAACCGCCAACAGGCTTCGTGCGGAGAGCGGCATGGATGCGATCGCTGCGCTGTGCGTACCGGAAATAATGAAGCAGACTGCGCCCCTGGTCCTTGTCGATGGAATACGGGGAGATGCGGAAGTAAGGTTATTCCGGAAGCAGTTTCCCGCGTTCACGCTCATCAGCATTGATTCCTCATTTGAAAAACGACTTGACCGAATCAGGGTTCGTGGTCGTTCGGATGATTTTGTGCTGCCTGAATCCCTGCGTACCCGGGATGAACGCGAAATGAACTGGGGACTTAATAATGCACTTGCAGAAGCGGATATCAGGATAAAAAATGAGGGCAGTCTCGAGGAGTTCTCCACAGCGGTCATTTCGGTACTTGCTTCACTGGGACGGGATCCATGACCCTCAAACCGTTCTTTTCTTCCTCATCAAAAGTCTGGGACGACATCGCGTGGGTGTATGGAATAGAAGAAGCCGGATATGAGGGGTGGGAGATCGTAGCTGACGGGAACTACAAACTCGACAATCCCGAATGCCTCAAAAAAATTAAAGAGGTGATTGCAAGCACAGACCTGGGTATTTCTGTGCATGCCCCGTTTGGGGACCTGAACCTTGCCACGTTAAACGATCCCATATGG
Organism: Methanomicrobiales archaeon; assembly: GCA_025350045.1. Lineage (GTDB taxonomy): Archaea > Halobacteriota > Methanomicrobia > Methanomicrobiales > Methanospirillaceae > Methanoregula. The sequence goes on along the minus strand of JANXYM010000012.1, from coordinate 22,768 downwards.
CGTGAATCAATCCGGCAGATATGTACCTGCATAACCCATGCCTCTGCTTTTGCAGACCGGATAACCATCCATCCCGGCTACCTTTCTCCTGTAGGGAAACTAATGCCCCAGAAAGTCTGGAATCTCCAGAAAGAGGCACTCAGGCAGATCGGGAAATGTGCTGCTGACCATTCTGTCCTTGCGTGTGTGGAAAATATGATCAATGTGAAAGAATTCCTTTGCCAGCTTCCCGAAGAACTCATGGGCATGACTGAGGGAATAGAGGGAATTGGTATGACCTTTGATTTCGGTCACGCGAATACGCTGGGTAAAGTGAACAGTTTCCTGCCGTATGTCGGTAAAGCCAGCCAGATCCATATTCACGACAACCACGGTTCTTCTGATGAACATCTGGCACTGGGAGACGGGTTAATCAACTGGGCAGTAGTGGGAAAGGCTGTCTGTGAAAAATATAATGGCATAGTTGTTATTGAAGGGCGATCCATAGAAGAGGCTAAAAAGAGCCTGCCGGTCTTTAACAGGTGTTTTTCATGAGCGGCGAGACACTGCACGTGTATTTCCTGGGCACTGCCGGTGCCCTGCCAACACCGCAACGTAATCCTCCCTGCATTATGATACGACGCGGTGCCGATACCCTCCTCTTTGACTGCGGGGAAGGCGCCCAGCAGCAGATGATGAGAGCGCGATGCGGATTTTTAGTCAACGCAATCTTTGTTACCCACTGGCATGCCGATCATTTCCTTGGCATATTCGGTCTTGTCCAGACCATGTCATTCAACGGCCGGACTGAACCCCTCACCATCTACGGGCCGGAATGGGTACAGGAGTTCGTCACCACCCTGCGTCAGGTAACACGGTTCAATCTGAAATTCACTATTGACGCTGTTGAACTCACGCATGGATCATGGGTGCGGTTCGATGGGTATACCATCACCGCATTTGCCGTCAGTCACGGGATGCCCGCTCTGGGATATTCACTGGAAGAAGATCCCCGTCCGGGCAGGTTCGACCGCGAAGGAGCAATCGCTCTTGGCGTCCCCCCGGGACCCCTGTTCGGCCGGCTCCAGCGCGGGGAGACCGTTACGATCGGTGTCGAAGGGCAAAAACGCGAAGTGAAGCCTGAAGAGGTCCTCGGCACCCCGCGCCCGGGGCGTAAGATTGTATATACCGGTGACACCCGGGCCATCCATGCAACATTGGGAAACATTGCCCGAAATGCAGATATGCTGATCCATGATGCCACGTATGATGAATCGGAGGCGCAACGGGCTGCGGAATTTTATCATGCTACCGCAACCCAGGCCGGGGAAGCAGCAGCCATCCTGTCTGTCCACACGTTGGTTCTTGTACACACCAGTTCACGCTATATCGATGCACAGTCGCATATCAGCGATGCAAAGAAAAAGTTCTCCGGAACGGTACTATCCCCCAATGACCTCGATATGATTGAAGTCCCGTTCCGGGATTGAACAGGTTCTTCTTTTATTTAACCGCGGTTTCCACTTTTTTTATTGGTAACAAGTAAATTAAACCTTCAGCCACCCATTCATGCATATACAGAGCAGTATTCAATCGCGTGGCATTTACAAAAAAACCAAAAGAAAATGCCCGTTTCGCTGTGTGTGTGGTGAGAGAAAATGGAAAATAACGATTCAAACAATGTGCTCGTGTACCGGCTTGGTTCCGGCTGTGACCTTGCTGACGTAGAAGCAGGAAATATCTACCAGGGAAAGGTGCAGGGTTTTGCAACCTTTGGTATGTTCGTACAGTTAAATGACCGTATCAAGGGGCTTGTGCACAAGAGCAATGTAAAAGCAGAACACAAGGAACGCGATTCCATCCTGGTCAAAGTTCGCGAGATCAGACCGAATGGCAATATCGATCTGGAAGAGGTACAGCACCAGGTATACCAGGTGGAGAATGTGGAGCGGAAGTCCACCACGGTAAGAATAATCGATCTTCCTTCAAAACTGGGAAAGACCGTAGCCATCGAAGGTGAGATCGCCCAGATTAAACAGACGAGTGGTCCAACCATCTTTACCATTGTTGATGAAACCGGAACGCAGAACGGCGCCGCATTTATCGAAGCCGGTGTACGGGCATATCCGGAAGCGGAACTCGGGAACATGGTCAAGCTTATCGGCGAAGTGATGATGAGAAACGGTCAGCTCCAGATTGAAGTCGACGGCCTTTCAATCCTAACTGATGAAGAAGCAGGCGTTGTCAGGGTACGGATTGAAAAGGCACTGGATCTCCGTTCAGAGCCGGAGAATATCCCGCTCCTTGTCCCGAGTGAAGTCATGGAAAAACTTCGTCCCGAGATGAGAAAGGTTGCAAAGATCATCAGAAAAGCGGTCTTTACTTCCCAGCCGATCATTCTGCGGCACCATGCGGATGCTGACGGCATCTGCTCGGCGGTGGCAATCGAGCAGGCAGTTGTTTCCCTTATCCGCGAGAGTGGCGGGGACTTTGATGCAGAGTACTTCTTATTCAAGCGGGCTCCTTCAAAAGCACCGTTCTACGAGATCGAAGATATCACCCGTGACCTTGACTTCTCGTTAAAAGACCATGTCCGTTTCGGCCAGAAGATGCCGCTCGTGATCCTCACGGATAATGGATCAACCGAGGAAGACGAACCATCCTATAAGATCGCCAGTGTCTACGAGATCCCGTTTGTGGTGATTGACCACCACCACCCGGATACATCAATAGACAAATACCTCCTCGCTCACGTCAATCCCTACCATGTCGGGGGAGACTTTGGCATCACTGCAGGTATGCTTGGCACAGAAGTCGCACGGTTGATCAACCCCAAAGTTGAATCGTTGATCCGCCACCTGCCGGCAGTAGCAGCTGTCGGAGACCGCTCCGAGGCTCCCGAACGGGCATTATTCCTTGCCCTTGTGCAGGACAACTTTCCTGAACAGCACTGCAAGGATATTGCCCTTGCCCTTGATTACGAACAGTTCTGGCTCCGGTTTAATGATGGCCGGGAGATAGTCAAGGATATCTTAAACTTAACCGGAAATACCGAGCGCCACAAGAAACTCTTAGTGCTCCTTATAGATGGTGCAAACACCATGATTGCTGACCAGATGAGCGCCTGCATGGCCCACATCGATCCCCGCGTCTTAAAAAATGAGGCTCGTCTCTTCCTTCTCGATGTGGAGATCCATGCCCACAAGTTCACCTTCCCACCCCCGGGTAAAACATCCGGTGAGGTGCATGACCGGCTCTGTAAGCAGAATGAAGGCAAACCGGTTGTTACTATCGGATTTGGGCCGGACTTTGCCGTGCTCAGGTCACGCGGTGTCCTGATGAATATCCCAAAAATGGTCAGGGAATTGCGAGTCGAGATTCCCGGTGGCGGCATCAGCGGGGGCGGGCACCTGGTGGTTGGCAGTATAAAATTTGTTGAAGGTATGCGCTCCGTTGTTCTCGAAGCATTGATAGAGAAAATAGCCGATGCACAGGTACAGCAATAATATTTTTTTGACAAATATCTTCATTTTTTACGCAAATATCGCCATAAAACTCCAAACATGCCCGAAAACCAGGTTTTTCAAAAAAAATCCGACCGGAGCGGCCGATAAATTCTTTCTGGTCAGAATTTTGATGCAGTACAAAATTAAAGACCGAATTTTTCGCCCGAAAAACAGAAACACTTATATAGGAATTAAATTATATGAGTTTCTAATGCTGAGGCATGACATGTCAACTACCAAAAAGTTACGTGAAACGTATAATGAGACCCAGCACAAGATCGTCCAGTACCTCAATTCCGGTATAACCCTGGGCAAGCATTATTTCAAATCGAAATACATAGCAAAAGACCTTGGATTATCACCGAAAGAGGTAGGAACCAACATGGCGATCCTTGCAGACAACTGCAAGGAACTGGACATCAAACGGTGGAGCTATTCGAACAGCACAACATGGATGGTCACGCCAAGGGCGTGCTAATCCCATCCATTTCATCTCACTTTTTTATCATGGCTAAAATTCTGGAGTTCGAATCCGAGATAGAATTTGTCGCAGATATCAATGACCACAAAGACTGCCTGATGTCACAGGATCCCACGCAGGAGACACCAAACGCTCTCTGGTACAACATCGACATCCCCAAAGGTCATATCCTGAAAGCAGGTGACCGGATCCGAATTACCATAGAAAAAATCTGATTTTTTTTACTCCGGTTATGGCATTACACTGCCTTTTTTTTACTCGTTACCGTTTTAAAATGGCTATCCGGATATCGGGAAAATTACGAGATGGGGGTTCGTGCTCCCATACCTCTAAAATATGATGAACACCCCAACAGGGATTGAGTTCGGGGAGGGGGGTTATGACTGACAGAGTACCCCATATTGCCCCATTGTGCCCTCAACAGATGCCAGTGCAGGGGAACATCAATAGCGTTACTAGGACTTTTTCTTAATAAGACGCATCATTGGGCCGGATGCTGTGCTTTTGGAGGGACCATTTTTTGAAATGTCACGTGCCAATCCAGAGAAATCATACACTCATAAAAACGCCAAATACAGTCCCGTTCGGAAGATTATTATCTGGTAAAAAAGAGAATGGGTGGATAGTTGAAAAACCGGCAGTGGGATCAGGTTGTTCTTTATCAAGGATGGAAGTATGAGTCGTTTTGTCTGTATACATGGCCATTTTTACCAACCACCCCGTGAAAATCCCTGGCTTGAGGAAGTTGAGACTGAGGATTCTGCATATCCCTATCATGACTGGAATGAACGCATCACTGCTGAATGTTATGCACCTAATGCGGCTTCCCGTATCCTCGATCCGGATAAAAAGATCATCGATATCGTCAATAATTATGCAAAGATAAGTTACAATTTCGGCCCTACCCTGCTTGCCTGGCTGGAACAGAACAAAAAGGAGGTCTACCGGGCGATTCTCGATGCGGATAAAGAGAGCATGAACCGTTTCTCCGGGCATGGTTCAGCCATTGCCCAGGTGTACAACCATATTATTATGCCCCTCGCAAACAGCAGGGACAAACGAACTCAGGTGATCTGGGGAATTAAGGATTTCAAATCCCGGTTCGGAAGGGAGCCCGAAGGTATGTGGCTGCCTGAGACGGCGGTTGACACCGAGACTTTAGAGATCCTTGCAGAACAGAAGATAAAATTTACCATTCTCTCTCCAAAACAGGCCAGTCGTATAAAACCGGTCAATGATCAACAATGGACCGATGTGAGCCGGGGGAGTATTGATACTTCCATGCCATACCTCTGCCAGTTGCCATCCGGCGAATCGATTGCCATCTTTTTTTATGATGAGGGTATTTCCCAGGAGATCGCGTTTTCCAATCTCCTGGAAAATGGCGAAGTGTTTGCTAATCGGATGATCCGTTTTTTTTCCCAGTACCAGAAACAGTCCGGGCTGTTAACTATTGCGTCCGATGGGGAAACCTACGGGCATCATCACCGGTTTGGGGATATGGCGCTTGCGTATGCCCTCTACCTGATTGAATCCAAAAATCTTGCCCGGATTACCATTTATGGAGAATATTTAAGTAAAAATCCCCCTGCCCATCAGGTCGAAATACTCGAAAATACTTCATGGAGCTGCATTCACGGGGTAGAACGCTGGAGATCGGACTGTGGGTGCTGTAACACCGGCACCCTTGTCCAGATGACCGCATCCAATCCATTTGTCCATTCGACAGCACGGGATCGGGCCATCCCAGTCCAGAGTTGTGCATTGGCCTCACGACAGAAATGGCGGTCCTCCCTTCGGGAAGCCATGGACTGGCTCCGCCAGACACTGATATCACTTTTTAATGACCGTATGAACGCATTCGTAACCAATCCCTGGCAGGCACGGGATGATTATATTGATATCATCCTGGACCGGTCTGTCCAGAACATCGAATTATTCTTCTCAAAACACGCTACCCGGACACTGTCGGACACCGAGAAAATCGAAGTACTCAAACTGCTTGAGATCCAGCGGAATGGTATGCTCATGTATACCAGCTGCGGATGGTTTTTTGAAGACATTTCCGGCATAGAATCAGTCCAGGTACTACGATACGCCTGCCGCGCAATGCAGCTTGTGCGGGAAGTGGCAGGGATTGATCCTGAACCGGATTTTATTTTCATTCTGAAAAATGCCCCCAGTAATGTTCCGGATTATAAAGACGGGGCACAGGTGTACCGGAATTTTGTTCAGACATCTGTAGTTGATCTCTCCCGGGTAGGTTTTCACTATGCATTATCATCGTTAATTGTTGATTCCCCGGAAAATATCCGGATAAAAAATTATACCCTGAAAAATGAGGAGTACCATAGGTCAGAATCAGGCGAACTCAAAATCGCCATTGGGAAGGTCTTTTTGTATTCCGATATCACCTGGGAAGAAAATACCCTGATGTTTGCCGTGCTTCATCTGGGAAATCAGAATTTTATGGGTGGTGCAACAGAATTTCCCGGAGATCTGGCATATTTTTCCATGCGGGATGAATTACAGGATGCTTTTTTAAACAGCGATATCCCCCGGATGATTCGTATCCTTGAGCATCACTATGGCAATCGTTTCTATTCACTCTGGGACCTTTTCCGGGATGGACAGCGAAAAGTACTGTACTCAATTCTGAACTCCACACTTGCAGAGATGGAGTCTTCATTCCGGCATATTTACAACCAGTTTTTTCCGCTTCTCCATGCCATGAAAGAGATGCAGATACCTCCGCCAAAAGTGCTTGAGGATCCGGTCTGGTATATTATCAATCTTGATCTCAAGAAAATTCTTTCAAATGGTAATCTCGATACACAACGACTTGCAATTCTGGTTGATGAAATGACCAAAGGGAAATTCGAGCCGGATACTTCAACACTGAATTTTACTGCAAGTATTGCAATAACGAACCACATGAAGCTTCTTTTAGAACACCCCGACGATATTCTTCTTATGGAGAAGATTGCTACAATATTTAGGGTTTTGTCACCACTTTTACTCAAATATAATCTTTGGGAATCCCAGAATGACTATTTCTTCATAGGCAGAAAAAAAGCAATGGATTTGCAGCTGCTTTCAGGATCCGGAGATGCCCATGCACGGCAATGGATCAGATTATTTGAGGAACTGGGTGGATACCTCGGAGTGAAATTCTCATGATGCGCTGTAGCAGATGGGTTTTGGCAGCAATCTTTGATAAACAGATCAAACTTTTTAGCCGGTCCGGGATGAAAACGGGGGACTTTGTGTGAAACGAAGAGGGAGCGGAGTCCTTTTACATATCACGTCTCTTTTTTCCCAATACGGCATTGGGGATCTCGGACCCTGTGCCTGCCGGTTTGTGGATTTCCTTTCTGATGCACAACAGAGTTACTGGCAGGTACTACCATTGAATCCCACCAGTCTGGAATCTGATAATTCTCCCTATCATAGTACATCTGCCTTTGCGTTCAATACCCATCTCATAAGTCCCGAATGTATGGTAAAGGGCGGTTTTTTGAGAAAAAACGATATAGACACAGTACCGGATTTTCCCTGCGGCACTGTGGATTTTAATGCTGTTGCCCGGTTCAAGGAACGAATTTTTTCTCTTGCCTATGACAGATTCATCCAAGAAAAAACTGATCTTCCTGATTTTTACGATTTTTGCAGGAATAACTCATGGTGGCTTGAGGATTTTGCCCTATTTACATCATTAGATCAGCAGTATAAGGGCAGCTTATGGAGCAACTGGCCGGATGAAATAAAAAATCGCGAGCCCTCTGCACTGGATGCAATGCGACAATCTTTAAAAATGAAGATAGATAAGGAAAAATTTCTCCAGTATCTTTTCTACCAACAGTGGCAGGAGCTGCGGGAATACTCCAGGAAAAAAGGTATCAGCCTGATTGGGGATATCCCGATTTACGTTCATTATCACAGTGCTGATGTCTGGACACACCCGGCGTTGTTCCAGCTCGACGAAAGACTTCGGCCAATGGTTGTGGCAGGAGTACCTCCGGACTATTTCAGCAAAACCGGGCAGCTCTGGAAAAACCCGCTCTATAGATGGGAAGAACATGAGAAAGAGGGATTTTCCTGGTGGATTAAACGTTTGGAGCATAATCTGGCTTTTTTTGATTATACGAGAATCGATCACTTCCGGGGATTTGTCGCGTACTGGGAAGTTGCAGCGGGAGAAAGAAATGCAATAAACGGAAGATGGGTCACGGCACCTGGTCAAAAATTATTAACCGTTATGAAAAACCGGTTTGCAGATCTTCCCCTTATTGCAGAAGATCTTGGCATTATTACACCTGATGTATCTGAGCTTATTGACAGGTTTGGTCTTCCTGGCATGCGCGTGATTCTCTTTGCATTCACAAGTGATCCGTCAACAAGTCCGCATGCCCCGCATAATATGAAACGAAACTGCGTGCTGTATACCGGCACGCATGACAATGCTACCACCCGGGGGTGGCTCGAATCGGATGCCTCCCCAGAAGAGAAAAAGAGACTCGTAACCTACATGGGGAGGGAAATCACTGCAGAAAAATTACCTGCAGAAATTATCCGGCTTGCCATGATGTCAGTTGCGGATACAACAATCCTTCCCATGCAGGATATTCTCGGACTGGGGGGCAAATCCCGTATGAATATTCCGGGAACTGACAAGGGTAACTGGCAATGGCAGATGAAAAGAAACCAGATCGATCCATTCGTAAGCAGGAATCTTGCAGAAATGACACGGATTTTTGGCAGAACCTAAAAAAAATTTACGGATACAGTTCCTGGAATAACGATTCAAACTTTTCCGGATGATTCAGAAACTCAAGGACCGGGGCCCGGTTTTCAATGAGGTTATAGAGCGGGTCGGGAATAGCATCCCTGACATCCACAAGGCGCTGCGCTTTTACGAGACGGAGACGCGCGGGGCTCCGGTAGGTCGGGTTCTTTACAAACCCTTCTTGTATCCACTCAAAATATGCAGCCCCATTCTGCGCTTCATAACCGTGATAATTGCTGGAAAACCGGGAGGAGACAATGTTTGCCATCTGGAGGACAGCTGAACGGGAAGGGTTGATGGTCACATGCCCATATGCCGGGGGAACTACAACGACATCCCCGGTACATGCCGCAATCATGACAATATCGGAACAATCCTTGTTCTGGATCAGGTAATGTGCCTCTCCGGCAAGGACTTCGTATATCTCCGGGTAGCCGGTACCGGAAGGGTCAGCAGGGTGATAATGTCCTTTTGTTTTATTGTACTCCCCACAGAGTTCACGCGGGGGAATTACCGTGATATCAAATCGTAACTTCTGTGACACCAGCCAGGTACGGTCACCAGGTGTTCGGGCGACATCCCGGTACATGTAATATACCGGTCCTGTGCAGGTACATCCGGGATTTGCCAGAACACTCCTGAGATCTTCAGCGGTTCTAACCGCAGGTTCAGGCAACGGTCCTCTCCAGCAGACCGTACATGCCGGTTTGGGGGGCCTATTTGATTGAGAGGAGAAATTTCTGTTCATTTACGACCCCCAATCACCGTCATAGCCAGTTCATAGAAGTCTGCGTCAACGGTTTTTAACTGGTTGACCGCTGTTTCAAGAGAAATGCTGGTGATCCGGTTTCCCTGCAGGGCAACCATCTTCCCGAAATCACCTGCATGTACGAGCTGGACAGCGGCAACACCGAACCGGGTGGCAAGAATACGGTCATACGCAGTTGGCGATCCTCCCCGCTGGACATGCCCGAGAATGGTGACTCTGGTCTCTATACCGAGGCGGCGTTCCAGTTCTTTTCCTAAAATATTTCCCACACCTACAAACTTCTCGTGACCGCATTCATCCCGTTCGTTTTCGGGAACTGATGAGAGACCAAGATCTTTTTCATGAGCTCCTTCCGCGATAACAACAATCGAGAATTTTTTCCCTGTATCATACCGGGCCTTTAATTTTTTACAGACCGCGTCCAGGGTAAAATGCACTTCCGGGATCAGGATCTCGTCAGCTCCTCCGGCAATACCTGCCATGACCGCAATCCACCCTACATTTCTTCCCATTACCTCAACAACGATGATCCGATGGTGCGACTCTGCCGTAGTATGGAGCCGGTCGATCGCTTCGGTTACCGTCGAAACAGCAGTATCAAAACCGAACGTCATATCGGTTCCGCAGATGTCATTGTCTATGGTTTTGGGTATTCCCACAATGGAGACTCCCTGCTTTACCACATCGCGGGCAGCAGAAAGGGTACCGTCGCCTCCAATGACTACGAGAGCATGAATTCCGTATTTTTTTATATTGGCCTTGATCTTCTGTAAATCCGAAGGATTTTTCAGAGGGTTAGTGCGGGATGTACCGAGAATCGTCCCCCCTTTTGGCAGGATACCTGATACCGAGAAATCGGTGAGCGGTTCGACATCGCCATCAATGAGTCCCTGCCACCCGTTCCGGATTCCAAGGGTTGCAAAATCATATTTTACACCCGCTCTCTCCACAGCCCGGATTACCGCGTTAAGCCCGGGGCAGTCCCCACCCCCGGTCAGGACACCAATGGTTTTCATTCCCAAACAACCCCTGTTTTCATTGATCGCTCCTACTCTTTCCTTTTCATTCACAGGTTATGGTCTTTTTGTATGCAAGTATCATTATGAGTGGCATTACCTGCAGGTTTCCATGAAAATGCGGCGATGGATAATGCGCCAGCAGAGAATAAGTTGGACAAGATCGCCAGCGTTAACGTAGTTTCTGTCTTTGAAAATGGAGATGGGATGAACCCCGGTCTGCTCTTCAATACTATGCTCGAGTTTTTTCACCACATGCTCGCTCAGTTCCCCATCAATAATAAGCTCCCCCATCTTATGGCCATCATGAAGACTTGTCACAAACTCCAAAGAGAAATTTCGTTCAGACAACGAAAGGATGGAATACAGGTCTAATGAGAGGTCGATATTTTCAATACTCTGCTTCATCCGGTTCTGGGAGAGGGTGACCTTGTAAACGTTCCGTTCTTTGCCGAACTGCCTTCCGTACCGGGAATAATCGATACCTATCACAGCATCGGCGTACTCTTTCTGGGGAGCGATATAACGTTCATATTCCGGTTCCCGTTCTGCAATTTCCTGGAGGACTGCATCGCGGGAATACCCCCGCTGGTCTACATCTCTTAAGATCTTCCAGTCATACTTCACCTGCTTTGCAGGATCTACAAATAGAGTAAAATCAAGATATTTGCGCAGTGTGGGAGTGAATAACGTGTGAAGTCCTTCAAGTATGAGGATTTTTTTTGGACGAAAGATAGCGGGAGGGTCAAAAGTGCCTGTGGTATGGTTGTAGGACGGTTTGTCTACCGGAACCCCTCGTTTGAGCGTGATGAGATCCAGCTCGAGCTGATCAATACGGTTTGCCTTCGGATTCAAGGCTGTAATGCCCTGTTCCCTGCGTTCATCCCGGTCAAGACTGTGATAATCGTCAAGCGTGATGGTAGAGACAAGATCAGTGCCAAATATGCTCCGCACACCCTGTGTAAACGTAGTCTTTCCAGAACCGCTGTCTCCGGCAACACCCAAGGTAAAAATATACGGGGATGCGGCAATCGTATCTTTAAAATTCTTATGATCCATCCGTATTTCCTGTATGGTGATTGCATCTGGTAAAAACCATACTGCATTTCCCACTTAGTTCAGTAATAGTGCCGATCCATTTAATCGGTTTGCAATACCAACACAACAAGTTCTCCCTTGGAAAGCCGAAGTAATGCATGAAAACATAATGTCCCTCACCAAGATAGTGAGACAACTCAGGTTCAAGATTAGAAAAAGGGGGCACGGGTCAATACGATACCCCGTTCAAAGTTATTCTCTGTAAAACAAGAGTAAGAAGGTTATAAAAAAGGGGTTTTCCGCATCAGAGTCTCTCTGAGGTACTGCCGGAAGGAATTTTTTATTACCCCTGCAGGATTGTGGTTTTGGTACGGCGGGGTTTATTATATTTGGGGGAATCGGGCACCAATTCTCATTTTTGGGGTTAACCCACCCAATACCTGCACTCCTCCTCCAAAACAGTAAGGAGACCATTGTCTAAGAAACAGTACGGGCATACGTGTTGGTCAGCCCTTTTACTATCGGACCCCAGAGAAAAAGCCGATCCACTTTTTTTCTCCCCCGTTTTCCCAGGGCTTCAGCATTCCAGGGTTCGTCAATCATGGTAGCAATACCCCAGGCAATGGAATCCGGGTTCACCTCTACTTTTACCCCGTTTACAAAAGCTTCGATGTTCTCAGAGAGACCACCGACATTACAGGCAACAACACATTTTTCAGCACTCCATGCCTCGAGCAGCACAAGACCAAACGGTTCATTGCGACTGGGGATTACTACAATATCTGCAGCATTCAAAATTCGGATATACTCTGAGTCGGGGATATACCCAACAAAGTTTATCGGAAGATCTTTTGCGTGTTCCTGCAGGAACTTCCGCATACCTCCTTCTCCGGCAATGATCACTTTTGCATCCCAGTGGTTCTGGCAGACTTTGCGTATCGCCTCTATGAACAAATCCGGTCCTTTCTGGTAGACAAGCCTGCCGACAAACAGGACAAGAGGGGCAAACGGATGAATCCCATATGCCTGTTTCACTTCACCCGGGTCGATATTTGTGTGGTATTCGCGGGGGACAACTCCGTTTGGAATGACATCGCATTTACCATCAGGAATATTGTATAACTGCATCACTTCATTTTTCAAGGTTGCTGATACAGCAGTCACACGTTTTGCAATAAGCCCGCCGTACCACTCCTTTCCGGAGATCTCCTTGAACTCCCACCACTCTCCAAACTGGTTGCCATTCCTGCCATATTCCGTTGAGTGGTAGGTGAAAATGGTATTCCTGTCCTGCTGGTAATGGAGTGCCTGAACTACGTGCCAGTCATGAAAATGAAGAATATCAAACCGGTCGGGTGCATCATGTTTCCCGAACTGCTCCACCATCGCTCTGCTCATGGCATCGCAATATTCTACAATATTTTTTCCTGCTGGCTGGCAATAGTGGTAGTATACACCATTGATAGCTTGATCCGGCATTGTTCCCCGGGTAAAAAAATGCACCTCATGCTGCTGTTTTACTAATGTTTCTGCAAGATTTGTGGCAGCAGCGGCAAGTCCGCCAACCCGTTCCGCGTACATTGATTCCCAGCAGAAAAAGGCTATCTTAAGTGACTCCACAGCAGGTCCTTCCGTTCTTTTATGATTCTGGCCAGGTCATGACGTTCTGTAAGCCCGGCAATACTCTCTGCCAGACGTGGATCCTCGAGGATATCTGTGATCCAGCGTGAGAAGTCGCCTCGTTCCTGGTGGAACTGGATTGAATCCTTAGGCACTATGTATAACAATTCTTCAAACTGGTTGAGGTTATAGGCCGAATGTCCGATAAACCCTGAGGGTCCTGCGAAATGAAATGCCTGCTCAGGAGTAAGTGTTCGCAGTGTTTTGGCCGATTTCCGGTTTTTCATGACGCGGATATTTCGCAATTCGTAGTCTGCCAGCACCCTCATGTATGTTTTGAATGCATCCTCGGCCTCATGGTGGCTGAAATAGGTGTGGACTTCGCCACACGTACCGTATTTGGAGGCCATGTAGTAGAAATGATCACTTGTCTGGAGATATCGCCAGATCGGTTTGTCAATGGCAAAGGGTCGTGCAAGCTGCACTGCATGAAACGCTGCCCTCTGTCGATCATTTCCCATCCATGCAGATGTATCTTTCTCAAGGTCTGCCCAGGAAATAGTCTCCCTGACATCAATTTCTCCAACGGGGGAAAAACGGGATATACTATCTGAGGGCAAGATAGATTCCACACCACGTTCAGCAAGTTCATGGGGCAGGGAACTAATGAAGTCAAATATCCCTGTTTCCTGCCAGAAGTGTTCACCAAAGGTTTCGTAATCCAGGAACACATTGACAACATCTCCCTCAGATGCAGCTATCCACTGGGCATAAATATCGGCCGTAAGAGGATACATGTCCCAGCTACGATTGGAAAAACGGAATGCAATGTCATCCGAAAACCGGGTGTTGCGAAGAAGAACCGGAATTCCCTTACAGGTGTAAAGATGATTCGGGCTGCGCCACCCGAGAACACGATCTACACCCTCGGTAAAAATTCCTGAGAAATCCATATCTTTTGCGGTAGCGGCTACATCATTATTGAAGGTGAATTCTGTATTTTCAAAAATGACAGGCCTTACTTTAAACTGATCATACATCAGATCCGAGTGAAGCCTGACCTGTTCTCTGAATTCAGTTTTATCATGAAAACAACTGGCGATACTATGGTAGTAGGTCTGCCCAATCATCTCACTATTTTTATGCCGTGCCACCTGTTCAAAGAGTAAGAGGGTGTCCTTGCTCCACTTTTCCAGCTGCTCAATAAGAATGCCCGACAAGGAAAAAGAGCAGGAAAATCCATCATCGAGCTTTTCCAAAATGATCTTTGTGGCAGGATTGTAACACTTTTCTGCTACACGCACGAGTATTTCCTTATTCAAACCGTCAAAATAATTATCAAAAAGATCTTTCTTCTTCATCTTTGGTACGGGTTCAAACTGCCGGTTCAACCGGTATGGCTGATGAACTTCGAACCCGATGCATATGGGTGGCATGATAGACAGATCCCTCTTTTGAGAAAAGGGACAAAACCCCGGGTACCATACCCACTGGTTCACCTACGCGAATCTGTCATCACAGGGTTTGCAGGATAACCACGAGAAGGCTGGATTTTAAAAAAACCTTCCTCGGCATAAGGTACTGATCGTTCCTTTCCCCAGTAATATTACATAACCAGCATGTGGGATATATATGTTTCTACGATTATAGCCAGAGAACATATTTAGTGATGAATGAAAATACAAAACAAGAAAATGACATTTCGCTCTGTTTTTATCGGTATAAATAGTGTAACCCGGTGCTATGACAGGATTTCGGATTCAGAACGCATCTGCAACAAATGCGCTTGATGAAAGGATATCTCCAAGGCCTGAGGATTTTGTAATATCTTTAACAATTATTGTCGGAATCATAACGATTGTGTGAGTGGTATTACAAAAAATTCCCGGAGATAGTGGGGGCCCGAATATCTTGTTAATCTCCATATATGCAGAGATACCTGCAAGGGAAATTTCCTCGTGTATTCCTTGGGCAGCTTTGACAACTGCACGAGAAGCAAAGAGCAGGGCATTGAGCGATGCGCCCGGATGTGCACAATCATTTCTGATAATCAGAATATAATAACCAAACGTATGAAGATGAAGACGTTTGATTCCACTTTTTTTACAGATTTCGAGTGCACCTTTTACCAGTTGAACTGGAGACAGGACCTCAAATCCCCCATTTTCCGGATTCTGTTGATACAGACAATGAAGGAGTAACACTAGCTCATGTTCATTGAGTCCTATACTGTCTGCCACGGGCAGGATATGATGGATAAAACCGCTTATTACCATCGTATCGGTGACAGATACGCATTCCACATGAATCCGCATATAATGATTGTTGTTTTTCATGAGCAGGCACTGTGAGGCTGCCCGCCGGAACTCTTCATCGGTCCGGAGGTACTGGTACCCGGAGAGAAACGCCCGGTCGTAACGGGCGATTCCAGCACTGAACTCGATCTCTTTATCTACAGGGATAAGAACAGACTCTGGAGGATGAAGCGGGGACACAATAAAACGGTTATTTCTTTGGATTACACCATCAGCCACCGGCGTAATACCCGAAGGGTATTCGAATATAAGATGGATGGTATCTGTAGAGGGGCTTTTACATCCATTGAGATTCAGCAGATTAACTCCGGCATCATCAAGGATTTTTCGGGAATAAGGTCCGGGAACATGCGCGATACAGAGCACTTCTGGACAACCTATCGATGCCAAATGAACTGCTGCAATACCAGCCTGTCCCCCGATAGAGAGGTGGCCGGTATTTGCAAATATCCGGGTAAACTGCTGGTACAGATGATGATCGGTCACAAACCATTCTTCAGCGGTGCAGGTATGCATGGAATGAAGGAGCCGGGATCGGAGTTCAGTCATAACCGGCTGATTGAAGAGTGCTGATTTGAGGAATGCCGGGGTGACCGGGATGATGCGGTCAAGGTTCACATTGAATCCCACTATAGAGGAATTTATCGGAAAGGAACTGACATCATTGTAGAGTTCTTGCCAGGTCTTGTCTGCCATTAGATTGTTTCCCTAAATTCTCTTTTGATGTGCTGCAATTTCAATTGTATCTTAGCAAAGGGTTTTTTATTGTCTGCCAGCGATCCGGAGCAGAGCCAAAAAACGCTTGCAGATCACAGGATAAAATCTCACCGGAGATTTTGGCCGCACTATGGGTAAGGGATTTTGCAGTTCTTAATCGAGCAGGACTACCCGTAATTCGAGATCGGAAAAATGCAGCACAATAGTTTTTAAATGAGATGCAACCACTACTCATTCACTGAGGCGAAGCGTGGCTGATATCACCAATAAGGATTTCCCACAGGTGCCTGATCGAATTTCTGGACTCATCGATCTTGCTTATAATCTCTGGTGGAGCTGGAACCCGGCAGTAAAGATGGTTTTTAAAAACCTAAATCCTCAGGCATGGATTGAAAGTATTCATAACCCGGTAAAAATGCTTCGGGAACTTCCGGTAGAGACCCTGGATGCGGCTTCAAAAAATCCCCTTTATCTCCGTCATTACGATCTTGTTATGGCCCGGTTCCAGGAACTGAAACAGAAAAACAGCTGGTTCACTGAGCATTTTCCGGAAAATCATGAATCTTCCATAGCTTATTTTTCTGCTGAATACGGCCTTCAGCATTCCCTCCCGTTTTATGCAGGAGGATTAGGTTTTCTTGCCGGAGATCACTTAAAAGAGTCCAGTGATCTCGGCCTGCCACTGGTAGCTGTCGGTTTCATGTACTCGGAGGGGTATCTTCACCAGCATATCGGAGCGGATGGCTGGCAGGCGGATATCAATGAGCTCCTGAACCGGGATGCTGCACCCATCAAAAGGGTCATGTATAACCACGATACCCAGCTGGTGGCACGGGTACCATTTATCGATCCGCCAATCTACGTAGCAGTCTGGAGAGTGGATGTGGGAAATATCCCACTCTATCTGCTGGACACCGATATCAAAGAGAATGATCCGATCAACCGGATGATCACGTACCGGCTCTATACCGGTAACAACGAACTCCGGCTCAAGCAGGAGATCGTGCTGGGGGTTGGCGGAAGTTATGTACTGGACATCCTCGGGATACGCCCTTCCATCATCCACCTGAATGAAGGGCACCCGGCCTTTGCCCTTCTTGAACGGATCCGTGAACAGGTTGCCGACAAGCTGAGTTTTACAGAAGCATCAAAAAAGGTGCGCGAGACCAGCATCTTTACTACCCATACACCGGTACCGGCAGGGCATGATGCTTTTCCCTACTCACTTATGGACAAATATTTTTCCCACTATTTCCCCCTTCTTGGCATAGACCGGCAAACCTTCCTCGAATTAGGGCATTCTTCCAAGGATCACGGGGAATTGTTCAATATGACCGCATTTGCCTTGAAAATGTGTGCGTTCAAAAATGGCGTAAGCAAAAAGCATGGTGAGGTTGCCCGTGAGATGTGGCAACCACTCTGGCCGGAGCTCCGCAAAGAAAATATTCCCATTCACCACATAACAAACGGCGTGCATGTGCCCACATGGCTCGATCCAAAAATGTCACTTCTGATAAACAAATATTTCTCACCCTCCTGCCCGAACTGGATAACAAACCATGACAATCCACTCGTATGGGAGATGATCAACGAGATTCCGGATGAAGAATTGTGGGCGGTTCATACCACACTCAAACGAAAACTGGTCAACAGGATACGAGAGTCTAAACGCCGTAAATGGGGTGGGGAGGGAACGGATCCTGTCAATGTAATTACCGGTGGAGCTCTTCTCGATCCTTATGCCCTTACGATTGGATTTGCCCGCAGGTTTTCCACCTACAAGCGTGCCGATCTCATCTTCCAGGATATCGAACGACTTAAGAGAATCGTCAATAACCGGTGGATGCCGGTACAAATCGTCTTTGCCGGCAAAGCTCATCCCGCCGATGATGACGGAAAACGGATCATCCAGAAGATATACCGGTATGCCCACCAGCAGGATTTCGGGGGAAGGATTGCCTTTGTCGAGGATTACGGTGAACAGATGGCACAATACCTAGTTCATGGGGTTGACGTCTGGCTCAATAACCCGGTTCCTCCCATGGAAGCCTGCGGGACCAGTGGGATAAAAGCCTCATTAAACGGAGTTCTCCATATGAGCGTTCTCGATGGCTGGTGGATTGAAGCGTACAACGGAAAGAACGGGTGGGCTTTTGGCGATAGTCCTCCCGGTCAGAACCAGGATCACCGGGATGCCGAACAGCTCTACGATCTGCTTGAACGCGAGGTAGTTCCGATGTATTACACCCTTTCCGATGACGGGATCCCCCATATATGGGTGAAAAAGATGAAGGAGACGATCCGCAGCACAGCCCCTCATTTCTCCGCAAAAAGGATGCTCAAAGAGTATGTCAGGAAGGGGTATGACCCGGCACTTACAATAGCAGCTAAATACAAACGTGAGGAGATTTGACCGCAATTATGAGAAGATGCTTCCATCTTTTCCTACAGGATCATCTTTTTTATTTTCGCAAAGTACCGGCATCAGCATATCCACCTTATAACCTATGAGCAATTTTTAACCATGTGCGGATCCAGAGAATGGCAGAGATATGCATAAAAACAAGATTTTTATCCTTTTTTGCCGGTAACATTGCAAAAACGGATTCCTGCAAAAAGGTGATCCTGCAGATGATACCAGATACACCGCTTATCTAATATCCTTGCCATCAATACCTCGATGATTGGTATTGTGGCATTCGCATGTACCCGGTGTGAGAAATGTTGTGCATGTGATGGGGATTTTATCAAACAGAACGGCAGCTCACCAACCATGGTAATTACTGCCTGTTACTGGATAAAAATGAGATGTTTCTCGCCCACGTTGGGGGGACTATATAGGCAGTTATTCATCTGAGCCAAAAGAGGGAAAAACTGCAAGCGGCTGCCCATTCATACTAAAAAACGGTCCTGGGAGGGATTACCCTGTGCAGTCTATGCTACGCGACCCCGGGTGTACAAAGAATTCCGGAGATACCGTATTATTATCTTTGACCGAAACGGACCCGAGTGCGGCAGGATCATGGGGCGCAATCAGCTCATTACCAAAGATGAGACACGGGAACACATCTGGGATGAAAAGATCGCCCCATTGACGTATCGCGAGGGGACATGGGGGGGTTAAACTGGTGAACGACGTACAGGCTGTTCACGAATATCGTGGGAGGTCATTGAGTAATCAATAAAAACGTCAGGTTCAGGAATCCATAAACTCTGATGCATGTGAAAATGACAGAACAATTTTCATTAAAAAAAGGTTGCATATTCAGGCTGCTTTGTCAGATATCTTTTCCGTATCAAGGATCGCGGCCTGTGCTGCCGCCAGTCGGGCGATAGGGATCCTTGGACCGGAGCAGGATACGTAGGTCAGGCCAATCCTGTGACAGAACATAATGGAAGCCGGGTGACCGCCATGCTCACCGCAGATGCCCATCTTCATGCCCGGACGGGTGTGGCGGCCCCACTTCACTGCCTGTTCCATGAGCCGCCCGACACCCTTGACATCCAGTACTTCAAACGGGTTATCCTGCAGGATGCCGCTCTGGTTGTACATGGGCAGAAACTTATTCTCGGCATCTTCGCGCGAGAAGGAAAATGTAGCCTGCGTCAGATCGTTGGTACCAAACGAGAAGAACTCCGCCTCTTCAGCGAGATTGTCTGCACGCATGCAGGCCCGGACAACTTCCAACATGGAACCGAACTTGAAATCGAGTTTTACCTTGTAGGCTGCTTCCACATCCTTGCGGATCTCATCCACCCACACTTTTACCCGTTTTAATTCCTGGGCTGTGCAGACCTGAGGCACCATGATCTCAGGATGTACCTCGATA
The DNA here is from genome assembly GCA_025350045.1 of Methanomicrobiales archaeon. Classification (GTDB taxonomy): domain Archaea; phylum Halobacteriota; class Methanomicrobia; order Methanomicrobiales; family Methanospirillaceae; genus Methanoregula. The sequence goes on along the minus strand of JANXYM010000012.1, from coordinate 2,711 downwards.
CCTGCTTTCTGGCACTCGGCCGCAGCTTCCAGAATGGCCCGGATCTGCATGGTGTAGATCTCCGGGAAGGTAAGGCCGAGCCGGACACCCCGGTGGCCTAGCATCGGGTTAACCTCGTGCAGGGCACGGACTTTTCGTAAGATCGCCTCCTTTTTTACAATCGCCTCGTCCACCAGTACCGGGTCGGTAAACTTCTGCACCTGGGGTTTTGTCTCCCGGGTATGGTTCATGAACGTAACTGCTTCAGAGAGCACCTGCATGCCCCGGAGGATCTCGCGCAGGTTGCGGAGATGGCCGATATCATCTACGAGAAGGTTTTCCGTTGGCAGGAACTCGTGGATGGGCGGATCTAACAATCGGATGGTGACCGGCCGGGGTGTCATGACCTTGAAGATGCCATTGAAGTCCTCGCGCTGTATCGGCAGCAGCTTGTCGAGAGCTGCCTGGCGATCGGCTTTTGTCTCGGCAACTATCATCTCCACCATGATCGGGAGTCGCTCGGTACCATTGAACATGCGCTCGGTGCGGCACAGCCCGATGCCTACAGCACCGAATTTCACTGCCCTCGCCGCATCATCCGGCGTGTCTGCATTGGCCATGACACCGAGCCGGGCCAGTTCATCTGCCCAAGAGAGAAGAATGTTGAGTTCGGGTGAGAACTCCGCCTCGATCATGGCAACCTCACCGAGATAGACAGCACCGGTCGTGCCATCAATGGTGATCAGTGCGCCCTCACCAAATTCCTGGTCACCCGCTCTTGCCTGGCGCAGACGGACGTCTACGTGGATACCCTCGGCACCGGAAACGCACGGTTTACCCATGCCCCGGGCAACAACTGCGGCATGAGAGGTCTTGCCGCCACGGCTCGTAAGAATTCCCTGCGAGGCAAAGAAACCGTGGATGTCTTCAGGCTTGGTCTCTTCCCGCACGAGAATCACGCGCTCGCCAGTCCGTCCCAGCTGCTCGGCCCGGTCTGCATCGAAAACGGCAATACCCACTGCTACTCCCGGGGATGCAGGCAGACCTTTTGCTATAGGCTTTTCCGTGACCCGCGGGTCAAGACGGGGGAAGAGCATCTGGTCCAGCATCTCGGGCTGGATGCGAAGAAGCGCCTGGCGTTTATCGATGAGCCCTTCTTTGACCATCTCAACGGATGTACGCACCAGCGCTGATGCATTCATCTTGCCGTTTCTCGTCTGGAGGAGGTAAAGTATCCCTTTTTCTATCGTGAATTCGAAATCCTGGACTTCCTTGTAGTGAGCTTCTAATATTTTGTGAAGCACCTGAAGTTCACGGAAAAGACCCGGCATCTCATCGGCCATAGCAGCCAGCGATTTGGGCGTGCGGATACCAGCTACCACATCCTCTCCCTGCGCATTGACCAGGTACTCCCCGAACATGATATTTTCACCAGTGCCGGGATCCCGGGTGAAACCAACCCCGGTTGCAGAGTCATTGCCCATGTTACCAAAGACCATCTGCATCACGTTCACTGCAGTACCGTCGGCCATTTCGGGAGTGATCTTGAATTCCCTGCGGTAGTCTACCGCACGTTTACCGCACCAGGAGTTGAATACGGCCCTGATGGCAATATCCAATTGCTCATAGGGGTCTACCGGAAAGGGCTTACCGGTGTTGCGGTGGACCACTTTCAAGAACCGCTCCGAGATCTCGGCCAGGTCATGGGAGGAGAGATCCACATCATGCTTTGCGCCAGCTTTCTGCTTGATGGCCTCGAACTCATTATCGAACTCTGCTTCCGGAACTCCCAGCGCAACTTTACCGAAGAGCTGGATGAAGCGCCGGTAGGCATCATAACAGAACCGTTCGTTACCGGTCTGGGCGATCAGGCCCTGGAGCGTTTCTGCATTGAGTCCGAGGTTGAGGATGGTGTCCATCATGCCCGGCATGGACATGGCGGAACCCGAACGGACGGAGATCAGGAGAGGATTATTCCGCCCGCCAAAAACGTGCTTACTTTTACGTTCCACTTCGGCAAGCTGGGTGTGCACCTGGTCCATCATACCCGCGGGGAGTTCTCGTTTCGGATCTGCCAGACAGGCAAGACAGGCTTCGGTTGTGATGACAAAACCCGGGGGAACCTTAAGCCCTATCTGTGTCATCTCGCAGAGGTTTGCTCCCTTGCCGCCCAGCAGTTTTTTGTTCTTGCCGTCGCCTTCAGTGAAGGTATATACCCATTTCCTGTTCATGAACTCCTCCTTAAATAAAATCTGCACTGGGCCGCCGGATTTTTTGGATCGCTTGTCGGAGTTATCCGAATTTTAGCTTCCGTAAATGCAAGGTTACGAGAAAAAAGCAAAAACATTGTCGTTGATCTCTTCTGCTCGTGAACATGGTTGGCGCATCATTGTTAAAGATCCGGTGAACGTGGAAGGTTTCCAGCACTTTTTTTTAATCCAATGAAAAATTGGCACCGGGACAAAAAAAAGGTTCTGTATTGTCGATGGGGTTCCTAAAGGAAAGGAGATAAATAGGATAGATTTTTGTCACTGAGTGGAAATGAGATATGTTTGCTTTTACACGGTTGAAATCCTATTTTAATCATAGATTATGTTCATGCTTTCCGGAGAGTAAGAATGTGACCCACACACTCCCCCAGATGGGGAGGCTGTCCAAGGGCAGCGCCCCCTTGTCTCCCAGCAGTTTTTTGTTCTTCCCCTCGCCTTCATTAAAGGCATACACCCATTTCG
>JANXYM010000010.1 GCA_025350045.1 Methanomicrobiales archaeon | reverse complement strand
TGTTGCCGTTCCCGTACTAAAAGACCCGAACAGGATAAGGTCATTAATATGAACGCCATTTTCCCTCACGATAGCGCTGAAAAAATTTACCGCTTCGAAAACGTGTGCGTCAACCATGTAAGAATCTCCTGTGTCTCGCGTAGGATTTTTTCTGTCTTCTCTTTGGTATATTGTTCAAGAACCACATCAAGGTTATGCGGAGATAGTCCGGTACCGGCGCTCCTCAGTGCCCTCAGTACCTGATATGAGGCGACGGGTCCGGTACGGGATCCGGTCCCGGATACGTCAATAAAAGAGAGGCCGGCTACCGCACACCGTGACTTAAGCCGTACCAGAAAAGCATCAGGAGTTATATCCACCTTCGCACGCTTTTTTTATACTCCCGGTACGGTTCCCCGAATATTTTTTCCAGCTTCCGCTCCTCGCCCGGAATAATGAAAAATTCGATCAACATAATGAAAATGACGGGAAATACAAGGGAGATCAGTGTTCCCAGCACTACTGCGACACCCAGGAGGATGGATGCCATTCCCAGGTATATCGGGTTACGGCTCAGGAGAAACGGGCCCGATGTCACGAGCAACGTAGGTTCTTCAGATGGCTGCAGGGTTGTTGCATTTTTCAGGAATAATGAACGGCTCCGGAAGGCCAGAACAAGACCAAAACCGATGAAGAGAAACCCGGAATACGTGAAGGGAGGGGAAAGAAACACCGTAACAGGGAATATGAAATTCAGCAGTACCGACAGGATGAGCAGGATGATAAAATAATCTTGTCCGTCTGCCATAGATCCCGCCGGTAATTTATATGCGATTACCGTTTCCCGCTCTCCGGCAGATCGTCTTCTACTCCCCTCAGGTCCGTTACATCCCGGATGATCGCCACGACCGCAACGATATCGCCGTGCTCCCGGAGAGGGATCTTCCGGGTCTCAGTGATAATCTTCCGGTTACCAATGTTCGAGGACTCTTCGGTGACAACAGGCATTCCGTTCAAAAAAACATCGCGGTATTCATCAAGAACTCCGGGCGAAAGGAAGGGGAAGATATCCATGAGAGGCCGTCCGATGATATCGTTGCTGAATCCGAGCGTTCGCAGCCAGGATCGGAGGCTGATATTGGCCAGGGTAACCTTCAGTTCCCTGTCGACGACGCTGACAGCATCCGGAAGAGCGTCGAGGATCGCCCGGTATTTCTCCTCGTCCTCGCGGGTACTGTCCTCAGCCCGCTTCTGTTCTGAGATATCGACGAGGATCCCCCGGAGCCCGGCAATCCTGCCCTCCAGCAGCACCGGTGACGAGGAGATGGAGACAGGAAAGGTACTCCCGTCTTTCCGCAGGGCCAGGAATTCGTCAACGGGTCCCGTGCTTCTCTTCCCCGCGACCATCTCACGGAACGCTGTCGTTTCCCGCTCTCGATCCCCGGGGGCAACCATCTGGATGATGTTGAGTCCCTGCTGTAATTCGTCCTCAGTATACCCGAACCGTTCGAACGCGATGCGGTTTGCGTACGTCAGGTTTCCACCGGTATCTGCTTCGTAGACGATCTGGGGCAGCAGGTCCGTCAGCTCACGGAACCGTGCCTGGCTCCTCGTGAGGGCATCTCCGGCTTCTTTCTGCTCGGTGATATCTACGGCAAATCCACCGATGAGCGGGGGGTTGTTTTCCCGGTCAATCCGGAATTTGTGCGTCTCGAAAATTTTTTTATTGCCGTTTTTATCGATAAGATATTCGATGACTTTCCGGTATCCGTCACGGATCGTCTGCCGGTCTTCTTCGACCATCTTTTCTGCGGCAGCCCGGGGGAACTGTTCGTATACCGACTTCCCGATCCATTCGTGCTCACCGAAAATCTCCACCATGCGCCGGTTGACAAAAATATTGGTTGACTGCTCATCCTTGATAAAGGCCGTGACAGGGAGGTGGTCCATGAATGCCGCAAACCTTCCTTCGCTCTCGGAAAGTCTCTCCTCGGATTTTTTCATCTCCGTAATGTCACGGATCGATTCGATCGCACCGACGATCTCGCCCTGCCGGTTGTAGAGCGGGCTTGCTTTTCCCATGAGCGTGACGGGGTTTCCTTTCGGGCGGGGAAGGGATGTATCAGCGATCAGGATATCCTTCTCGCGAACGATATGGGCATAGTTCCGGGTAATGACTTCATCGGATTCATAGATCAGGTCAATCAGGATCGGCTGGCGCTTTCCGTAAAACGGGATCGCGTACTCATGGTCCCCCTTCCCGAGCATCTCTTCTGCCGGGATGCCCGTCATCTCCTCGATGGCACGGTTCCACGCGATGATCTGGCCGGACCGGTCGATGGCGAACGTGGCATCGGGCAGGAAATTGATGATGTCGGCTTCGCGCCTCTCATGGTCCCTTATGCTCGCTTCTGCCCGTCTCTGCTGGACAGCCTGCCGGATCTTATGGGCAAGCTCGGTAAACTGCGGTACCGGTTCGCCCCCCTTCTGAAGATAGAAGTCCGCACCCTCGTTCAGCGCCTGGATGACGATCTCCTCGCGGCCGCGACCCGTGAAGATGATAAACGGGATTGTACTGCTGGAGGCCCTGACCTTTTTTAAGAATTCGATGCCGTCCATGCCGGGCATCTGGTAATCCGAGATGATGGCATCAAACTTCCCCGAGTCCAGCAGGGCAAGGCCGGCCGGCCCGGAGGGAGCAGTATCTACGGAGAACTCGCCGCTTCGTTCAAGGAAGAGTTTTCCCACTTCGAGCAGGACGGGCTCATCGTCTACGTAAAGGATGCGGTACATGGGAAGTGTGTGTGTTTCCGGTAGTGCCCGGGAAATATAATAGGTTACCCTTTGGAGCAAGAGACCACGGTTCATGGAATGGCGGTTTTTGTGGGGAAAAACTCATGGTGTGCAACTCATCCGATACGATTTTTTCTAAGGGGTAAATTTCCTCGATATACTCAGTGCCTTCAGCTCCCCGGCAATTGACGACGGCTCCACCCAACCCGGTCCCGGGTCCGTCAATCAGGAAAGAGGACGACCCTGCCCCAACCTCCGCAACCGGCAAAGCATGCGGGAGATCCCTAAGGCAGGTCTGGATATCTTTCTAGATCATGACCCCAAAAACAGACCCGCCCCGCCTGTATCATTTCGATATCGTTATACCAAAGGACAGGTTGACAACCTAGTACCCATGAGATCCCCGGTTTTCACTCTCCTGCTGGTTGTAACTTGCTGCCTTTGCACCATTGCCGGTGCATCTGCCGCTCAGGACCTGCGGAACAATGCCACAGACTTCACGGTTGCCGCCAACCTGAACGCGAACAATACTCCCGCGTGGAACAACAACGAGGACTTCGATTTTGCGAGCCGGGGACTCATCGCGACCTACGCCCCCCTGATCATCCCCGCCGACATCCAGAATATCACCGCATGGAACGCGGAGGCGTTCCGGCGTTTCGAGAACGGGTCGCGTTCAGATACCATCAACCCGCTCCTGTACAGGCAGGCGCAGCTGAACAATATCCACGGTCTCTTTATGGTGAAGCCCGGGATCTACCAGGTCCGGGGCTTCGACGCCTCGTCAATGACGCTGGTCAAAGGTGACACCGGCTGGATCGTCATCGACCCCCTCTCATCGGTCGAGACGGCCCGGGCAGCAATGGCACTGGTCAACAAAAGCCTCGGCTCCTATCCGGTAAAAGCCGTCATTTACTCCCACCCCCATGCCGATCATTACCAGGGTGTCAAGGGAGTCACCACGAGTGAGGCGGTCAACGCCGACAGGGTAGCGATCATCGCTCCCGAGCACTTCATGGAGTATGCTATCAGCGAGAACGTGTATGCGGGGAACGTCATGCAGCGGCGGGCCGTGTACCAGTTCGGCCTCCTCCTCCCGCGGGACGAGAAGGGACTGGTCGATATCGGGATCGGCAAGACCATCTCGACCGGGACTGCCTCCCTGATCCCACCCACCATGGAGATTACCCGTACCGGGCAGGAAGTCACCATTGACGGCGTCCGCATGGAGTTCCAGATGGCAAAGGAGACCGAAGCCCCGGTTGAGCTGAATATCTGGTTCCCGGAGCACAACGCCCTGTTTGTCGCAGAGAACTGCGCCGGATCACTCCACAACATCCTGACACCGAGAGGGGCACAGGTACGGGACCCGCTCGCGTGGTCGGCAAGCCTGGACGAGACCCGCCAGCTGTACGGGGACAGGGCAGAGATCATGCTATCAGCCCACAACTGGCCCCGCTACGGGAATGACAATGTTATTGAGATTCTTGAGAACGAGCGGGACATGTACAAGTACATCAACGACCAGACGCTGAACCTTGCCAACAAGGGCTACACCATGGACGAGATCGCGGACATGATCGAACTCCCCCCATCACTGGAGCAGCACTGGTACACCCATGGCTTCTACGGCCAGGTCTCCATGGGCGTGAAGGCAACGTACCAGCGGTATCTTGGTTTTTACGACGGGAATCCGGTCAACCTCAAAAGGCTTACTCCCGTGGAATACGCAAAGAGTATGACCGAATACATGGGCGGAAAAGATGCCGTCATGCAACGCCTCAGAACGGATTATGCTGCCGGAAACTACGAACTCGTGGCCTCGATCGCGAATTACCTTGTGTTTGCCGATCCCGCGGACATGGAAGCAAGGAAGATCGAAGCCGATGCCCTTGAGCAGCTCGGGTACCAGGAAGAATCAGGACCTGCGAGGAACGCGTACCTGACCGCGGCTTCGGAACTCCGGAATACCCTGCCGGCCAAGGGCCGGAACACGATATCCGGCGATATCATGTCTGCGATGACGACCGGCCAGCTCCTCGACTACCTGTCCGTGAGGGTCAATGCAACGAAAGCAGACGGCGAAAATTACCGCATCAATCTCAGGATTACCGATACCGGGGATAAGACGCTTGTCCAGGTGAAGAACAGCGTGATCGTATATTGGGTGAACGAATCATCCACAGCAGCCAACGTTTCCGTTGAAATGCCCCGTAAAACACTCGAAACACTGGCTCTCAACCCCTCTGTCACCCCATCTGGAGTGGTCGTGACGTACGGAGATCCTGCAGTGTTCAGCAAATTTACCGGAATGCTCGATACGTTCGATCCCGCCTTCCCCATTGCAATCCCATGATCCTGCCGACCAGTGATGCGGGAACCCCATCGCTTTTTTTATCGCTTTGATGCTGGCACTGTGCCCTGACGGAACAATGAGGACCCTGACAGGGTTGAAGGTCCGCGGTATTGGGGAAGGGTCCAGACTGCAATGTTCCCTATGACACTGCAGGATCTCCGTTGATGGGAAAAAAGAATTGGGTTACCCCGATCAACCGGCTCATTCAGTTTTAACCGGAGTATACTCTATCTGCATCTTGACCAGGATTCCGCTCGAAGCAGCGGGAGTATCTCTTACTTCCGCAGGCAGTCCGGCAAGAATATGGTAACGGGTCGAGTCACCCATTGCGTTTTTAGCCCCCTGGCTGGTTGTAGCATACCAGTAATTAACCACCTTGTTACCCGGATCGGTTCTGCTCTCCATCTTCGAGACAGGGTTCGGGAACCACCCGGTAGTAGTACCGAATTCGTACTCGATCGGAGGCTTTTCCTTCGTTTGCTTCAGATCCTGGTTCTGGTATTCATACTGGAGATACATCACCGCATGACAGTCTTTTGATGCATCGGGAGTATCCAGCTGGACACGGTATTGGTCCTTTGTCAGGGTATACTCTTTTGTAACCTCCAGCTTGGTCCCGCAGGTATTGTCAAGGGAATTGATACAGCCCGAAGAAAAAACAACGATCACCAGAACGATGATGAGAACTATCACAGGAAAGCCGGTCGAACGAGACATACGATTGCATCATGCTTCCGGATATAATAAATATTATTGTTCCCCGCCATTACCCGGCACTGTGGGCCGGCCGCGGGACCGGGACGCAATATCAGGAGTGGCAAATTATGGATAGGGAAAACTTCCCGTAACCGGGAACAGGTAACCTGAAAAAATGTGAAAAATGAAAGAAAAAATGTTACTTCTTGCCGCCCTTTGCAGGGGCTGCGCCTTTCTTATCATCGGCCTTGCCACCCTTGGCCGGTGCCGCATCCTTGCCGCCCTTGGCCGGTGCTGCTCCCTTGCCTGCATCCTTGCCGCCCTTGGCCGGCTCAGCTGCTGCTGCTGCGGCTGCCTCATCGGTAACTACCGGTGCTGCAACAACCTTCTCACCCACAAGTTTGGGGGCTGCGATGATCCTGCCGCTGACCTTGAGTTCGCTGACCTTCAGGTGGACGGGAGTCGGGAGCTTGTATCCGGCGTGACGGAGTGCATCTTTGATCTTTTCGAGATAATTGGGAGTGGAGTAGACCGTCAGGAGCTTCTGGCCGGCGCTTACGCGGGCTGCTGTTCCGACTGCTTTGCCAAAGGAAAGACGCATACCTTCAGACACACGGTCCGCACCGGCACCGGTTGCCTGCTTGTTCTCTCTCAGGACATGGTGGGGAAAGACTCGTACCTTGAAGTGGAAGTTCGACCTGCCGACTTCCTTCATCAGGCGCCGGTTGGTGGTGATACGGGCTGCCTCAAGGGCGCTGTGCCGGATCTGGCATGCCTCTTCGACGATAAGGTCAACTTCGGTCGGGAATTCCTGCGAGAGGTTTCCCATCTCGAACTGAACAATCTTGCTTCCCGGAACACCGCCCATATATTCGCGCCGCGTATAGGCCTTCTTGGAAATGTTCCTGTACATCTTTGCCGGTTTTCTAACCATCGCGTCCTACTCCTATAGTATAATGCAAAAAGCGGGCATATTCATCCAAATGCTATCAGATGGCCATACCAAAACGCTTCACAAACTGCTTTTATAAAATGGAGATGGAGCGTATTAAACCTTACTGGATTGAACAGTTCTGATTTATAAGATCGAGGACTTCGCGCCTGACCTGTGCAAAATCCACGCTGGTCCGGTCACGGGGCCGGCCCATCGGGACTTCAAAGATCTTACATATCCGGCCCGGTCGTGGCGTCAGGACAATAATACGATCCGACAGGTAGACCGCTTCATCAACACTATGCGTAATAAAGATAATCGTCTTCTTCGTCTTCTCCCAGAGGTCGAGGAGTTCCTTCTGGAGCATGTTCCGCGTCTGGGCATCAAGCGCCCCGAACGGCTCATCCATCAGGAGAAGCACCGGGTCCAGTGCCAGCGCACGGGCAACCGCAACCCGCTGCCGCATTCCTCCCGACAGTTCGGAAGGATAATTGTCCTTAAACTGCGTGAGGTTGACAAGATCAAGATATTGTCCTGCAATACGGTAACGCTCATCTTTCGGCATTCCCTGCATCTCGAGGCCGAACGCGATGTTGTCAATGACCGTCCTCCACGGGAAGAGGGAATATTCCTGGAATACCATCCCGACTTTGGGGCTCTGGCCTCTCATCTCATCACCATCAAGGAAGATCGAGCCGGCCTGTGCCGTATCGAGCCCCGCGATTAAGCGGAGGAGAGTGGTCTTGCCGCAGCCCGATGACCCGAGAATACAGACGAACTCCTTGTCCTTCACCTCGAAACTGAGGTGATCGAGCACGGTCAGCTCTGAGCCATCGTCACGCGGGAAAGACTGGGACAGATTGCGAACCTGGAGATCTCCCATCTTAAGCCACCTCCCCGGTCCGCCACTTCAGGAAGTACCGGTCAATGTAATACCTGAAGGCCATATCAATGCAGAGACCGATCAGGCCCAGGATGATCATGTAGACAACTACACAGTCCATCCGGTGCAGGTTGTAGTAGAACCAGAGATTCTTGCCAAGCCCGTTATCCGAGACACCGAAGAGTTCGGCAGCAACCAGGCACATCCAGGCAACACCGGTGGCCACCCGGATACCGGATACCATGGAGGGGAGGGCCGAAGGGAACGCGATATAGCGGATAAGATCACGGTTTTTCGTGCACCCGAGCATCCTGCCGGCCTCGACAAAGATCCGGGGCACACTCCGGAAGCCGCCGTACGTGTTAATGAGGATCGGGAAGACCGCCCCCATGAAGATGACAAACCCGGCAGAAACGGTTGTGAATCCGAACCAGATGATCGCAAACGGGATCCAGGCAAGCGGGGGGATCGGGCGCAGGATCTCGATGATCGGATCCAGGAATGCGTTGACTTTTCTGTTCCATCCCATCGCAATACCAATGGGAATGCCGATGAGGAGTGCGGCCCCAAGCCCGACGGCAAAGTGAATCATGCTCACCTGGAAATCGAGAAGGAGTATTCCTCTCTGAACCAGCTCAATGAAAGCTGAGGCGACATCAAGCGGGCTGGGGAGGAGGAAACTGTTCTTTATGACCAGCACGGCATAGCATTCCCAGAGGACAAGTGCCAGTACGAGCGCAAGCGCGCCAAGCCACCTTTCCTTGTTCCGTACCAGGTTGACCATGCCAGTTCACCATTCCTTGCCAGGTACTACCCGGAACTACGGGATTAACCATCCCGGCTCCGCCATGTCAGTCCCTGAATACCTGTACTGTATACTACAATGCATGAAAACAAAAAAAAGGGTTGGTTCAGGATTACTCAGTCTTTCTTATAGAAGCTGAGATCGAAGAGATCGGCCTGGGTCAGGGGTTTCTTGATGTACCCGAGGTCGTACTGGATCTTGGCGTAATCAAGGACCGGGTTGATAATAATATTGGGATCTGATGCCCAGTTTCCGTCCCATTCCATTAAGGAGGCCTTGACATCTTCGAGTTTCGAACCGGTCTTGTTCGCAAAGATTCCCGCTGCTTCATCGAGATTCTGCTCGTTGTAGAAAACGGCCTTGTCATTGGTCTTGATGATCTGGCGGACAATTTCCGGGTGCTCCCGTATCAGCTTGCCACTGACAATGAGGACACAGCAGGTATGGTTCGGGTACATCTCACCGGAGTGGACAACGATCTTGCCCTTGCCCTGGTTGACTACGACACTGGGGGAGGGGGTTGGCAGAAAAACGCCGTCCACTTTACCGGCAGTAATTGCTATGACCGCATCGCCGGGGTTCATACCTTTGATGGTGACATCGGTATCGGGAGTAATATTGTTCTGCTTAAGCCAGTTGCGGAGGATCGTGTCCTGGATGGTACCTGCAGGGAAGGTCGCAATGGTCAGACCCTTGAGGTTCTGCGGGCCCTTGTAGTCGAGATCGTTCCTGACCACGAGGTCGGAACCCTGGGTGTTAACACCGGCAACGATCTTCGCATCGAGCCCGGTCGAAACTGCGCTCAGGACCGGTGCGGCCCCGACATAGGCGATATCGATATCGCCGGCAAGCATGGCGGCCATTTCAGGAGCACCTGTCGGGAAGACCTTATCGCTGACATTCTTGACGCCCAGCGGTGCAAGATCCTGCTGCCACCAGCCTTTGTTCATGGCAGTAATTTCCGCCATCTGGTGAGTGCTGGGCTGGTACCCGATACGGAGTTCCGTGATCGGTGCGGCTGAAGCGGTGGGGGCAACAGTGGTTGTCGGACTGGTTGTTCCCGCGGGCTGCGTGCAGCCGGCAGTGATCAATAAGAGGGCAATTGCGATGAGCGCAATTACCGTAATTCTCATCTGTTTCATACGGGAGTGTTATTCTGTCAATAATAAAAAGTGCACTATTGCGACATAATTTCTCTTGTTTTGTAGTATTTCTGTGTAAAAATTTTACTTTAGGGTTACTTTGAAGCAACAACTGCCCACAAAAGTCCACTCACAGTTCCAGGGATTTTGGACAATTAAGGAAATTTTATTTAGATTTAGCCTGATTGTATTCATAATATGATACAGATAGATCCAATCGACCGGCTCATGCGCGCAGCACTGATCTCAGATGAAGAGTTCGTGACCACGCTCAATGATCTCCTCAAACTCGATCTGCGTATCAGTGTCCGGGAACTTTCGGAAAAGAGCGGGATCGCACAAAGTTCACTCTACAAGATCATGCATGGAAAACGATCTCCCAACCTTTCCACGCTCCGGGCGATCATCCGTGCTCTGTGCCAGGAATATCACGTTGGCGACGAAGCGTTCATCGGGTTGATCGCCGCCCGTTCTGTTCTTGAAAGCGTGGAAGAGCGGATGACAGATGTTGAAGGGCATCGTATCCGGGTGCGCGAGTACCCGGTACATACGATGGAGGATGCGATTGTTGCGGCAGTCCGGGCGGAGCGCGAGGGTGCAAGCGCAATTGTCTGCGCTCCTATTGTATCCAGTGTCATCGAACAGATCGTCCGGGTGCCGGTTGCAACGATCATCCCGCGCGAATCGGTGCAGGCAGCGATCGAACTTGCGGCTAAAAAGGCGTGGATTTAATCAGTCCGCCACTAAAAAGAAGTGTACTATTGGTGGGTGAACAGATGCGAACCGACGTTGTGAGGCTGGGGCGCCTTTCAGGAGAGAGGACCGGAGAGATGATGCGCTTTCTCTCCTCGATGCATGCTGACCGCTGCATTGCCGATGCAGATGTGCTCGTGGATATCGCTCATGTGCTGATGCTGGATAAGCAGAAGATCATCGAACGCGAGATCACACAACAACTCCTCCCGGCATTGCTGGTGCTGCACGATGAGGGAATTCCTGAAGAAGTGTTCGATGACCGGTTTGAAGATGTGCATGCCGGGATCGAAGCTATGCTGATCGAGTCCGTCGGAGTCGATGTCGGCGGGCGCATGCACATAGGACGGTCACGCAACGATGAGGTTGCAACCTGTATCCGGATCAAGCTGCGCGACGATCTTCTCAAACAGATGGCTGCACTCTTAAAAGTGCGCGAGGTGCTCGTTGCCCTTTCCGAGAAACATACCGATACGGTCATGCCCGGTTTCACCCACCTCCAGCACGCCCAGCCCACCACTCTCGCCCATCACCTCCTTGCCTACGAGCAGATGTACTCGCGGGATTTTGACCGGCTCAAAGATGCCTATGCAAGGGTGAACGTATCCCCGCTTGGTGCAGCAGCCTTTGCATCAACCGGTTACCCCATCAACCGCGAACTCACCGCACGCCAGCTCGGGTTTGACGGACTTGTGACCAATACTATGGACGCGGTTGCAGGACGGGACTTCGCGCTCGAAGTGCTGGCCGATCTCTCGATCCTGATGGCCAACACGAGCCGGCTCTGCGAGGAGCTGATCATCTGGAGCACATCCTTTGTGAAGTTCGTCTCGCTGGACGATGCCTTCTGCTCAACGTCCTCAATCATGCCCCAGAAGAAGAACCCGGATACCGCAGAGATCATGCGGGCCAAGACCGGCTCGGTCTTTGGTGCATATTCGGCAGCCATGATGACCGTCAAGGGACTCCCTATGAGTTACAACCGTGACCTCCAGGAACTCACCCCCAATATCTGGCGCGGAATGCACGACACCAAGGCTTGCCTGCGCCTGCTCATCGATATGCTCGCAAGCGCTACGTTCGATACGGAGCGGATGAAGGAAGAGGCAGGCAGGGGATTTTCCACGGCAACCGAACTTGCCGACACGCTTGTGAGGAACTATGGACTTCCGTTCCGCACAGCTCACAATATTGTCGGCCGGGCCGTGCAGAAGGGCAGCCTGTCGCTTGCAACCCTCGATGGAGCAGCGCAGGAACTCAATGCCGGCATATCTCTCTCAGCAAAGGGACTCACACAAGCGAAGATCGATGAGGCACTCGATGCCACCCACTCGGTCGCATTGCGCAGGGCACCCGGGGGCCCGGCACCGTTTGCAACGAAGATTGCAATCGAAGAACGCCGGAAACAGCTCGACAGGGATTCCACCCTGATTGACGAACGGCTGGCAAAACTGGCAAAGGCAAAGGATGAACTCATTACGGATGCACGGAGGCTGGTAGCATAACTGTCGCACTGAAATCCGGCGACCTGGTGTCATGCGAATACGGGGGTAAGACCCACAAGGGTATTTTCATCACGAACCGCGAGGGTATGGCAGTGGTAAAACTCAGTTCGGGGTACAACATCGGTGTGCCGCCTGCATCCTGCACCTGCGTCGAACAGTCGATCCCGACGCCCCAACGATCTCGTGAAGTAAACAGAACAGCCGGGCTGCCGGATCTTTCGATCATCTCAACCGGCGGGACTATTGCGAGCCGGATCGATTATCGCACCGGTTCGGTCAGCAGCCAGTTCGATGCGAGCGATATCCTGACGGCGATTCCCGAACTTGCGCAGATTGCCAATTACCGCACCCTCCCGCTCGCAGCGATCCTTTCCGAGAACATGACCCCGGCAATCTGGCAGGAACTTGCCCGTGCAGTATACGCGGAGATCAAGAATGGTGCAAAAGGGATCATCGTAACCCACGGTACCGATACGATGGCATACAGTGCTGCCGCGATCAGTTTCATGATAGATACCCCCGTCCCGATTGTCTTTGTCGGCTCGCAGCGTTCTGCTGACCGGCCTTCAAGCGATAACGCGATGAATGCCGTATGTGCAGCCGCAGTAGCAACGAGCGATCTGGGTGAAGTTGCGGTTGTCATGCACACAACCACGAACGATGACACCTGCGCTATCCACCGCGGCACCCGGGTGCGCAAGATGCACACCTCGCGCCGCGATGCCTTCCAGAGCGTAGGCCTGCCGGTCATAGGATCAGTTGCGTACCCGTCCCGCACAGTCACACTGACACCGGATGCAGTAAGGCGCGGCAGTCATAAGCTTGCACTCCGCGATACTCTCGAACCCCGCTGTGCCCTCCTGCAGTTCTATCCCGGCATGTCCCCGGACCTGTTTGGGGCCTATGAAGGTTACAGGGGCCTCGTGCTCGCAGGCACCGGGCTCGGACACGTGAGCACCCTGCTCATCCCCGCTATCAGAAAACTCATCGAGGCTGGAACGATGGTTGTTATGACCTCGCAGTGTATGCAGGGCCGGGTCTGCGATCGTGTATATGATACCGGGCGCGATCTCCTGAATGCAGGAGTCATAGAAGGCGGCGACATGCTTCCTGAAGTGGCACTCGTGAAACTGATGTGGGTGCTGGGCAATGAGAAAGATACAACGAAAGCAGCTGCGATAATGCAGACCGATCTCAAAGGCGAGTTACACCGGAGGAGCGCTCATGGATTATAAGGTGCTGGGACTGGTTGCCGGCATTGAGATCCACCAGCAGCTGGATACCCGGGAAAAACTGTTCTGCCACTGCCCGACCATGCTCCGCGAAGTGGACGAGCACAGCGGGGAATTTTTCCGTTACCTGCGTGCCACCGAAAGCGAGATGGGCGAGATTGACCGGGCTGCAAAAGAAGAGATGAAGCGCGACCGGAAGTTCCTGTATTATACGTATGACACAACCTGCCTTGTCGAGAACGATGAGGAACCCCCGGCGCCGTTAAACGATGAAGCGCTCTCGGTCTGTTTAACGATTGGGAAGATGTTTGGCATGACTCCCATCCCGCAGATTCACGTGATGCGCAAGCTCGTCATCGA
>JANXYM010000007.1 GCA_025350045.1 Methanomicrobiales archaeon | reverse complement strand
GAAGCGCAGCGACTTGATCTGCACGATCCCGACTGCCGAGGAGTACCCTATCCTCAATCTCTCGCATGCGGTGGGTGTTGTCTGCTATGAACTCGCAAACATGCCGCTGCCCAGCTTTGCCCTCTGCCCGCCCCAGGATATGCAGCACCTGTACCAGCATATCGACCGGTACCTGGACGAGATCCATCACCCCGAGTTCAAGCGGGAGAATACGATGATCCTCATCCGGCGGGTTCTCGGGCGGACGAACCTGACCATCCGCGAGGCGAGCACCCTGCACGGGCTGCTGCGCAGGAGCGAATGGCATATCGACCCGGCCCTGCTGGACCGGGACAAGACGGGCAGGCAGAATCTTGAGGATGAGGAGTAGGGAGGGGACAAAGGCCCAATTGAATCCGAATCTGACGGGATAACCCTGTTCCTGCCGCTGTTTGTGTTTCTGCCGAAGCTAATGCAACAGGCAATGAAGGCGGACACGGATGCAGCGATCGAGGCGTTTGGGAAGAACGAGCAGGTGAGGAGAGTGTTCTGGACGAACCCCTATAAGCTGATCCAGCCTGTCCTTGAATGGCATAAAAAGGATTACCAGTCTGACCCCAATCCGCAGGCTGCATGGAGTATTGCATCGTGGTTTGCATATCCCGCCGGATTTGTCCACTCAACCCGGCAATATGGGGTCACTACCGGAGACTCTATCCGGGGGCAGATGATCTATTCTCCATCATATGCTACATGGGATATCAGGACCAACGATCTGACAAGGAACATCAACTCGTACCTTTCAGTCTCGAACTCAATGCCTAATACTAATGTCGAAATCCTGATTATGCTGGAAGGAGTAGGTCTGACCAACAACAACCATGTCTGCGGAGATACTACATTCAGCAGCTTCACGGTAAAAAATACCAATGGCGCGAGTATCCGCCCATCATCTGTTACTACCGGGGTTAACCCGACCGGATGGTGGACGGGGAAACTGTCAGGACTCTCCGTAACGAATAACTGGCCAAGCAGCCTTATCCTGAATACGGCAAACTAAAAAAATTTTCAATTTTTTTATGAGGGATGACAATGCAGACTGACAAAAAAGAACTCGTTGCCCTTGCCGGGCTGATCCTCTGTAGCATTATTGGTATCGGTTTTTACTTTGCCAGTCTTCTTTCCGGTACTTATGGTATGAACGTTTCTCCTGCGCAAACCGGACTGGCACAACCATCTGTTGCAATAGCGGCAGACAACGCGTTCATCACCGTGAATCCAATCCCGGAGTATCCGACAGGCGAAACGTTCGCCATCAGCGGGACAACGACCCTGCCGGCCGGGGAGGTGCTGGACATTGCCCTGATAAAGGAACCTTACCATTCAATGAAATGCGAGTCAGGGAAGTTCTGTGGTTCAGGCACCTATTCGGCAATAGTTTCATCCGGCCGTGAGGGAAACGTATGGTCGCTTACCCTGAACACCTCGGGGTTCACTGAAGGCGGATACGATATATGGGTACTTGCGAAGAATAGTCCCAATACGTCAGTGCATGCAGGCCTGTACCTGTCGAAAACATGAGGCCTTGGCCCTGCCTTCCCGTTCTCAAAGGCTACAGCACCATTACAAAATCGGTCGCAACCGGCTACGGAGATTACTGGATTCATTTCTACCGGTTAATCAAGAGTTCAAGTGGTTTGAATGATGATGAAGGAAAAATGATACAGAAACAAAATGGTATTTTACCGATTATCATCAGATCATGCTGTTTTTCTCTTTTTACATCTGTGCTGGTTGTATTTTTTGTTCCTGCCACTCTTCGTATTCTTGCCTAAACTCATCCAGCAGGCAATGAAGGCGGATGCAGATGCAGCGATCGAGGCGCTCGGGAAGAATGAGCCGGTGAAGAGAGTATTCTGGACCTTGTTCGTTGCGATGGACGGTCTGGTGCTGGCCCGGGTGGTGGACCCGGTGACGGCGCAGCAGCTGGGGTTCGGGATCGTTGCAGGGACGGGGTTCAACTCAGGAGTTCACAGGATTCGGATAAACTTGTACCGTTGGAGACATTTCTCCCGGCAGATCCCGTACCGGTTCCTTTCGGGTAACCCCCGGATAATCATCAAAGCTGCTATCAGCCGGGTGCCAAGGGGGTCATGAAAAAGGAGCCCCCGTACCCACGAAAACCCCGCAAAATGGCCGGTTTGCCAAACGGGCCATTTCTGAAAAACCCCGCAAAATGGCCGGATTCCATCCGGGTATCTGTAGTGAAGGAAATTAAAAAAGGAGTTCATTCTGGCATTTTTAAGAGATGGGTGGATTTCCCCTGCGGAAAAAAGGAAGGATGAAACGGGGCGGGGCGGGAAAAAAGTGCCGCCAAAGCGCAATAAGGGCTCCGGAGGGCATTATATGCGCCTCAATTTTCGGGTATTTTGGCGATTGGGGCGTTTTTCACAGAGATAAATGGTGAATAACAGTGGGTAGCGGGGGTTACGGGGTGCCGGGAGGGATACCCGGAACCGGGCCGGTACGGGCCGCAGCCCGGGGATTTTTCCGAGAAATTCTTATGATAACAATTTCAGGAAAAAAAATTTAAAATAATTTCCGGATCCTGGTTTTTTCCTGTACGAAAGAAACCGGGCCGGGAAAATTCCGTTCAGCAAAATTGTTCACAGGGAAAAATTCCGGGTAATGGGATCAATCGCATTCGAAAATATTTTCACCCGGATCCGGCCGCAAATTTTCCCGCAGAATCTCTTATGACCGATCAACACCCATCCTATCAGCACAATGATTCTCGTGGACTGGCAGCTCCTTGACCGCATAGAACGGGGCTTTATCAAAATCGATCCGTACGATCCCGCACTCGTGCAGCCCAATTCGGTCGATATCCGGCTCGGCAACCATTTTGTCTGGTACAAACCGGGCACCGCAGTGATCGATCCGTATAACCAGGACAGTGTAACGTACGATGTGGACGAAGTCCATGCAGACTCGTTCATCCTCAATCCCGGCCAGTTCATTCTTGCCGAAACGATGGAGTGCATAGAATTACCGGACAATATCGTTGCAACGATTGAAGGAAAATCCAGTATCGCCCGGCTGGGCGTCACCCTCCACCAGACCGGCGGCTGGATCGATGCCGGGTTCCGGGGCACCATAACGCTCGAGATGGCAAACGTCAACACCCGCCCGGTAAAGATTTATGCCGGTATGCCGATCGGCCAGCTCGTCTTTTACACCACCGAACGGGCAGAGAACCCCTACTTTAAGAAAGGCGATGCAAAATATCTCGACCAGCGGCAGGCAACCCTCTCGCGGTACCATGCGAATAAGAAAATGCCGTGATGGCAGCTTACCCGGGGTATTTCCCTTAAAACCCTGCCCTCATTATGAGGATGCCGGATTAAGCACCTTATATATCATAAAAACCCATTTTATACGGATGATCATATCGGATCGGAGATGAATTAATGCGACTTCTTCTCATTCATTCTGACTATATCGAATACGAAGCAAAAAAGAAGACAAAGATTGCGGAAGAGTGTACGGTTCTTTCCGACAGGGAAGAAGAGGCACTCACTGTTTTCTGCGCCGTGGAATCGATCGATGAGGAAGACCTTGAAGGCGTAGTCCTCCAGGCGATTGCTGAAGTAAAAAAGACGGCCGGACAGGTCAACGTCAATAAGATCGTTGTCTACCCGTACGCCCACCTCTCCAGCGATCTCTCCTCACCGGAGACTGCAGTTACCGTGCTCAAGGCACTCAAAACCGGACTTGAGGGCGAAGGGTTTGCCGTCAAGCGTGCACCCTTCGGCTGGTACAAATCCTTCAAGCTCTCCTGCAAGGGCCACCCGCTCTCCGAACTCTCCAAGACGATTGTACCTGGTGAGATAACCGTCAAGAAGGAGAAGGCAGAAGTCACCCATGACTGGTTCGTCATGACCCCGGACGGGAAGCAGCACGACTACAAGGAGTACCTCAACGACACGCCCTTTGGTTGCATGGTCAAAAAGGAACTCGGGGTTGCAGTCCCGGTCGGCGGCGATCCGGCCCACGTGGACCTGATGCGCGGAAAAGAACTCGTGGACTATGAGCCTGCGAGTGATGTCGGCTGCCTCCGCTGGCTGCCCAAGGGCAAGATAGTCCGTGACCTGCTTGCCGATTACGTGCTCCGCCTCGTGCTGGACTATGGCGGCTCACCGGTCGAGACCCCGGTTATGTATGACCTTGGCGACAAGGCAATCTGGGAACACGCTGCAAAGTTTGGCGAGCGCCAGTACCGCTTCAAGTCCAACAACCGGGACATGATGCTCCGGTTTGCCGCCTGCTTTGGCATGTTCTCGATCATGCGCGACATGCACATCTCGCCCAACCACCTCCCGATGAAAATGTACGAGCTCTCCACCTACTCGTTCCGCCACGAGCAGAAGGGGGAAGTCATCGGGCTCAAGCGCCTCCGGTGCTTCACGATGCCCGACATGCACTCGCTCTGCCTCGACATGCCGCAGGCCCTGAAATGCTTCGAAGAGCAGCTCGCCATGGGCTGGCAGACCGGCAGGGACTTCGAGACCGAGCTCGTTGCCGCGTTCCGGTGCACGAAGGACTTCTACGCAGAGCATGAGGCATGGGTTAAGAAGATCGTGAAGGAATCCAACTGTCCGATGCTCATCGAGATTCTCTCTGACCGGGTCCACTACTGGGTGGCAAAGATCGACCTTGCAGCAATCGACGGCCAGAACCGCCCGATCGAGAATCCGACCGTCCAGATCGATGTCGAGTCCTCAACCCGGTTCAACATCAAGTACCACAAGGAAGACGGGACCCCCGTCTATCCCCCCATTCTCCATTGCTCCCCCACGGGCAGTGTTGAGCGGGTTATCTGCGCAATCCTGGAGAACATCTCAACACAGGAAGTCCCCGCTCTCCCCACGTGGCTCTCGCCAACGCAGGTCCGGGTCGTGCCGGTCACAGAAAAGCACATCGCGTTTGCCGAAGAACTGGTAAAAACGATCAATGCCGCACAGGTCCGGTGCGACATTGATGACCGGAACGAGACCATGGGCAAGAAGGTGCGCGAGGCCGGCATGGACTGGGTCCCGTACGTGATCGTAGTCGGTGACGAGGAAGTCACATCAAAGATGCTGACGGTCACGGTACGGAAGAAGTCGCAGCCCAACAAACCGTTCAAGGAGCAGCTCAGCATTGATGCCCTGGTTGCAGCGGTGAAAAAGGATACGGAAGGAAAACCGTTCCGCCCATTATATACCCCCCGTAAGCTTTCCCTGAAAGCCCGGTATATCTGAAATTTTTTCTTTTTCTTTTCGTTTACGTTTATGTTGGAAACGTCCGGGGTTACGTCCTTGTTGCCACCCGGAACCTGCCTTCCGGTACAAGAATCTCGAATCGGGCTCCCTTGCCCGGCTCGCCATTCTCCCGGATCGTGATTCTGGTGATGGCAAGAATCTCCTTGATAAGGAAAAGACCCAGACCGGAATTTTTCCCCATCCCTTTTACAAATATACGCTCCTTGTTCATTACCGGGACACCCATGCCATTATCCTCGTATATAATCACAAGTCCATCGGGACGTTTCTTGCAGGAGTAATGAATTTCAGTGACATGCCCCCCGTGCCGTAAAGAATTGTCCATCAGATTATAAAATACCCGGACCAGGAGCGGATCTGCCAGGATCTCTGTTTTGCCAAGATCCAGCTTCATTAACCTCCCTTCGAGCGGCAGGGTTGCTGCAGCATCGCGAATTGCATTTTCAAGATACTGCCACTGGGGCTTTAAACTGCCAATATTATGGTAATAACCGGTAAAGAGAATCTGCTCCCGCATTGCAGCGAAGATGGGTTCCTGCTTTTTCATGAAGGCAAGATTGTGTACATCTGCCGTATTTTCCTTGATGATCTCAAAATACCCATACAGTGCAGTAAAGTTATTGAGGAGATCGTGGTGGGTGACTTCGTTTAAGAGGTGCAGTTTTTTGTTTACCTGTACCAGCCGGCTCTCTGCGTTCACCTGCACCGTAACATCCAGTGCAGTCCCCAGAATTGCGGGCTTCCCGTCAAACTTCCCGGGGATCATACCCAGCCGGACCTGACACTCAGCACCCCCTTTGACTACGAGCGTGACATCGGCTACATCGTGAGTGTATTTTCCCGCTTTGTGCATACCATGAATTTTTTCCCTGAGGAGATCCAAAAAATCCTTGCGAACAAGATCCCACACCTCGATATGCGGTAACTCTTCTGGAGAATACCCGGTCATGGTAAAAAAGCAGGGATTTGCATAGCGGAAGTGGTCGCCGGAGAGGATGAATACTCCATAATCGGCAGTTTCTACAATCTTTCGGAATGCCTTCTCATTACTATCAGGAAGGTCATTT
This sequence comes from Methanomicrobiales archaeon, assembly GCA_025350045.1. Classification (GTDB taxonomy): domain Archaea; phylum Halobacteriota; class Methanomicrobia; order Methanomicrobiales; family Methanospirillaceae; genus Methanoregula. Next base: position 53,280 of record JANXYM010000007.1, on the reverse strand, counting down.
TCCATGGGCGGGTTTATTTCCCGGATGGAAATGAGAATCGCAGGTCTTCCCTCGTAACGGATCGCCTTCCCGATTCCCTGGACCCGGATACTGTTACCGGCAACGGTGATTGCTGTGTATTCTGCCACAAAAGCATCACTTCCTTTCTGTGCCACATCGGTAAAATCCCTGAGCACTGCATCGCGGGATCCGGGGGCGATAAATTCCAGCAGGTTCCTGCGGGTTAAGAGTGCAGAACTACCGGACTCGACCGTCTTTGCTGCAGCAGTATTGGCAAGCAAAATGGTCCCCTGCGGATCCAGGATCAGGATCCCTTCAGGTGCATTCTCTATCAGGCCCCGGTATTTTTCCTCACTCTCTCTGAGTACAAGTTCTGAGCGTCGCTGCTGCACGGCAAGCTGACACTTGTGGGCGAGCTCGGCAAAAATCGACGGGAGATCTTCCCCTTTCTGGAGATAGTACGATGCACCATTATTCAGTGCATCGATAACAACCTGCTCGGACCCTTTGCCCGTGAACATGACAAAAGGGGTCTGGTTTCCCTGCAGTTTCAGTGCCCTGAGGAGGGAAATCCCATCCATGCCGGGCATGTCATAATCAGACACAATGACATCGTACTGTTTTTTTAAGAGTTGGGCAAGTGCCTGTGAACCGGAGGTGCAGGTATCAACTGCGAACGAACCCGTCTTTGCCAGTAAGAGCGGGACAATATCAAGAAGCCCTGGTTCATCGTCAACAAGAAGTACAGATATCATGGGGTATCACTCTACGCTGCGAGTTACCGGGGCGCACCCGTAATAATTTTACACATCAATATTTAAACATTTCTTTGTTTGCAAAGAATGATTCTGACTCGTTTAATTTAAAATTTTTGCCTTTGGAGCGAAAATTTACCGGTAATCTGCGAATCAGGAGCACCAGAAGAGAAACGGGGGACATCGCAGGAATGCGATACACTTCAATGGAGAAAACGCTCGATCTCGGTCCTGAGTTGCGTAAAAGAGACCGGTTTCTGGAGCATGCCAAGGTAAGGATCATGCATCTGGGCCATCCTCTCATTGACCGATGGCGCTGCGGTGAAAAGGATCACCGGGATCTCCCGCGACATTTTGTCCTTTCGCAGCCATTCAAGTATCTCCCAGCCATTCATCGGAGCCATCATAACATCGAGCACGATGAGTACAGGAGGAGCCTGCCGGATCATTTCGAGTGATTCCGGTGCATGGGCAACCAGCACGGGTTCATAACCAAGCTTTCGTATCATCAGCTCCATCATGTCAAGGATTGGCTGATCATCCTCAATAACAAAAATTTTTCCCTTCATACACTCTCCCCCATGGAACGGGTTTTGGGAAGGTGGATGGTAAACGTGCTCCCCAGGTTCACGATACTGTCCACACTGATGTACCCGCCATGCATCTGGACGTATTTTTTCGCAATGGACAATGACAACCCGATGCGATCGTATTTCTTACTTATGGTACCTGAATCCGGCATCTGGAATGGTTCAAAGATCTCGTCAAGCTGGGTATTGGTGATACCAATACCATTGTCCTGGATCGCAAGCCTGTGCATCTTGTCTGAAGCATTTGACTGGTAGGAAATCCGGATCTTTCTTGGAGGCTTTGAATAGTTGACTGCATTCGAGAGCATGGATTCGATAACGGTTGAAATCTTGCCGGCATCTGCATCGAACAAGAGATTTTTGGGGACGTCAACCGTCAGGTCGGCTTTTGTCTCATACCCACCCGCATCGATGATCGACTGGATCATTCCTTCCGCAGAGAATGTCGAGTAGCTCAACGGGATCTTGCCCGCATCAAGAACGGAGAGCTCGAGCATCTGGTTGATGATCTGGCGTTCGCGATCAACACTTTTTGCACAGCGGTCAAGGATGACCCGGGTCTCATCAGTGACACCGTATGCTGTCGGGTCCTCGGTGAGGAGATTTAAGTACCCCATGATCGGCTGGAGGGGGGTGCGCAACTCATGGGCGACCGTACTCATGATATCGCGCCTCCGCTCATTGTCCTGCATAATACGTTCCTTGAGCTGCTCTTTTTCCGTGATATCAACGAGGTTGATCAGCAGGGAAGTCTCCCCTTTCTGGGAGATGGGGGTGAAGAACGCTGCTGCCAGCCGGATCTCACCGTTTTTGGAGAGAAACCTGTACTCCACCTTGTCAGTCTTCCCATTCTGCTGATCGGGATGTGCCGATATATTGCGGAAATCCGCCTTGTCATCATTATGAATGAGGGGAAGCAGGTCTTTACCGGCAAGTTCTGCTGCATCATACCCTGAGAAATGGTGGAACGCAGGATTGGTGTAGACAATCTTCTGATCCCGGGTAATGATGATGCAGGTCGGAGAGCCCTCGGTTACCTGCTGGTAGCGGGTATAGTTTTCATCGGCCGTCTGTTCAGCGCATTTGCGCTGGTTGATATCGATCACCGAGCCGCTCACCTGGTTCTCACCCACCCGCCTCCAGGACAGGTTCACCCATAACGGTTCCTGGTTCCGGGTGAAAAACTGGGTTTCAAAATTATTCACATCCTCGCTCGAGCCTAAGTATTCAAAGAATTTACGCTGCTCTTCCTTGGAAACAAAGAGCTGGGGCAGCGTCATGACGGAAAATTCTTCAGGTGTGTAACCCAGCATTTGCGACAGGTGATGATTGGTCATGCGGATGGCAAAGCTGTTCTGGTCAAACAGGACAATTCCCAGAAGTGACGTCTCGAATATGCTGCGATAGCGTGCTTCGCTCGCGTTCACTTTCTCCGTGAAATGCGCAACCACAGCAGCAATACAGATGAAAAGGACTGCCTGACCGGTGGTGTAGATCAGGATACCGGTATCGGGAAACAGGTAGACATAGGCAAGTATCTCGTACACAACAGCGCAAATTCCTGCAAGGAATAAACCCCGTCTGGGATAGAAATACGTAGCATAGAGGATGGGGAAGTAGAAGAGCTGGGCGTATATGGTCCCGATGTTTGCGCTGAGGGATACGGCGGTGATGACAACACAGCTGATGGTTAAAGAAACGATGACAATAAGGCGTACAAGTTCAGTATGCGAGATATTGAGACGGGAGAAGGGGCCATAACGATCCATGGATGTTTTCGATGTTGATTGTATAAGGTGATAAAGGTACTATGTTTAGGGATACTTTTCTTTTCAGAATTGTACGATACCATGCCGGTGCCGGCCGGGATGCAATATCCCGTTACCGGGTTATCGGGCAATGCTTTCGCCCACGTTAAAAACAGGGAGAGGGGATGCCTGCACGGTCGTGCATTCACAAACAGAGGGGGGAGAGTTTGTTACCCACACGCTCCACCTGCAGGACCGAGGTGCCAATGTACGTGTCCGGGTTGAGGAGGGCAGCGATATCGCTTTTCGAACAGTACCGGACAATTTCAGGATCGGCTCCCAGCACGTCGGCAAGCGACCGGTTTTCAGCCAGTGCCTGCATGCTCGCCATCCGGACTCTTTCGTGGGAATCCTGCCGGTTCATGCCCTTTTTCGTCAGCTCGATCATGACTGACTCGGCCATGTTGATCCCGTGGAGGAACGCGAGGTTTCGCCGGATTCCCGCCCGGTTGATCACGAGACCCTCAAGAACAATCGTCATGACTCTCAGGCAGTGATCGGTGAGAATCGAGGTCTCGGGGAACAATACCCGCTCGCAGGACGAGTTGGTGAGATCCCGCTCGTCCCAGAGGGTGTTGTTCTGGAGCGCAGGTTCCACTGCAGACCGGATGATCCGGGCGAGACCGCAGACCTGCTCGGATTTGATGGGATTGCGCTTATGCGGCATTGTGGAAGAGCCCACCTGGTTTGCACCAAAGGCTTCCTCAACCTCGCCAATCTCGGTCCGCTGGAGCGAGCGGATTTCGATGCCGATCTTGTCGAGCGTGGTGGCAACACCTGCGCAGAACATGAAGAATTCCGCATACCGGTCACGGGAGATCACCTGGTTTGAGACATCCACCGAACTCATACCAAGGTACTCCATCATCGTTGCCTGGACTTCCATCCCCTTTGGCCCGAGCGCTGCCTGCGTGCCAACCGCACCGGTCATCTGCCCGACCACGACCCGGGGGCGCATCTGCTCAAGACGCTCGATGTGCCGCCCGACTTCGCTGGCCCAGATGGCAAACCGGAGACCGTAGGTTGTCGGTACGCCATGCTGCCCGTGGGTCCGCCCGATGCAGACCAGAGACTTAGTCTCGGCCGATCGCCTGAGGAGCACGCCTAACAGCAGGCGCAGTTTCTGGTCGAGCAGGTCAAGTGTCTGGCCGAGCTGGAGCCCGGTTGCGGTGTCAAGGATGTCATTGCTCGTTGCCCCGTAGTGCACCCAGCGCCCGGACTCACCGGTAACTTCCGAGAGCGCTTTTACGATCGCCATCATGTCGTGGCTGATCTCGATCTCGATTGCTTTTGCCCGTTCGAGCGAGGCAGTGTGGGCCTTCTCGCTGATCTCGACTGCCGCTGCTGCAGGGATCATGCCGTGGTGCGCCTCGGCTCGTGCCAAAGCAACTTCGGCCGTTACTACGCAGGAAAAGCGGTTCTTCTCACTCCAGACGGCACGCATCTCCTTTGTGCCGTAGCGCTCCTCGATGGGGTGGACTGCCATGGGTAGAAATGGGTTTTGCCGGGATATAGTGGTTGGGGGGCGATGGAACATTTCCGGAAAATGTGAGAGATTTCAATGATTTATTTCAATTTCTTTTCTCCTGGATAGATTCTCCGCGAATTTCTCAGGGGACATGATGCAAAAACGGGAACGAAATTATAACCGGTTATATTTTTTATGCGCCTGTTCGATGGTTAAAATCTCAGTAATGAAGACTGTATTTTTTTGGATCTTGTAAAACACCGTAAAATTTTTGCCAATGTGAAGATGATAAATCTTAACGTCATCCCGTAAGATAAGACATTCTTTATCGCCTCCTTTACCGGGATAGGGATCTTCTGCCAGGAACCATTCTCATACAGATATATAGCATTACAATAACATTTTCTCCATGGCATCCGATATCTCCGGCCTGTATATCTTCGGCTTCATCCTCCTTCTCTTCGCGGGTGTAGCTGCTTATGCGTACCTGAATAACCGCCGAATCACGGACAAACGGAAGCAGATGATAAAGGCGTTCAAAGCGTCCCCGAAGATCGCAAAAGATGCCCCGGTCCTTGTGCAGGGGCCGGCCGCTGCACCGGATCTCCTCCTCCCCACCACGGGAGAGCACGTTGCATTCTACAGCATGTTTGTCTTAAGCAAAGAGTCGGCCATAACCGATACCCATACCAGTACCGGGATCCGGATCAACGGGATCCCGCTGGGAACGGGCGGGACCCGGATCGATTCCGTGGAGGGATTCTCGTTCTTCGAGACCAGCGGCGATTTTACGATCGCATCCGGGGGAACCTTTTACTTCGTGCGGCCATCGGGTGTGCTTGCATATTTTAAAACAGGAGCAGACCTCGCCTCCGGTTTTGTCGGGGGCCAGTTCAAAAAAACCGGCCTCCCCGAAGGCTTCTTCCAGGACGCCATGAGCTTCACGGTTGCCCAGCAGGCGTTAAAGATGCTGTGCGGGTTCGACGCACCCCTCGTGACCGAGCGATCGAAGCGGTTCTCGGGTTCCTGGAACAAGAAGACAACAACGCAGCGCACGAGCTTCTCGGTTGTCACGGCCACGAGCCGGATCGATTCCCGGGTCCATCACTTCGTATCCGGGTTCAACCTCCCCCAGGGGGTGCTCGACCTGATTGCAAAACGGGGGATTGAACTTCCGGAAAAGGAGGAGATCCTCGTTATCGAGACATTCATCCCGCTCAACCGGGAGGTTTTTGTATTCGGCACCTTTGACGGGGACCGGAGCATCGTCTTTTCTGACACACCCGTGCGGCTCTCGGTATCGTACGAGGACCCGGAAGGGGAATAGGGGACAGATGATACCTCTTTTTACCGCATATATACTATGAGGGTGACCCCCTCTCTCCCCCAGAGGGGGAGGCAGCCCAAGGGAGCATCCACTTGACCTACGGTTTTTCATCAGCAACCTATAACCTATCGCAATATTGGGGAAGGCACGAGCGGCGTGGGTGTAATGGATGAAGTACAAAGAGCACCCGGGAGTGACTGCGTATTTCACTTAAAGGTTTCCCATGAAAATCGTGTCGTTCATAGAAGATGATGGGGGTTGAAACCCCCATACCCCCACATACGATAAACCCCGCCGCCCCCGCGGCGGTTCAGTGACTAGAAAATGCTGAAAACTCCCTGTCCCGCCGTGCCTGAGATCAATGAGGAAACAGGTATCCACTATGGCCAAAGGGATACCTTCCGGGGCTTGACGCGATCGAGCTCGGATTTTGCCATTTTTACCGATTTGTAATCTCACTGCGAATCGCGGGATCGATTGTCTGCAAAAAATCGCAGACGCTTTTTTCCTGACTACCGGCAACACGGAGAATAACATCGGAAAAACTCTCCCCGGTACGTTTCTGTGCCTTGAGCGCGTGATACGCGGATTCCCTGATGTTGATGGTCTTGGTTACCATGAAAGCATCCTTGTGTATACACAGTAATACTTTTTTCGGCACTACTCACCTTCGCCCCGCACCCCCACACCATAACACCAGCGCCCAGCCCCAAAGCGGAGGGGGGCTATGGGGGGACAGGCACTGTCCCCCCTGTTCATGAAAATTGCTCACAATAAAGGATGCCCTACACAACATATGATTGCACAATGATGTAGTACCTTCCATTGAATTCGAGGTACTTCTCTTTGTACTGAGCAAATTGCTGTCCTTCATTACATCTGAATGAATTTTTCCCAATACAGGTATTTGGATCATACTTGGAACTCATGCAACCTCCTGAAATGATTTTACCGTCCCTGATGAGGGAGGCCATCCGGGAAAAATTCCGGAAATCATTTTCAGTCAGGTGAATAACAGTACTATTTGATATCTGGGACTGATCGATCGGATAGACTTCGAAACCGCCGCAGGATTGGAAATCCCCAAGAGACGCAATTAAAAACGAGGGAAAACAGAAAGCCAGAAGACCTGCAATAAGGACAATTCCTAAAAAGGGTGAGTTTGTTTCCTTTCCGGGCACGGATTGGGATGTTTTCGCTTCATATGTGCTGGAAAGAAATTTCTGACAAAGGTAAATTCCAAAGAAAACAAGAAAAGCCGGTACTAATGTTCCCGCTGTCCAGACTAGTCCATCAACCTGCCAGAACTGGTCGAAATAATAATTGCCATAGATTAGAAACGCATAATAATAATTCACAATCATAGCAGCACCGAAAAAAACGGAAAATTTACTAAAAACGGTGCCCGTCCATTGTTCAATGTATAAGAGCGGTACAATGACAAAAAGGGGAAATAGGATCAGTTGGCTGAATGCTTTCAGACCATAAAGGTCGTGCTGGGTTACCTGATCAGGATTTATAACCAACATTATCAAAACATAGAGAATTCCACACACCAGGATCAAATGGTTCCGGAATTTCAGATTTTGGAAAATATCGATTATGTATGACAAAAAAACGATGGCTGCTGCAATAATAATGGACAGCACGATGATGAATTCAAACATACAATATTAATGAATTCATCCGATTTTTATTTAAAGCACATGATTTGCTCCCCCATCACCTTCACCCCGCATCCCCACACCCATAAAACCCACCAGCGCCAATAGGTGTACCAATGGACAGCATCGACACCTACTTCCCGTACAGCGAATACCGCCCGGGCCAGCGCCACATGCTCGAAGTGGCAGCGCTGGTTGCCCGGGAGGGCGGGATCGCCATGATCGATGCCCCGACCGGCAGCGGGAAGTCGAGTGTCGTTGCATCACTCCTGGCCGAAAGGAACAAGAAGAAGATCGTGATCGCGGTAAGGACGGTCAGCCAGCTCACCACCTTCATCCGTGAACTCGAACTGGTGCGCAAAAAGGCGCCTCATTTAAAAACCGTGTACCTTGTCGGCAAGAAGAGCATGTGTCCCCTCGGGGGGGACGGGGATATCTACCGCAAGTGCGAAGGGGTCAAGGCCTTCTCCTCGTCCCTCATGCGGGACCGTGCGGACAAGGGGGCGCTGGTCCCGGCCAAAGACCCGTTCATCATCCAGCAGATCCGTAAGCAGGACAAGGAACACCCGCTCCTCTGCCCGTATTACATAGCAAGCAAGATGTTCGTACCCGCTGAGAGCATGGGGGTCAAGATGGTCGCCTCGACCGAACTCCGGGCCAAGGCCGAACGGGTGATCTCGCACCCGGTGCCTCCCCGGGAACTCTCGGAGTTCTCCGGCGCCTGCTGCCCGTACGAGCTGATGATGCAGGCTGCCCGGAACACGGATGTCGTGATCCTCAACTACCATCATCTCTTTGACCGGGACATCCGCGAGCAGCTCTATGCCAATCTCGGGGTAGAACCCCAGGACGTGCTGCTCCTCATCGACGAGGCGCATAACTGCGGCGATGTGATCACCGGCATCGAGAGCGTGACCTTAGAGGAGCATGACCTCGAACAGGCATCCCGCGAACTCTCCGGCATGCGAAAAAGGCACAAGGGGGCCGAAGCGGTTCAGCATGTGCTGCCCCGGCTCACCGAATTCATCCGGGGTCTTACCAACTCTGTTGAGGCAGAAGACTGGTTTGATCCTTCGATCTTTGACCGGATGATTGTCCGGGAATCCCTGTACAAATCCATGGACGAGATCGTCGATGACCTGATGGGCCTCTCAGAAACCATGCGGGAGAAGAACCAGCAGGCCGGGGAATTCCGGGAGACCGCCATCGAACGGCTGACAGAATTCATGGTCCGGCTCTCACACTCCTCCACTGACCCTGCGTACCTGACTGTATACCGGAAAACCGAAGCCGGCATCACTCTTGAGGTGCGCAACATCGATCCTGCCGCCTCGCTCTCGGAAGTCTGCGGTTCCCACTCGGCCTGTATCCTTATATCCGGCACGCTCTCACCCGTTGACAGTTTCCGTAAGTACTATTTCAGTGACGCAAAGGTGACCACCCTCTCGCTGCCCAATGCATTTCCCAAAGAGAACCGGCTGGTTGCCTGTGCAAACGATATCACGACTGCCTATTCCATGCGGCAGAACAAGGACAATACCAGCCGGGTCTGCGATTATATCAAAGCGTTCAGTGCGCTCAAAGGCAACCGGGCCTGTTATTTTCCCAGTTACCAGATCCTCGAATCCTTTGCCAGCCTCACGGTACCCCACATGAGGGGAAGGAAGACCTACATCGAACCCCGGGATGCAGCCAATGCGGCTGCTGCACTTACCGAATTCCTCTCGCTGCCCTCACGGGGGGAATCCGGCGTCATGTTTGCGGTCTGCGGCGGGAAATGGAGCGAAGGGCTTGATTACCGGGGGGAGATGCTGAACGGTGCGATGGTGATCGGTCTCCCGCTCGCCCCGTTCAACCGGGTCAGGAAGATGACGATTGAGTATTTCCGGCACAAGTTTGGCGAAGAGGGGGAGTTCATCTGCTACACCCTGCCCGCAGTGAACCGCTCCCTTCAGGCTTTGGGAAGGGTGCTCCGCACACCGGAAGATCACGGCGTGCTGGTGCTGGGGGAGAAACGGTTCCTTGAACGAAGAGTGCGCCAGGCTCTTCCCGGCTGGATCAAAGAAGAGATGATCGAGTGTGATGTTACACGATTCCGTGAGCTGATCGGAAAATGGAAGTCATAAGCGGTTCGTGCCGGTTCAGGTTGTGGTATGTCCATGTCTGGTGGAATGATACGGCGGTGCATCGCGTTCGTTTTTCAGCAACCGCACGTGAAGGGGATATCCCCCCGCTCATCAGGAAATACTGCGGGGGACAGCCGGTTGATTGTTCTTTCCTTGACAGCTTCGCATTCCATGAAGACACCATGTACAGCCGGATTTACCGGATCGTGCGGACGGTTCCCTATGGAACTACCAGTACGTACGGGGAGATCGCAGAAAAAGCGGGCACTTCGCCACGAGTGGTAGGACAGGCAATGGCTCGTAACCCGACACCGCTGGTCATTCCCTGCCACCGGATTGTAGCAGCGCAGGGCATAGGGGGATTCTCGCCCGATGTTGAGATCAAGAAAGCCCTGCTTGCCATGGAAGCAAAAGGCCAGCGTAAAATACTATTGGGTAAAAAGCCAATGTAATCAATAAGAGTCTTTTTACCTCATAGGGAGAACCGGTTTTGAGATCAGCAATCATCCTTGTCGGAGGAGAGGCACGGCGTGCAAACGGACAGGAGAAATATTTCTTCACGTACGAGGGAAAGACCTTCATCGAGCGGCTGATCGAATCCCTTTCGCAGGTTGTTGACGAGATTATCCTTGTCGCACGGGATCCCGAGCAATGCCGGCGTTTCAATGCCATCAGGGGAATCCGGTGCATAACAGACATCCGCACGGGAACAGGACCCATAGGCGGACTCCATGCCGGAACCCTCGCAGCGCGCGGGGAGGTACTCTTCGTTTCCGCCTGTGATATGCCCTGTGTCGATCCCCGGGTCATTGCCCATCTTTTCAGACGGATTGATAATTTTGATGCCGCCATTCCCCGCTGGAACAGAGAGATGCTCGAGCCGCTGCATGCGGTTTACCGGAGAACCGCACTGGTAGGGTATCTGGAAAACCATGCCTCCCTCTCTCTGCGTTCTATGGTCAGGGAGTTGAACACCCTCTATGTCCCGATCGATGAAATCCGGGCCATTGATCATGAACTGACCACGTTTACCAACATCAACAAGATTGAAGATTTGGAACGGATCAACCAGATCCGGAAATGAAATCGGTGCAGTTACCTTACCCGGTTTCAGCTTTGATTCCACCAAAAGGCCTCTTTTTGCCCTGTAAGATTATATGCAATGAGATCATCGATTTACTATAGTAGTAAAAAGAGCACCGGGGTATCTTTCCGTGGACCACAGATTTGATCATCTTTCCAGCGAGAATGAAGAGGTCCTCCGCCTGTTTATCATCGCAGCGGCATGTATCGGTGCGATCCTCACCACCATCTTTTCTCTCACTCATGGAATCTTTGAAGTGTATCACTTCCTGTATATCCTCCCCATTATTCTCGTGGTATATTTTTATCCTAAACGGGCAGTGCTCTTCTCCCTTGGCATCAGTGTCCTCTATATCACTCTTATCTACCTGCTGGGCTATTCGAACCCGGCCGTGATCATAGTCTCTACGGCGTGGTTTGCAATATTTATTGCAATCGGGGTCGTGGCATCATCGTACGCCAACAAACTGCTGGAAGAACGCGACCGGATAAAAAACATTCTTGATAATTCGCAGGATGGCATTTTCTGCCTCGATATGCGAACAAAAAAGATCCTTGAAATAAATGTGAAATGTGCGCACTGGCTCAGGTTTGACCGCAAGGATCTCATAGGAAAAGAGATCTCCCTGATATGGACTGATGAAAAAAGCCAGACGCAGTTTTTTTCCGATGCAAAAAAGGGACTGGGCAACACGGAGACGGAAGCGATCTTTGTTGCCCATGACGGAACCCTCCTGCAATTTGTCATCTCTGCGGTACTTGTTGCCCATGAGAGACTGCTCTGCTCGGTCATCGATATCACCGGAAGCAAGATTGTAGACGAGGAGATACGAAAGACATTAGAGGATCTCGAAGACCAGGTCCGTCAGCGCACAGCGCATCTCGAGAAGATGAATGAAGAGCTGCGGGCAGAGATCCTGGAACGCAGGCGGTTTGAGAGCACGATCCTGTCGGGGGATCGGATACAAGATGACGAGGAGGACAAATGACGGTGACCCCCGCAAAAAAAAGCCAGATCTACTGGGGGGTAACCATAGCCATCACCATCCTCATTTCCGTCTATTCAACCATCTATTCCCTTACCCATGGAATCTATGAAGTATTCCCTTTCCTCTACCTCCTGCCCATCATCCTCTTTGTCTATTTCTACCCGCACCGGGGCGTCATCTTCTCCTTGCTTATCAGCACGATATTCCTGCTGCTGGTCTATTACTTCGGCAATTACAACCTGGATCTCATAGCAGTGTCAACAGCCTGGTTTGTTATCTTCGTTACTATTGGTGTGGTCACATCCTCCTTTGCTGAAGGACTCAGGATTGAAGAACGGAAATACCGTGGAATTTTTGAAAATTCCCAGGCAGGGATATTCACCTTCGATCTCATTACCCTGCGTATCAGAGAGATGAACCGGAAATGCGCAACTATGCTCAGCTACGACCGCACCGATCTTATCGATCACAACCTTTCGATAATTCTTGTTGAGGGGGTGAGCCGGGATTCGTTCATCAGTGAGATAAAGAACCACTCCAGTACCGGGGAGATTGAGCTGTTCTTCCATACCCGTGACGGAGCTGTGCGACAGTTCCTTGTCTCTGCTTCACGTGCCCAGAACGATGCCGCCATCTGTTCTGCTATCGATATCACCGAGCGCAAACTGGCAGAACAGGTGATCCAGAAAGCCAAAGACGATCTGGAACAGCGGGTGCGGGAACGGACAGAGGAACTCACCCGGGCAAACGATGAACTCAAAGCCGAGATCCGGGAACGCAAGCGGTTTGAATCAGCCATCCAGCTGGCAAACCGGAAACTCAACACGCTTTCATCCATCACCCGTCATGATATCCTCAACCAGATCACAGCAATTGTGATGTACCTTTCCCTTGCCGAAGAGGTAGTAACCGATCCTGTTACACGCGAGCATCTCCAGAAGATCGAACAGGTCACCCAGCTGATCCAGAGACAGATCCGGTTCACCCGGGATTACCAGAATATCGGTTCGAGTGCCCCGCAATGGCTAAGCGTTGCCGTAACGGAAAAAGAAGCAATCACCGATCTCGATCTCGGGGGTGTCACCGTGGAGGCAGTACTCGGGGGTCTTGAGATTTATACTGATTTCCTGCTCGAAAAGGTGTTTTTCAATCTTGTCGACAACTCACTGCGCCACGGGGAGAAGGTAACCAGGGTCCGGTTTTATTACCGAAAAACACCTGAGGGCCTCACCCTATTTATCGAAGACGATGGCGTAGGGATCCCCTTAAACGCAAAAGAGCGGATCTTCAAGCGGGAGTATTACCGTAATACCGGCTATGGCCTCTTCCTTGCCAGCGAGATTTTAAGTATCACCGGTCTTGTCATCAAAGAGACCGGCGAGCCAGGGAAAGGGGCCCGGTTCGAGATCCAGGTACCCCCGGGTTCGTTCCGGATTTCGACACCGGAAGATGAGATGCGATCCTGACAGCCTTTAAAATCCTGTGTTTTCCCGTTATTCACGTATTCTCTTATGACTGCCATGAGGGTGACCCTCTCTCTCCCCCAGAGGGGGAGGCAGCCCAGGGGGAGCATCCCCTTGACCCCCTATTTTTCATGCCTAACATTTTTTCTGAAGTTTATATCCTTTTTATAATCCTGTCTCAAAATGGGGGATACCTGCGCAGAGAGGAAAATTATCTCTAATGCACCGTGCCCACAGGAACGTCATAAATTGTTAAGAATTTCTTGAAAGAGCCCCCAATCCCGCTGCCAAAGGTGAAACCGTCCCCCGTCAGACTACCTGCCTGTGGCGGCAGTCTGACGGGAGTTATCGTTAAGTTAACAGAGATTTACCCATTCGGGATATGATAGTCATACGCTAACCAAAGGGTTCTCATCTGAGCAAACCATTGAACAATCAGTTATCTAAAAAAAAGAGGTACATATCGAGAGTAACAACCACAGCAAAATCTCAGATCTTCTTCTTCCTGCCGCTTGCATCCCGCAAATAATTCCCAAATTCACTTTTTAAGAGTTTGTCCCCGGAAAAGACCGGCCCATCCCTGCAGACCCTGAGTCCTGATGGATCCACGCAGCACGAGCCGCAGACGCCAACGCCGCATTTCATGTACCTGTGCAGGGAGAACTCGGTTTTATGGGCAATTCCCTTCTCATCAACTTTCGAAAGAACAGAACGCATCATCACTTCCGGGCCACAGACGGCTATCCGGTCGTACAGACCAAGATTGAGATCGTCCATAAGCGTGGTCACAAACCCTTTCTGCCCGAGCGATCCGTCATCGGTTGCGATCAGCACATCTGTGCATTCATCCAGCTGATCGACAAAGAGCAGTTCAGATTCGTTCCGTGCGCCCAGCAGCAGGGTCATGACACAATCAGCCCGGGCAAGCGGCAGGAGGGGGGCAGCCCCGACTCCCCCGGCAATCGCGAGCATCTTCTCTCCCCGGGTAAACCCGTTTCCGAATGGGCCGCGTATTCCCAGTTTTGCGCCCGGGGCGAGATTGAACAGGGCACTCGTTGCATCGCCAATGTTCTGGACGGTGATGCTGCATTCAGAGGAGAGGGCCATGGGGATCTCGTCTACGCCCGGTACCCAGACCATCACAAACTGGCCCGGGGCATGAACAAAGGATTCCTCGAATATGAAGGTCCGTATCGCAGGGGTTTCCGGTTTTACCCGGGCGATGGTGACCGGTACAAGTCCCATCTGATCGTTTTCACCCATGGGCACACCCCACAATCTCTTCTGCAGCAATCCCGTTCTTCGAATAGAGCTCTTTTGCGATCGTCTCAAAGACGTTCACATCGCCATGAACTGCACTGCCTATCTCCACGGCAGAGGCTCCAGCCATCATCATCTCGATCACATTATCAGCAGTCACAATGCCCCCGCATCCGATGATCGGGATTTTGCAGCTGGCATAGAGTTCGTACACGCACCGGACTGCAACGGGAAAGATTGCGCTGCCGGAGAGCCCGCCAAACCGGTTGCCAAGCACAGGGCGCCGGATACTCGTCGAGATACGCATCGCCTTTAGGGTGTTGATAGCAACAATCGCATTTGCCCCGCCCCGTTCAGCAGCCCTGCCGATTGCCGTGATATCAGTTACATTGGGGGTCAGTTTCACCCACGTCGGGATACCGGTCCGGCTCACGGCCCGGGTGCAGGCCTCCACCAGTGCCGGGTCACTGCCGATCGCAGCGCCATATCCCTCGGCATGCGGGCAGGAGAGATTCAGCTCAAAACCGGAAACTTTTCCCTTAAACCAGCCGGCAACGGTTGCAAATTCCTCGGGATTTCCCCCAAAAATGCTCACCACCACGGGTTGTTTTGCAAGGGGTCCGAGTTCTTCTACGAAATCCTCCGAAGGGTTGGGCAGGCCCATTGCATTCAGGAGCCCGTCTTCCAGTACCACGAGGCAGGGTCCCGCATGCCCCTCCTTGGGGACAGGGCCTATGGATTTGGTCACCACACCGCCAGCGCCCAAAGAAAGCATCCGCGCGAGGGAAGTGCCGGTCGTTCCCAGTACTCCGGCAGCGAGTAAGAGGTGATTGTTGAGTGAGACGCCTCCCACAGTTACTGGTCCGGGTTTGATTGATACCATCCATCAGAAAATGGTTGTTAATTTAATATTAGCATACCCATATTGTAACCGGATGGCAAGCCTTGCGGTACTGGGAGTCGGCAGGATTGGTGGCGAGGTCGCCTATCTCGCAGCCTCCATGGGAATCGCCGACGAACTTGTACTCTATGACTGCGCACCCGAGCTGCTCAAAGCGCAGGTGCTTGACCTGCAGCACACGGGACTTGCAACCGGTATCACGACCGATAAACGGGCAATTCGTGACGCGGATGTCTGCATCTTTTCTGCGGGACTGCCCCGCAATCCCTCCGTAAAAACCCGTGCCGACCTGCTGCAAGCCAACTCTGCTGCAGTCAGCGAATGCGCTGCGCTGCTCAAAGGGTTCAATGGGATTGTGATCACGGTGACCAACCCCATGGATGCCAACAACTACCTGCTCTGCAAACGGACCGGCATCCCCCGTGAGCAGTGTATAGGATTTGGCGGGCAGCTCGACAGTGCCCGGTTCGCGCTGGCCCTTCGCACCCGGGGCATCACCGGGTTCTCCTTTGTGTTAGGAGAGCATGGTGAGCACCAGGTACCAATCTTCTCTACCCAGTCCCGCGATATCCCCCTGCCCGTGCGGGAAGAGATCCTTACCGAACTGCGGGGCGCAAGCATGGATGTGATCAAAGGCAAGGGCGGGACCGTCTTTGGCCCGGCCCTGCATATCGCACACCTCACCCGCATGGTACTCACCGATGCCCGTGAACTGGTGACGTGCTCATCAGTGCTGGAAGGGGAATATGGCATCTCCGGCTGTTCGCTGGGAGTTCCGGTCAGGATTGGCAGGAACGGGATAAGGGCAATCGAGGAATGGCAGCTGGACAGCTGGGAGCAGGAGAAGATGAACGAAGCGGGAGCATTCGTCACGGAACTCTGCAAACGGGCGGTGAGTTAAGGTGACTGCGCAGTCTACGCTGTCCTTTGCAAGTACAGACACTCAGCCCCCTGACCCAATATCAGAGTTGAAGGTCGCCATCAACCAAGTCGAATACAGCAAATCCTTTGGGGGTCCGGTCATCCATATATTTGGTCGCGATGCGGGAGGGAAAGCCATCCGGATCGATGTGACCGGATTTAAGCCGTATTTCTACATACCAATCGATGAGGCAACGGCAAAACCAGTACCCCAACAGGCAATGCTTGAGCCAGATACTGAATACCGCTCTATCAGGGGCGAAGCGCTCCGCCGACTTTATACCAATCAGCCGACCGATGTCCGCGATGTGCGGGAGCGGTATCGTCACTTTGAGGCAGATATCCCGTTTGCCACCCGGTTTATGATCGACTGCGGGCTGACTGGCGGAGTATCAGTGATAACTGAAGCGGATTCTCCTACCCGTCCCGGCATTGCCGATGGAGGGCCAACCCCGATAATAACGGTGGCTTATACGGATCTCAAACCCGCTGAAGTAGATGCCCCCGCCAGATCCTGTATTATCGATATCGAATGCGAGGATGAGCGGGGCTTTCCGGATCCCCAGCGGGATGCGATCATCTGTATCACCTGCTACGATTCGTTCGACAACGATTATACTACGTTCCTTTTCACGGGCAAAAGCAGGCCCGGGGAAATTTCTGATAAAGAAGCGGAGGGTGGACTTGCTAACGGATGTTTCCGGAAAGACACGCACACAATCTGTACTTATTCGGATGAAGTGGCAATGCTCAGGGCATTCTCTGAGTATATCATCAGAAGGGATCCGGATGTGCTCTCCGGCTGGAACTTTATAGAGTTCGATATGCAGTATATTAACGGCAGGATGGAACGGCTCGGGCTCTCACCCACCCAGCTCGCCCGCCTGACAGGCTATACTGAACGCAATGCCTTAAGAGGACGGGCGCTATTTGATCTCCTTACAGCATACAAAAAGATGCACTTAAGCCAGAAAGAGTCGTACCGGCTTGACGCGGTCGCTCTTGAAGAGGTCGGGGAGCAGAAGGTCCGGTACACCGGGACAATCTCAAACCTCTGGAGGAATTCTCCAGCCCTTCTCGTTGAATATAATTTCAAGGACGTTGAACTCTGCGTCAAGATCAATAAAAAAGACAACATCATCGAGTTCTACCGGGAGATCGCCCGTTACGTTGGTTGCCCACTGGACAAGACCCTGAACTCATCAAGCGTCGTTGATGTATTTGTTCTGCGGAAGGCTTTCGGCAGATACGTTCTGCCCTCGAAA
This sequence comes from Methanomicrobiales archaeon, assembly GCA_025350045.1. Classification (GTDB taxonomy): domain Archaea; phylum Halobacteriota; class Methanomicrobia; order Methanomicrobiales; family Methanospirillaceae; genus Methanoregula. Next base: position 35,660 of record JANXYM010000007.1, on the reverse strand, counting down.
GGGTTTGTAAATTCTGAAGAGTTTGAAGGGGCGACCGTATTCGAGCCGAGCAGGGGCGTCCGCGAGAACGTAGTGGTGCTTGATTTGAAATCCCTGTACCCGATGGCAATGATGACGATCAACGCGTCAATGGAAACCAAAGACCCAAACGGTGAGCTCCGGGCGCCGAACGGCATACGGTTTCGGAAGCACCCGGATGGATTGACCCGGAGTATTATCTCAGACCTGCTCAAAGAGCGGGATGAGAAAAAGGCTCTCCGGAATACGTTTTCATTCGGCTCACCTCAGTACATCCTTTACGATATGCAGCAGAACGTGCTCAAGGTCATCATGAACACGTACTACGGAGTGAGCGGGTACCCACGGTTCCGACTTTTCGACCGGGAGATTGGTTCTGCGGCAACTTCAGTCGGACGCGCGATCATCGAGCACACGAGAAGCGTAATCGAGGCGCAGGGCTACACAGTAATCTATGGCGATACGGACTCCTGCATGGTCCAGCTCTCTAAAGATTTTAATCGGGAGCAGACGATAACAACTGCAAAAGCAATCGAAAAACATCTTAACGAGAGTTATGCCGGGTTTGCAAAGACCATACTGAATGCGGATCAACACTTTTTCTCTATTAAATTCGAGAAAATCTATGCCAGGTTCTTTCAAGCGGGAAAGAAGAAGCGGTACGCAGGGTCTCTTGTATGGAAAGAAGGAAAGGACGTCAATGAGGTTGACATTGTTGGCTTTGAGATCCGACGCAGCGACACACCCCAGATCACGAAGATTGTTCAGCAGCGTGTAATGGAGATGATCCTTGCAGGACAGGGTCAGGCAGATATCAAGGAATATTTGATAGGAATTGTAAAAAAATACCGGACGGGAAGCAATTCTCTCGATGAAGTCGGCATCCCAGGAGGTATTGGAAAAGCTCTTGAGGATTACGATAACGAAGATGCACAAGTCCGGGGGGCCACGTATTCCAACAAATACCTGCACACGGAATTTGGCAAGGGCAGCAAGCCAAAAAGAGTCTATATCAAAGGAATAAACGGAGCCGCTTATCCACGAACAGATGTTCTCTGTTTTGAATATGGGGATCAGGTACCAGCAGATTTTATAATCGACTGGGAAACAATGCTGGAAAAAACCATCAAACAACCAATATCACGAATAACCGATGCACTTGGCTGGAATTGGGATGAACTGACCAATCCAAACAAAACCGTTACAAAACAAGGTACATTATTTTCGTAAAGCCGGTAAATTTTAACCTTATTTACTTTGAAAAATCTGCGCAAAAGAGCTCTGGTCAGCGTTTCTGATCCAGCAGCCGGTCTGCTTCGTTCCGCACGTCCGTTTTTCTCATCCCGTATTTTGCGAGCGTCCGCTGTATGAGCACATCGTAGACCCGGGGCATATCGGACTGGAGCTGTTGTACTCCCTCTTCGGTTATCCCACCAGGGGTTGCCACCCGGCGCAGGATCGTCTCCGGGGGATACCCCTGTTCATCGAGAAGCCGGGCCGTACCGGAGAGCGTGGAGATGGCCAGTGAGCGTGCCTGTTCCGGGGAAAGGGTGCTGTGCCGGACTGCGGCACGGGCAAACTCCTCGATCAGGACGGCGATAAGGGCGGGGCCGCAGCTGGTGAGATCCGTGGCAACATCAAGATTCTCCTCATCGATCACGACGATGTCTCCGAGCGTACGAAAGAGGTCCTCGATCTCCTGTGCAGCCCCGGGGGTAACTGCAGCATTATGACAGAGCAGGGTTACTCCCGCCCTCATCTCGGCAGTAAGGCTCGGGACCACCCGGGTGATTGGGCCGGGAAAAAAACGGGCGATCTCTTCTATCGGCAGGCAGGCTGCAATGGATACGAGATGGGTATCCAGTTGCAGCTCCCCATAAATTTCTGACAGGACATGAACGGCATCAAGAGGTTTGGTGCAGAGCAGGACACGATGGCATTGCCGGACGAGATCTTCGTTATTCTTCACAACCTGTACAGAGGGATATGCATCGAGAAGTGCGCTAAGTGCTGCCGGATGCCGGGTACAGACAGAAACGTCCTGAGGCTCCAGGTACTTGTTCTCCAGGAGTCCCTGGACTATCATACTCCCCATGCTCCCGTACCCTATGAAACCGGTTCTTGTCTTCATACCTCACCACTCATGCCGGATCCATGGGGTTACAATCAGGTAAATACCCACTCTGGATGCACCATCATCCCGGCATTATACACGTGTATTCAGGAAGAAGAGATTTGGGATTTTTCAGAAACACTTTCCACGAAAAATGACAAAAAAGAAAAATCAGACAAAAACAAAATTTATTAATAACGGTTGGTGCAATTAAGTTTCATATCTCTCGTGAGCGAAACAGCCACATACCGGCAGCACATAAGACCAAGTGCAGATAAGGGGAAACTGATGACGGAAACGAATATTTTTGCTGAACGTGAGGAAAGTCTCGTCAATCTCTGGCTGTTCATTGTCATCAATACGACAGTGCTTGCCCTCCTGATCAATATCCTCTCTCTCTATTACGGGAATAATGACGTTGCCCCCAACCTCTTCTACATTCCGGTGGTGATCGCAGCCTACTGGTACCCGCACCGGGGCCCGATCTTTGCCGTCGTCATCTCCCTGGCGTACATGTCGCTTGTGTACTATTTCCTCGGCAGCGATCTTGCCATACTCGTTTCGTCATCGGTTATCTGTTACGTGCTCATTGGGGTATCCGTTGTCGTCTCAAGCCTTGCCACCCACATGCGCAGGAACGAGGTGAAGTATCGCGGGATCTTCAACCATTCGGAAGCGGGAATTGGTCTTGTCAACAGTCAGGATCTCTCAATTATTGAAGTGAACAAGCGTTTTGCCGATATGCTCGGGTATACCAGTGAAGAACTCCCGAAGATCTCCTTTGCTGACCTCTGGCTGGACACTGAATCCAAAGACCTGTTTTTCAAACGACTCCACCTTCATGGAAATGTGGAGAATCTTGAGACCCGGTTCAAATCGCAGATTGACAGGGAGCGGTGGGTGCTCATCTCTGCCGGAAAACTTCCCGACAACCAGTTTGTCTGTACCCTGGTAGATATCACGGACCGGAAAAAGGCTGAAGTGGCATTGCTCATCAAGGATCATGCCATCAGTTCATCGATCAACGCCATTGCGATCCTCGACCTGGATTTCAACATCACCTACGTAAACCAGTCGCTCCTGAAAATGATGGAGTATCGCCTTGAGCAGGAGTTTTTGGGCAAGAACACCCGCCAGTTCTTCAGCTCAGAGCAGGTTTTTGACGAGATCCGCGAGATGCTGCCGAAAAGAGGCAGCTGGTTTGGCGAGATCAAACTGATCAAATACAACAAGTCGCCCTTCTTTGTCCTGATCTGGATGAACATGGTGAAAGATGAGACCGGGAAACCGATATGCATCATGGCATCGTTCATCGATATCACCGATCGCAAACAGATGGAGATAGTCAAGCGCGAAGCGCTCGAGCAGATCGAGCATAACATCGAACAGTTTGCGATCCTGGGCGACCATATCCGGAACCCGCTGGCCGTTATCATGGGCCTTTCGAGCCTTGCCCCCGGGGATATCTCCGATAAGATCATCCTGCAGGCACGCGAGATCGACCGGATCATCACCCAGCTGGATATGGGCTGGATCGAATCCGAGAAAGTGCGGGATTTCATCAAGCGTTATTATATGGTGGGCACCGGGGATATGGAACCTCACGGTGAAGAGCGGAAGCAGGATTACCGCAGTCCTTAATTCTTTTTTGCCCGTCCCGGTTTGACCGGTGATGTGGCAGTATGCGGGTTCTTTCCCGCTACCTTGAGCCGCTCGTTGAGCTTCTTGATCTGGTCCCGGAGCGCAATCGCCCGCTCGAAGTCGAGGCTCTCGGCGGCATCCCGCATCTGTTTCTCGATATCGATGATCACGTTGGGGATCTCGTTCTTCGGCACATGCTTGGTATCGGTCAGCTCGACTTCCTTTTCTTTGACCGGCTTGATGATGGTGAGCGGTACGATGTCATGCTCGGTGTTGTAGCGGACCTGCATCTCGCGCCGCCGCCGGGTCTCGGCCATCGCCCGCTTCATCGAGTCAGTCATGTTGTCGCCATACAGCACGACCTTGCTGTTCACATTACGGGCTGCCCGCCCGATGATCTGGATAAGGCTCCGGGCATCACGGAGGAAGCCTTCCTTATCCGCGTCGAGGATACCGATGAACCCAACTTCGGGAATATCGAGCCCTTCCCGGAGGAGATTGATTCCCACCAGCACATCGAACTTGCCCAGCCGGAGCTGGCGGATGATCTCGGTGCGTTCGAGCGTCTTGATATCGGAATGGAGATAGCGGGTTTTTATGCCCCGGTCGGCAAGGAACTCAGAGAGTTCTTCGGCGAGTTTTTTGGTGAGCGTGGTGATGAGGGCCCGGTCACCCCGGGCAATGGTTGCCCCCACCTCGCGGATCACATCATCGGTCTGCCCGGTGATCGGCCGGACCTCGACTTCCGGATCGACAAGTCCCGTTGGCCGTATGATCTGTTCTACGAGCCGGTCCGAGTTCTTCAGTTCGTAATCGCCCGGTGTGGCAGAGACAAAGATCGTGCTCGTCATGTACTGCTCGAACTCGTGAAATTTTAAGGGACGGTTATCGTACGCGCTCGGCAGCCGGAACCCGTAATCGATTAAGGATTTCTTGCGCGACCGGTCGCCGTTGTACATGCCGTGGAGCTGCGGGATGGTCTGGTGGCTCTCATCGATGATGAGTAAGAAGTCGTCGGGGAAATAGTCGAGCAGGCAGTAGGGTTTCTCACCGGCCGAGCGGCCATCAAAGTGCCGGGAATAGTTCTCGATGCCCTTGGTTGAACCCGTCTCTTCGATCATCTCGAGATCATAATTGGTCCGCTGTTCGAGCCGGTGCGCCTCGAGCATGCCCAGCGTGGGCAGGACTTCATCAAGTTCTTTCCTTATGGTCTCGGCTGCCTTCTTCCGGGCACCTTCGGGAGTGACGAAGTGGCGTGCGGGATAGACATAGAAATATTTGAGCTGCTCTTTCCGGTTGCCGGTGTTCTTGTCCACTTCGCTGATCCGCTCGATCTCATCGCCGAACATCTCGATCCGGATGATATCGTTGAAGTACCCGGGGATGACATCGATCGTATCGCCCTTGACCCGGAAGCGGCCGGGCATCAGTTCGAGATCATTCCGCTCGAAAAGGATATCGAGCAGCCTGCTCATGATCTCCGTGCGGGAGATTTTCTGGCCCACCGAGAGCTCGAATCCCATGTTCCGGAAGTTCTCGGGGTTGCCAAGACCAAAGATGCAGGAAACGGAGGCAACCACGATCACGTCGCGCCGGAACGAGAGCGAAGCGGTGGCCGAGAGACGCATCTGCTCGATCTTGGGGTTGATGGCCGAGTCCTTCTCGATATACTGGTCCTTTGAGGGAATGTAGGACTCGGGCTGGTAGTAGTCATAATAGGAGACGAAGTACTCGACCCGGTTTTTCGGGAAGAAGTCGCAGAACTCGGCATAGAGCTGGGCAGCAAGCGTCTTGTTGTGGGCGAGCACGAGCGTGGGCCGGCCGGCATGTGCGATCACGTTTGCCATCGTGTAGGTCTTGCCGGAGCCGGTCACACCCAGCAGCGTCTGGAGCCGTTCGCCCTTGTCCAGACCTTCGGTTAACTCTCTGATGGCTTCGGGCTGGGAGCCGGCAGGTGCGAATGGGGAGACGAGCTCGAACTCAGTCACGGTGCTTAGGATCTCGGAGTATGATATTAAAAGGGAGCGGGATGCGGCAGGAAAGTGGCCACATGGGGGATGCAACCGGAGAACCGTGATTTGTCGTATCAGGCAGGATACCACGGATCGTGTTCCAGCCGCTGAATCAGGGATGAATGCGAAGGTATTAACGGGTAAAAAATCATCACTGCATACGTATGAGATTCCGTCAGTTTACGCACTTCCTTACCCTGGTCATACTGATTGTCTTGTGTATCCAGCCGGTGCTTGCAGCGGATGAGGCTACAAGCTATTACAATATTGGTGAATCCTATCTCGCAAAGGGTGACTACGAGAGAGCGATTGCATATTTTGACCAGGCTCTTGCTTCAGACACCACCATGATCAAAATGTCTGAAACCCTGTTGTATACGTACCAGGACAAGAGTTATGCACAGATTCAACTTCAAAAATATGACGATGCCCTTGTGACGACAGGACAGGGGCTCTCTCTATATCCCAAGGATAACATGCTCTGGAATAACAAGGGCTATGCCTACTACAATCTGGGAAAATACAAAGAAGCACTTGCTGCGTATAACAACGCCATCCTGTACGAACCGGACTATACCATTGCCCTGATCAACAAGGGAGATACACTCTCAAAGACGGGAGATTATTCGGGTGCTGTGGCTGCGTATACCCGGGCACTGGAAACAGATCCCGGGAATCAGGATGCAACTACCGGCCTTTCCTCTGCCCAAAGAGCTGCTGCATCTGCATCTGCCCTGTCAGCTGCGAATGAGAGTCGCGCAGTACAGTTTTATAACGAGGGGGTGGGTTTTGTCAGGCTCGGCCAGTATCCGGAAGCGATCGCATTGTTCGATAAGGCAATTGCCCTCAGCCCGAATGCAACTGCTGCCCGACAGGATCGGGAAATTGCGCTTGAAAAACAACGGCTGGCACAACAAACCTCAACAACTCCCGTGCAGCAACCGACTCCACAAACACCGCTCCCGCAACAAACCCGGCAACCAACAAAGACTACCCCGCTCATGTATGCACCCGCAGGTGCAATTGCCCTTATGGCAGGAATTGCCATAGGGCGCCGGCGTTGAGACGCATTCTGAATAATTTCTTTTTTTTGCCCTGTTGAAATCCTCAGATGAAACGGGTTGTCGGTCACTGGGACTCTTTACCCGTCATGCTTCCACCCCTCACGTTGCGCATCTCCCGATAGTGAGAAAATCTTCTAAAGGACGATGAGAAAACAGGGGGTCAGGAGGATACTTCCCCGGGGCTGCCTCCCCCTCAGGGTGAGAGAGGGAGTCACGCTCGCATCTGTGAGAGATGAAACAAACGATGAAAAAGAATTACATCAGATCCCATTTTTAAGGTCAGGTCGTCAAGCGCTGCACCGTGTGGATTTATGGAGCACTTCCGTCCCGAAGGTCAATAATGAAATCATTTGTACGGGTGAGTTGCGGGGAGGAGATTTGAAAAGATTCCTGAAACAAGATCTGATGGAGATCGGATTTGAGTAGGGATCACAATATTAAATATCTCACATACAGATTTCAACGCATGGCAGCGATACGCAAGATTACTTTTTTCTGTGGATTTATCCTCCTCGTACTGCTCGTATGTCCAGCGGTAACAGCGTTTGATGGTCGGGCAGTACAGTTTTTTGATGACGGGGTCAGTCTCTCCCGGCAGGGTCATGATACCGAAGCCATTGCCTTGTATGACAAGGCACTCGCATTCGAACCCAATTATGCTGATGCCTGGACTCACCGGGGATTCTCCCAATCCAAACTCGGCCAGTATCCGGAAGCATTAGCCTCCTATGAAAAGGCAATCGCCATCAACCCGAACAGTACTGACGAGGAATTGTGGAGCCAGCGTGCTGCCGCCCTCTCCCGGCTCGGCCGGTATACCGAAGCAATCGCCTCGTATGACAAGGCTACCGCTATCAACCCCTATGATGATGTTGTGAAACAGAACCGGGAAATCGCACGCGGAATGCAAAGACAGGCAGAACAAGCGCAACAGGCTCAGCAAAAAACCAAAACTACCCCGCTCCTGTATGCTCCGATTGGTGCGATCGTTCTGATGGCAGGGATTGCAGCCTGGAAAAGACGGCAAAGTTCCTCCTGAACTATTTTTTTGATTTTTTTTGGTCCTGTAGAAACGCACATGAACAGGAGTTCGCACCCGGATTGTGAAAATCGGACACCTTTTCTTATAAAATTTTAGGAGTCTGCCCACCCCCTTCGGGGGTCGCTCGGCCGCCTCGTTTTGGTCTTCGCCGGGCACCAAGTGCAAAGTGTCCTAAAGAGCGACTGCATGTTTCTCTGAAGGTTTCAACAGAGCCAAAAAACAAAAATATTTTCTCCGGATCCAAAAAAAAAATTCCGGAAATAATTAAAAAAAATCCGGCCGGTGAATTATTCCCGGCCCACGAGCTCCTGCACCCATGCCCGGCTCGCCCGGAGTGCACAGCCGCCTTCTTTTTCTGTGAGCAGCCCGTGATCTTTTCGAATCCGGGCAAGGAGCCGGGATTTAAGCGCCTCTTTGAGCGGCACCTTTGCCAGGTTCGCATCCGAGAACGGAGCAGCAGGGCAGGGTTCCAGATCGCCGGATGGGCTAACGTGCACAAAACCCCGGCCTGCGGCAAGGCATCCGCCGTACGCATCCTCATCACCCGGAAAACCGATGAAGAGGGCCGCAAACTTCTGGTTGAAGACCGAAAGGACTGCATGCAGTGTCATCTTCTGCTCCGGGATCAGGACAAGGTTTCCGGTGCCGGGCTCCATGGGCACATACTCGACAAAGGTGAACGCCCGGGCGCCGATCCTGAGCATCTCCCGGATGAATGCCTCATGAGTGACCCGGTCAAAGTTCTCCCGCGTGATCGTGACCGAGCACCCAAAGAAGATATTCCGGCGTTTAAGCCGTGCACAGGTTTCGAGCAGCTGGTCATAAACCCCGCCCCCCCGCCGTGTATCGGTGTCATGCCGGAAACCTTCAAAGCTGATTACCGGCACGATGTTCCGGCATGCAGCAATCGCGTCGGCCATCGTGTCATCGATCAGGAGACCGTTGGTGAAGAGCGGAAAGAGGATCGCAGGATGGACTCGTGTCATCCGGAGGATCTCTTCCTTACGGACGAGCGGCTCGCCACCCGCAATCACGATGACAGAAACGCCGAGCTCCGCGGCCTGATCAACCACCGATGCAAGGATCTCCGGGCTCATCTCCGCCCGGATCTGCTCTCCCCGGCCATGCATGTAGCATCCGGCACAGGCAAGGTTGCAGCGCGAGGTGATGCTGGTGATCATGACCGGCGGGACGAGCAGCCCCTCGCGCTCGTGCTGCTGCCGAATCATGGCCGCATTCCGCTGGTGGTGCAGGATCACCGACCCGGGAATAACGAGCGCCGGCTCTGCGGTTATGATACGGATTGCCTGGCGGAGAGTTTCTCCGATAGTGGCATCGAAGGTCTCGCGATACTGGCGGTTGTTCACTTCCCGGGTGTGTTCCTTCAGGAAGGTCCTTCCCACAGTCATGGTACTGGACACCTGCCGGAATAATACCCTCCCGCATTCGCGATCCAGCCGGTCCGGTCCATATTCATTCTCCCCGCTGTTCCAGCATGTCCCGCAGGGATACATCCGGGTGGTGGTACCGCGGCTTTCCGGCAGTCCTGCCGCCGATCTCGATTGCCGTTTGCGGGCACCAGTGGATGCAGGCATAACACTGGGTGCAGTGAGGATTATGGAGAGAAGAGGATATGGATGATAGGGGGCACCAGTGGATGCAGGCATAACACTGGGTGCAGTCCTTCCCCCAGCTGACACCGGATTCGGTCACCGCAATATTTCTCGTGGGACAGATCCGGCCGCAGGTCCCGCACCGGTTGCAGGCAGCGGTTGCGTGAAGGCGTCCGGGTGTATTGTACAGTGACGTTGCAAGGGTGCTGGTGATGGGGCCCCCGATCTTCAGGAGCGCGGAATCCGAACCTTCCGGTACGGATACCTTCCGTTCCCGTATTGCTGCTGCAATTGCCGGGATCCGGCTTAGTGCATGCATATATTTTTCCTGCCGTAGGGGTGCATCCCCCATAAGGTCAACAGGGCCTATATAATTCTCCGGCATGACAACAACAAACCCGTAAGAGAGCATTGTCCCTTTTTCTTCGAGAAGCGTTTTTAAGGTAAAGAGCGCTCCCCCCGGCCGTTCCCCGCAGGTAGCGATGCCAAAGATATATGGCTTACCGCTGAACCGGATATTCTCAGCGAACTTCCGGACAATGCCGGGCAGGTTGAGGAAGTAAACCGGGAAGGCGATGCCCACGACATCTGCATCGACAGAGATCCCGCCGGGCTGGATCGCACGCCGGAGGGGAACGAGTTTCACATCGCCAAGTTCCGCGGCAAGCTCCCGGGCAACGACAAGCGTGTTGCCGGTGCCGGTGAAGTAATAGATCACGGTTTTCATGATTCACCGGCCCCTCATTTTCGCGCCCATCCATACCGGATGGCACCTTCCGGGCAGGTATCGGCACAGCCTGCACAGACGATGCACTCCGCATTCTCCATCTTCTCTTCCCGGACCATGTCGTGGACATCGAGTCCCATCGGGCATTCACGGGAACACCTGTTGCAGTCAATGCAGCGGGAGGCATCGGCATCCAGCTGCAGGGCCGGCCACCCGATGAGGTTCCGGATCTTCCGGCCGGCGATCATCAGGGCCGCAACCGGGCAGAAGACATGGCAGAACCCGCGCCGACCCATGAAGTACGCGACTGTGAAGATCAGGGCAAAGATAACGATCACCACAACCACGGGTGCAAGAGACGTGATCGACAGCCCATGATCGGTGCTGTAGAAGGGATTAACCGCACGGATTCCCCCGGCACGAAAAAAGAGGAATGCGAGCAGGGCAAGCCAGAGCGCCGTGACAAGGTACTTGACCGAGTTGCGCCAGCCCTCCTGAACGGTGTGTTTCATGACCGGCGAACAGATCTCCTGCCAGGCCCCCATCGGGCAGAGCCAGCCGCACCAGAGCCGGGCTACAACGAGCGAGAGAAAGAAATTCGCAATGAAGAGGATCATGCTGCCAGTGGCGATCCCTTCCGCTGCTCCCATCAGGATGATGATGGGCGAGATGTACACGAGCGTGATGGGCAGGAGAACAAAGGAAAGGACAAGGAGCCATTTCCGGAATTTCTGGCGTGATGACGCGGACGGGGTTGTCACGTTTTCTGTCATGGTAATTTCCAAGTTGTGTTCTTATTCCCGATACCGGTAAGCAACAGCAGGTTCCGGGCAAACGCTTCTGCATTCCGGAGGTCATGGGTATCGGGTTTACCCTTATTAAGACCCCCGAAATATTTTAAGAAACTGTTCGTGTTCCACCCAGCACACCCGAATTCACCAATGACCGTGTACCCTTTCGCCCTGAGTTTTTCCCGGATCTGCGCGTGGTTCTTTTCAATGAATTCCCGGTTGGCCACAAAGGCGGGAGCTCCATAGGTCGAGAAGAGGAATACTTTTTTGTTGTTCACCTGCGGCAGCCGGTCGGCAAGGTTGAGGAGGGAGGCATCGAATGTCGCACTGTAGATCCCTGAACCAAAACCTACCAGATCGTACTCCACGATCTCTTCAGGCCTGACCTCCTGCGGCGTTTTTACCGGTGCAGCAAGCACGTTTGCGATGATGTGAGCGATCTTCTCCGTATTGTTGTGATGATAGGAAAACACAACAACGAGAGCATTCTTTGGCAACGGATCCCCGGGCACTTTTCCATTCGTTTCCATTTTATTACCGTTTCTGCTAATTTTCCTGTTCCACCGCTATGGTTCATTTCCCCGCTGGGCCTTCATGTCCTCGAGCTTCAGGTCCGGGTGCCGGTACCGGCCCCTCCCTTTCGTGCCCTGCATCACGTTGAGATCTATCGCTTCGACCGGGCAGAAGTGCAGGCAGGCACAGCAGCACTCACAGTGGTGCAGCCAGGATGGCCGGTCTTTCACCATCGTGAGGTTTTCCACCGGGCAGACCTTCACGCAGGTCCCGCAGGACGTGCAGGCATCAGATACGGAAAATGCCTTGTCGGAGCTGCGCACTGTCCGGGAGAAGGATCCATACGAAAGCATGTGGATCAGTGACGATAAGGGCGAGAATCCAGGAGGGACGACCAGGCCCCTGTCGATAATGCCGGCAATCTCCGTGAGGCGTGTATCTGCTGCGGTAAGGACAGGATCATCGGGTGCTACCCGGCACGACTTACCGACCGGTGGAAAATTGCCGGGCATTACTACCGCAAAGGCAGCGTCAAGCCCCCTGCCCTGCCGTCTGCGGAATAAGCCGTTGAGCTGGTGGAGGGCTGATACGCCGATCCTTGCCATGGTGACAATACCGAACACGTACCCTGCACGGGAGATTGAGCCTTCCGGCGAATTCGGCGACAATGACCGGGATCCCCGCATCATAGACCGGGCAGACAATCCCGATCCGGTCTGCCTCCGTCGTGATCGCTCCGGGGATATCCTGCAGCGATGCGATCGGTACCAGCTCGCAGTCTCCCAGGAGTGCGGCGATCTTCTTTGCAGCAGCCAGTGAATTGCCGGTGCCGGTAAAATAATAGATGATGGTCTTCATGGTCTTCTCATAATCTCCGTTTCAGGTCCGCGAGGGTAACCGACGGGTTCCGGTACCGCTCTCTCTTCTCAGTACCTCGTCCTGCCTGGATCGCCTGTACCGGGCAGAGGTGGATGCACCCGCAGCAGAGCTCGCAGTGATGTTTCCAGACCGGTTTTCCCTCAACCAGTTCGATATTTTCCGCCGGGCAGACCGCCGCACAGGTCCCGCATGAGGTGCAGATTTCACGGACCGAGAATTTCCGGTCATCGTCATGAACATGGGATGCAAACCGGGAATACATCAGGGTATGAACCAGGTTTGCAAAGAACGAAGAAGGCAGTTCCTGTTTCCCGCACCGTGAGACGGTCCCGGTGATTGCCGTGAGCTGTTCATCGGCAATGGCGAGAAGTTTTTCCCGTTTTTCCCCGGCCGGGGAACCGTACATCAGGATATAGTTGCCGGGCATCATCACCATGAACCCGGCATCCAGCCCGCGGCCCTTGCGCTTCCGGAGAATATCGTCAAGCTGGTGCAGGGTCGACGATCCTCCCGAACCACCCAGTGTGACTACGGAGAATAGGTACTGCGAACCGGAGAGATCGAGCCTTTGTGCGAAATTGTCCACCATCACCGGCAGGCCGGAAAAATAGACCGGGCAGATGATACCGACTCGTTCAGCGGCCGGAGTGATCGTGCCCTGGGTATCCTTAAGATATGCGATCGGTACGAGCTCGCAATCCCCAAGAGCTGCTGCCATCTTCTTTGCAGCGGCCAGCGAGTTACCGGTACCGGTGAAGTAGTAGATGATGGTCTTCATCACTCAGTTCCCGTTGCTTTAATCCTGGCAATCATCGCGCTCATCCGCCCGGGATCCTTTACACCGGCTTTATCGAATACAAATTCACCGGCAACCGTCACTCCCCGTGCCTCAAGGGCTTTTTTCAGGATCGGCGTGGTCTCTTGTGCATTTCCCCCGCAGGTTGCATAGATGATCGCTTTTTTCCCTTCGCACCCTGCCAGGGCTGCAACCGCAGCATTGATCGCGGGTGTTGCCCTCCCGGCCCAGACCGGTGTGCCGATCACAATGCAATCATACGATGAGACATCGAGGGTCTCGGGTTCAATGCGATCGCACATGCCCTTCATCGCACGATAACAGCCGATCGTGTAGGCGGTGAGCCGGGAGGAATACTCTTTGGATCTCACTTCAACGAGATCGCCGTCACAGGCTTTCTGGATCTGTTCTGCAACTCCCCGGGTGACCCCGGAATACGAATGATAAATAATGCTTGTTTTCATGATCTCACTTCATCTTTTTTTCCATCAGCAGTTCATGCTTCACGGGTAATTCCGGGGGGAACGCTGCGGCAATCCGGCTGAGAAGTTCATTTCCCACCGCAGGGTTTTTCGTATCTTCCGGAGTCAGGCAGATCTCTGCCATCACATCGACTCCCCGCTCCGAGAGGGCCTTGTTCAGGAGCGGGAGTGCTTCACCGGGCTTGTCGCAACAGGTCACAAAGGTTACGGCCATCTTGCCTTCGCAGCCCCGGAGCGCCTGCACCGCGGCATTCATGGCAGGTGCCGGCTTCCAGGCCCAGACGGGAGTGCCGAAGATGAGCAGGTCGTACTGCGAGACATCGATCTCTTTTGGAACAATCGCATCGCAGGACCCCTTGCGGGACCGCAGGACCCCCGTGGTGTACGCAGTAAAAGCCGAGTACTCGTGCTGCGTCTTTACTTCAATGAGATCGCACCCGCTGGAATTCCGGATCCCTTCTGCAATTCCCCGTGTCACCCCGGTGTAGGAGTAGAAGATCACGCACGCTTTCAAGATCCGCTCGCGGGTTGATTTCCGGACCAGTTCCCGGCTGCAGTTCTCCATGACACAGGAGTACATCAGCTCGAAATGTTCCCGGAACTGCACGATCCGCTCGCAGTTGATCGTATAGTAGACATAGAATCCTTCCCGCCGTGAATCGACAAGCCCTTCGTTCCTGAGCGTCTTTAAGTGCTGGGAGACAGCGGGCTGCGAGATGCCGAGCCGGACGGCAAGTTCTCCCACGCCCAGCGTGCTGCTCGTATCGGTGGCAAGCAGGTAGATGATCTGGAGGCGGGTGAGATCGCCAAGCGCCTTGAACGTCCCGGCCATAACCGGGACAATCTCGCAGAGCTTGTTGCATTCTTTACACTTGTTGCAGGAGTCCATGGAGTCTGAATAAGTGTTTGCTTATACACTTATATGAGCTTTTTGCGAAAAATGCCCAAGGGAATTTTTTTTAAATTCTTCACGCCCGGGCTGAGGGTGACGGACGACACGTATACATCATCCGATACGACCGGGAAACTCATGGGTGCCAGGGGAACCCGCATCTGGAAGATCAAAGCAACCACACCAGGAGAGCAGAAGAGCAATGCTGTCCCCATGCGGTCATGGGAACCCGCGACCGGTAATGAGACCAGCTTTTCGATGACCGTCATGGCAAGCTGAAAAAACCATTCTTTTTTAGACAACTCGTGCTATCCGGTAAAAAAATTAGAAACGTTCCATCAGAAGATATCGACACAATCACCGTTTGACGTAATCCTGAACGTCGAACCGCAGCCCCCACGGGGTTCGTGACAGGAATAAAACATCCCTTCCTCGCCAAGGTCATCATCACAGACAAGGTGTTCTGCTTTTCCACAGACGGGGCAGGTATGAGTCATTTTCCTCATATATATGAAAGATCTCTGTATATCAGTTTTACGATAATACGAGGGGTATTCATACCCGGCAGGTTTTTTAACAAATTCCGGCTCTGTTGAAACCCTTAAGAGAAACATGCAGTCGCTCTTTGGGAATCTTTGCACTTCGTGCTTTAAGCCCCCGCCGTTCGGATATACCCCAATATAACGATAGCCCACAGAAGGTCGATGAAAAACCGGGGGTCAAGGGGGTGCTCTCCTTGGGCTGCCTCCCCCTCAGGGGGAGAGAGGGGGTCACCCTCTTAGTAGCTGAATGAAAATAGGCCGACACCGGAAAAAGAGGTTTTCAATAGAGCCCAAATTCTATCTATTCTCATTTGAGTAAACAACTGCTACTTTCCGGGCGACAGGATCCCTGCGAACATCTGACATGGCAGGGGTTCTTTTGCAGGATCCAAATCCTTTTTTTCGCCGGAACACGATAAGGGAATGTTAATAAAAACCAAGAGCCGAATGTTTTCCTATGACAAAGGGATTACTCCATCGCGGAAAAGGAATACGGATCCTCTGTTTTCTTGCCGTGATTTCACTTCTGCTCCTGTCCTGTGGTTGTATGCAGCAGCCTGCGGGTTCCCCGGCAACACCCGCTGCCGGACCATCAGCATCACCGGCGGCTGGTAATCAGGTTGTAATTATTTCACAGCCCGACGCATCGCACATCGTCATCGCCTACCCGGGAAGCCCGCAGACGGATAAACTCGTGGAACTGGAGATCACCATCACGGACAGTAACGGGAATGCGAAAACCGAGGCCTGGGGTTCACGGCTGGCGACAACGCCGATCCAGTACGGGAATTCACGCACTATCGCTGGGTCGTTTGAAGGCAAAGACCGTGTATATATCACCGGCTACTTCTCGGATGGTTCACACAGACCGATCATCGATACCACGATCTAATCCTTTTTTTTATTACCATTCCCCCGCGAGAGAGACAAAAGCGGGATCACTTTCCAGAGTTGGCTCACGGACGGGTTGCCGGAAGGGTACTTCCATAATCGGGATTATAGTCCGGAAGAGCCCACTACATACTGCATTTGCATTTCATTCCATAACCAGAAAGGACACTATAACAATGCTGACATTCGAAGAAATTATCAGGCTGGCCGGCGATTCCGGCCTGCTATCCTCCCGGGTCGAAGAGTTCCGGAAGAAATACGGCGCCAATGCGATGACGCCTCCCGTCCGGGAATCCCTCTGGAAAGAATACTTACAACATTTTGATGATCCGATCATCAAGATCCTGCTCCTCGCTGTCACCATCTCCCTGGTAGTCTCACTTGTGCAGGGCAGCGGTTTTCTGGATACCATAGGGATCATCCTTGCAATCCTGCTCGCAACCGGCATTGCGTTTTTCAATGAATACCGGAGCAGCAAGGAATTCGACATATTAAACGCCCAGCGGGATGACATGGGGGTCAAGGCAATTCGGGACGGGCACCCCACATCGGTTCCCGCCCGCGACATCGTGGTGGGCGATCTCATTCTGCTCGAAGCCGGCGATGCCGTCCCGGCCGACGGGTATCTCTCAGCATCGGACGACATATACAGCGATGAATCAGCCTTCACCGGAGAGAGCGAGCCAGTAAGGAAAGATGTACAGGCCCGGGTCTTAAAAGGCGCGTTTGTGACCGCGGGCAAAGGTCGCATGATCGCAGCAGCAGTAGGCGACTCAGCCCAGATGGGACTGATAGCAGCCTCGCTGGGAATCGATCACGCCACCCAGACACCCCTTGAACAGAAACTCGAAGCCCTTGCCGGCATCATCAGCAGGTTCGGGTACACGATGGCCATACTCATCTTTGGCACCCTCTTCATCCGGGGCCTTATGTTCGGGGAGATCACCGGGATCAACATCGCGACCGCCAACCACCTCCTGCACTACATCATGCTCGCTGTCGTCATCGTTGTCGCCGCGGTTCCCGAAGGCCTCCCGATGAGTGTTGCCCTCTCCCTTTCGCTGGCCATGAGAAAGATGACCCGGGCCAACTGTCTCGTCCGGCGCCTGATTGCCTGCGAAACGATCGGGTCGGCAACAACTATCTGTACTGACAAGACGGGCACACTGACCAAAAACCAGATGGAAGTTGTAGCATCGTCCGCAGGAAAACCCGTTCACCCCGGGGATCTCCCAGGCACACCAATCGAATGGATCATCTTAAACGCGGCCGTCAACGGCACCGCACATCTCGAGGAACGCGAGGGCAGGGTGATGGTGATCGGCAATTCGACCGAAGGGGCCCTGAACCGGTGGCTACGGGAACATGCCCTGGATTACCAGCAGCTGCGAGACGAGACTACCGTTGCAAAACAGTATCTCTTTGACGGGAACCGCAAACGGATGTCCACGGTCGTTCACCTGAAGGGAAGATCCTACCTCCTGGTCAAGGGTGCACCCGAGATCATCAGCGGGCTCTGCACGGCAAAACCCGATCTTGCCGGGGTGAGCGAACTCGCATCGCAGGCCATGCGGACCCTTGCCTTTGCCCACAAGGAGGTCATCAATGGCGACGAGACGGAGACATGCCTTACCTGGGACGGGTACGTCGGGATCCGCGATCCCCTCAGGGATGATATCGCCGCCTCCGTTGCCAGCTGCCAGAGCGCGGGTATAAAGGTCCGCATGGTAACCGGGGACAACCCGGAGACCGCACGGGCGATTGCGCGCGACGCGGGGATCTTACAGCAGGGTACGGTCGTGACCGGTTCGGAGTTCCGGTCTCTCACCGAAGACCAGCAGGTCACTGCAGCACAGGGACTCGACGTGATGGCACGGGCAGAACCCATGGACAAACTCCTGCTCGTCACCGCCCTCCAGAAGACCGGGGCAGTTGTGGCCGTGACCGGCGACGGGACCAATGATGCTCCTGCCCTCAAGCATGCAGATGTGGGCCTTGCGATGGGGATTGCCGGAACCGAAGTTGCACGGGAAGCAAGAGATATCATCCTGCTCGATGATTCGTTTGGATCGATCACCAATGCAGTCCTATGGGGCCGCTCACTCTACGAAAACATCCAGCGGTTCTTACTCTTCCAGCTTACGATCAACTTCTCTGCCTGTATCCTCGTATTCCTCGCATCGGTGATGGGCTACCCTGAACCGTTCACCATCATCCAGATCCTCTGGATCAACATCATCATGGATACGCTTGCCGCCTTTGCCCTCTGCTCCGAAGCCCCGCATGCGGCTCTTATGAAGCACCGGCCTATACCGCATGATGCCAAGATCATCACCCCGTTCATGTGGATATCAGTGATTGTCACCGGTGCATTCTTCATCACAGGGGGCATGCTCCAGATCGCCACCGGGTTCCTGGGGGGTACGACCGCTGCCGAGATCAATACCGTCTTCTTTGCTGCGTTCATCATCGCCGCAGTCTGGAACGGCATCAACTGCCGGGCACTGGACGGGAAGATGCCGGCATTTTTTAAAGGCAACCCGACATTTTTTGTCGTGATGGGAGCAGTTGTCCTCGCACAGATCCTGATCATCCAGTACGGCGGCCTGATATTCGGTACGGTCCCGCTCTCTCTCAGCCAGTGGATCATCATCGTGGCTGCGACCGCATCGGTGCTGGTTATCGGGCTGCTGCTCCGGTTACTCTACCCCATGTTCCAGGCAAAAAAAGTGCTGTCGGAGTAATCTCCTTTTTTTTGGCTCGGTAGAAACGCACATGAACGGGAGTTCACACCCGAACTAAGAAAATCGGATAGATTTTTATAGTTTTTTTAAAGTCTTCCCACCCAGTTCAGGGGTCACTCGGCCGCCTCGTTTTGGTCCTCGCTGGGCAAATCGGTTATGGGGAAGTAACCCGTCCCTGAACCGCCGCACAGGAAGCCCCCTCACGGGGAGAGGGTCGCAGAAGATTAGTAAAAATTCCGCTTAAAAAAGGGGGTCAAGGGGACGCTCCCCTTGCATTGCCTCCCCCTCTTTAGGGAGAGAGGAGGTCACACTCATAATTACCGTAGAGTATAACCGAATCGCAGGATAAAATAGGATTTCTCCAGAGCTTTTTTTCAACCAGAAATCTTGTTTTTGTGGGGAGGCATGAATTTTTTTTCTTCTGTCATCCCCATGAAGAGCAACAGAACCACTCCGTTGTGTTTATGATGCCACACCACCAATATAACGGGAAATGGATCCCGTTTTCTCCCTCATCGACCTTGTCATCCACTTCGACAAGTACCTCCCGGGCATCATCGATACCTATGGCATCTGGACGTACCTGATCCTCTTTGCGATCATCTTCTGTGAGACCGGTCTCGTGGTAATGCCTTATCTTCCCGGGGATTCGCTCCTCTTTGTTGCCGGGGCCATGGCAGGTGCCGGATACCTCAATATTGAGATCCTGCTCTGCTCGCTCTTTGCCGCTGCGGTGATAGGGGATACTGTCAATTACTGGATAGGAAATACTGCCGGCATGAAAGTACTGGAGAAGAACTACTCGCTTGTCCGCCGGGAACACCTGGAAAAGACCCAGGAATATTTCACCCGCTACGGGGGCATTACGATTGTGATCGCCCGGTTCATTCCCTTCATACGGACGTTTGCCCCGTTCCTTGCCGGCGTGGGAAAGATGAGTTACCGCTGGTTTGTTACCTACAATATAATCGGCGCAGCCCTCTGGATCCTCGGGTTTACCCTTGCCGGGTATTTCTTCGGGGGTATCCCCATAGTCCAGCAGAACTTCAATTATATCATCTACGCGATCATCGCCCTCTCGCTCTTTGCCGTGGCATCGATCTTTGTCGGGATATTCAGGGCTGCCCGCTCCTGCACCATAACCGACAATGCAGAGACAGAAAAGAAAGAATAACCCGCACTCTTTTTCAAATAGGTTAATCAATCACCCTGCACAGATCATTCATCCGGTAATCATGGTCTTCTTATTCAGAGTAAGCGGTGTGTTCCTCATCCTTGCAATCGCGGTGATCTGCGCAGGGTGCCTGCAACCTGCACCATCCGGTTCGAAAGTTGCCGGCGGTTACAGTGATGTCACCGCACAGGAAGCACGGTCCCTGAAACACGCGAGCGAGGGAAAACTCATCATCATCGATCTCTCATCCTCGTATAACGATGGCCATCTCCCCATGGCCATAAATATTCCTCTCGAAACACTGGATGCAAAGATCCCTACCCTCGATAAATCAAGACCATACCTGGTCTATGGCAACACCGATGATGCCAGTAGTGCCGGAGCCACAAAACTGGTGAATGCCGGGTTCTCTCCGGTATACCGGCTGAAAGGGAATTATGCATCATGGGTTGCTGCCGGGTACCCGGCAGAATAATTAGCGCATTTCTTTTTTTTATTACCACAAATCCAAAAAAAAACCGGCACCAAAGATTGCCCGCACCGCAATGTCCATCATCCATCACAGATCATCCCTTTGCATGGATGATGCAAAAGAACTGGAGCGGGCAACCTTTGCTGCCGGCTGCTTCTGGGGCATTGAAGCGGCCTTCCGGCAGATCAAGGGAGTTGTGGAGACGGCGGTCGGCTATACGGGGGGGACGGTTCCGGAACCGGACTACAAAAAAGTCTGCTCAGGCCGTACCGGACATGCCGAAGCAGTGGGAATTGTCTTTGATCCTGCAGTGGTGAGCTATGAAAAACTGCTGGATACCTTCTGGAACATACACGATCCAACGCAGGTGAACCGGCAGGGGCCGGATATAGGCACAAGTTACCGGTCAGCAATCTTTTACCATTCCCCGGAACAGAAGAGACTTGCCGAAGCCTCAAGAGATCGGCTCGCAACTTCCGAAAAATACCAGGGAAAAACGATCGCAACAGAGATTGTTCCGGCATCACAGTTCTGGAAAGCAGAAGAGTCTCACCAGCAGTATTATGAGAAATGTGGCCGGGGATACTGCACCAGCCAGAAGTACTGGGTGTAAAAAAAAGGAATTGCCAAAGTGTGATGCACCCTGCCCAATCTTCTTTTTCATTGGATTACATAATTGCGGGATTGGGGAATCGCAATCCTAAGTACCTGGCGGGAATGCTCCTTTACCGTAAATGCGATTGACATAACATCAAAACCATAAATGGGCGGGGCAAAAAACATCCGCTCCCATACCCTTCCTCGTGGTTTTCACGGTTCAAAAGTTCCAATAAAAAAAGAAACGATCAGTGTCCGTGCCTGCCGAGGAAGTACACCCCTACGCAGATCAGGCAGATCGATACGGCCATATACAGTATTTCGAGCGGTGTTTTAATATCGTGATAATTCTGGAGAATTACCTGGAAGAATGTCACAATCAGAACCATGATGATGACTTTGAGGATCTTGTTCTTGAGATCGTCAAGGTTATCAATATCAAGAATGGTCCCGAACCCGCCCTCAGCCCGCGCAACATCAATTTCAGAGATGAAGAGCTCGTAGATACCGAAACTGAAGATCAGGAGTACGAGACCAATCAGGTATAAGTCGACGGCTCCGATGATCCCAATCAACATATCCACTTTTTCGAACTCGACAGTGTTTTTCACAAATACTGAAAGAACGTGGATGATCTCCATCGAGCCGGCAAGGAACAGGACAATAGAGGCAAGTGCGCTGAAGATTACCCCAAGAATTACAATGATCCGGACGTTCCAGAGCGCCCGTTCAAAAATATTCTCAATAATACCCTGTTCGTCAAGAGATTTTCCGCCTTGTGCAGAAGGTTTTGGTGTGGCTTGGTTTTCCATAGGATTTCCCTTTGTAGCTTCAGATATTGTCCGCAAAGGGATAACAATATTTGTTGAAGATAAGAGGTTCACAGAACCTTAACTTAGCTAACTTTTCAAAGGGCATTTGGACGCATCACGTTCCCCGCTACCACTCCGACCCGGAATTATTTGGAACTTACCGAGAAAACAAACGATTCCTGTTCCCTCAAGCATGCCGGCACAAGGAAAAAGCAGGGCCCGTCTCAAAGAAAAAGATCAGAACATCCTCTTCTGCCACATCCATATGCCAAGACAGAGTGAGATCATACAGGAGAGCCCAAAAATGATCTCAAAGGCAAATGGCACCTCCATGAGGGGAATTCCCTTCACGTTCATACCAAAAAAACTGGCGATCATGGTCGGGACGGCAAGGATGATTGTTACCGATGCGAGGAATTTCATCACGATGTTGAGATTGTTCGAAACGATAGTGGCAAAGGTCTCCGTCATGCTGTTTAAGATGTGGGAATAGATCTGGGACATCTCCATTGCCTGCTTGTTCTCAATGATGACGTCTTCTAACAGTTCGGCATCCTCTTCATACATCTTCAGCGGTTTTGTCCGGAGGATCCGTTCGAGAACCGCTTCGTTGCTCTTTAAGGAAGTCGAGAAGTAGATAAGGCTCTTTTCGAGCTCCATCATCTGGAAGAGTTCCTCGTTCTTCATGGAACGGTGGAGATTGACTTCGATCCGGGAGATCGATTTCTCGATCTGCCGGAGATGGTGGAGGTAATTGGAGGCATTCCGGTAAAAGATCTGGAAGAGGAACCGGGTTTTTTTGATCGTGCTGAAATGTCGCACCTTGCCGGCAATAAAGTCGTCAAGGATCTGGGTCTGCCGGCTGCAAACCGTGATGATGTGATCATTGGTCATGATGACACCCAGCGGATGGGTTGTTAAGTTATTGATCTCGGTGTTGACGTTCGTGACCGGGATATCCATCACGATAAGTGCTACTCCTTCATCGTAGTCAATACGGGGACGTTCTTCATCATCAAGGGCTGCCTTTAAAAAATCCGGCGGGATAGTGCATTTCTGGGTAACGGCGAAGAGTTCCTCTTCGGTGGGGTTGAACAATTGTATCCAGCAGCCGGCCTCGATTACCTCCGTTTTGTCGGTGACAGCGGGTTCAGAGTCCTTCCGGGTCTTAAAGATCTGCATCAAGGTAGTGGCTCTCCGGGATTAATTGACAGATTTCCCCCCATCGGGGGGATTACTGGTACATAAGTACTGATGGTGTTTACCTTCTTACTATTTATAGAAAATTTTTTCCGGGATCCCATGGATTTTTTTTAATCGGGCAGAGATGCCTGCAAATCTCTCATGCGGGGTTAATACCGGTTTGTGGATAATCGGGGTGTTATTGCTCATTGTTATGAGCAGGAGTTGCGTGCAAAGAATTCCTAATGGGGGAATAAACCGTTTTTAAGAGAGATCTGCTCTTTTCAGGGATGGGGAGATACCGGAAAAATGCTTTTCAATCAGCTTTTTTCAGGGTGAAATGCATTGCGGTCCCTGGATCCTGTTTTCCCTGCACGTTATCAGTGACCCATATTCTCCCTCCATAACCCTCGACAAGGGCACGGGCAATGAAGAGTCCGAGTCCTTTCCCGCTTTTCGTGGTTTTTCCTCTCTTGAAACGATCAAAGATCAGGGGTTTTACCTCATCGGGTATCCCAGGACCATTGTCGACAACGATAACTTCGACCATATCCCCTGAATCCTTCACTGATATCTCAATAACCGCTTTGGTGCCGGCAAATTTTATGCTGTTGCCGATCAGGTTCATAAAGATCTGATATACCAGGGAATCGGCGCAGACACGGGCAGTTGTTCCGGAATACCTGATTTTTGCATTGGGGAAACGGAGAATCTCATTTTTAATGACTTCATCCAGAAGAGTGGGTTTCAGTGCTTCCCTGCGTTCATGCAGCCTGCGGATTGTAGATACGTTACCAATGATCTCGATGCTCTGGTTGATGCTGTTGATAAGCCGCATGGCAAGCACTTTGTCCTGATCCTCGCTCTTCATAAGAAGCAGTTCTGTAAGCGCAAGAGCCCCGGTATTTACGTTATTGATATCATGGGTAATAATATCGAGATACAGGTTCGCTTCATTATTCGCCTCGGCAAGACTGTGCTGGGCTCTGAGCACTTCATGGTGCTGGATCACTGCTGCTTCATAAGCTGAGATCAGGAGATCTATGATCTGGTGACGGTTGTGAGAGAGGGAGAATTTTTTGCCGGATAAGAGCACCTCAACCGGAGCTTCCCCGGGATCGGTTGGTATCGGAGCGCTTTTCTGTGCCAGGATCTTTTTGAGCCGTGAGACAAGGTATTCACCCTGGTAGGGTTTGGTAATAAAGTTGTCAGCACCCGACACCATGGCATACATGACATCCTTGCTATCCGTAAGCATGGTTAAGAGGATGACCGGGATATGCCGGTACCGAGTATCGTTTTTGATAGTGCGGCAGAATTCATAACCGTCCATCACCGGCATGATCACATCGCTGATGATCACATCAGGATTTACTGAGCCGATCAGCTCCAGAGCTTCCCTGCCGTTTTCAGCGAGAAATGGGGTGTAACCGTTTTTTTCCAGGGTTCTCTTTAGAATCTCGGCCTGGGTACGACTATCCTCGACAACTAAGACTTTTACGGGGTCTATGCGCACTTCACCAGAACTCACGACTAATACTCCTGTGAGCTAATCGTATGTTTCTGATAATAAATATGTGTCAGATAAAAAAAAGGGCAGGATGAGAGAAAAATGAATTCAGGCTCGTTGAAACCCTTAAGAGAGATACGAGAGTCGCCCTTGGGGGCTCTTTGCATCCCATGCATTTCGCCCCCGCCGCTTCAGGCATCCCCCACTATTGCGACAGATTTTAGGATGTCGATGAAAAACCGGGACTCAGGGGGATGCTCCCCCGGGGGGAGAGAGGGCGTCACCCTCATTATAGCCCGAAAGAGAATAAGCATACAATGGGAAAAAGAGGATTTCAACAGAGCCGGATTTTATAAGAGAACGAGGGGGCAACGGGACTCACAGGTCATGCCAGGGAACGCAGAGAGATCACCCTTTCCTGCAAAAAAAATAGCAGGGTCACGCGGGCCATCCGGGACCCGTTATTTTTCTCCCCTCATCTTTTTTCCCCGCAGCAGCCGGTGATAGGCCACGGCAAACCGGTGCGCCTCGTCACGGATCTCCTGCAGGTAGCAGAGCGCCATGCCCTTTGGATCGAGATGACGGGGGAGCATCTCTCCGGGCAGGTACACCTCCTCCTCCCGTTTGGCAAGCGCAATGATGGGGAGCTCCAGCTCGAGATCCACGAGCACATCCAGGGCAGCAGAGAGCTGTCCCTTGCCCCCATCGATGACGATCAGATCAGGCATATCGGCATCTTCACCGGAAAGTCTCTGGTAACGCCTCTTTACCACTTCAGCAATGGAGGCAAAATCATCGATCCCTTTCACGGTCCGGATCCTGAACCTGCGGTAATTTTTCTTGTCAGGTGACCCGTCACGGAACTGCACCATCGAACCAACCATGGAGGTGCCCGAAAGATGCGAGATATCGAAGCATTCGATCACATGCGGGGTGTCGGGTAGCTCAAGAACGGCCTGAAGATCGCCGGTCTTTAAGGCACCCCGCCGGAAGCTCAGCCCGATGTTGATCTGCACAAGGTCGAGCAGTTTCTTCTTCTCGCCAATCTTCGGAACGGTGATCTGCACTCCACTGCCCCTGCGTTCGGAAAGATAGTCATGAAGTGCGGGATCGACGTCATGGGACAGGATGAGTTCTGTGGGGGGAAGATGATCCGCATAATACTGGACAAGGAACTCTTCAAAGAACTCCTCACCGGCTTCGAAGGAGTATTCCTGTTTCTGGGTAAGTGTGCCTTTCCGGACGGCAAAGAGCATTAAAGAGACCGTCCCGTCTGCTACCGTGTACGCGACTACATCCTGGTCGCTCTCTTTTGGCCGCTCGACTGACTGGCATTCCGACAGGCGCTCGACTGCGCCTATCTGGTTGCGCAGGGAGAGGGCTTTCTCGTAGTCCTGTGCAGCGGATCTGATCGCCATCTCGTCCCGGAGCTGCTTTACAACCTCGCTCCCTTTTCCCTTGAGCAGGGTTACTGCCCTTTCAACCTGTACGTGGTAATCTTCCGGGCTGACTGCGCCGATGCAGGGCGCACTGCAGGAGTGCATATGATAGCGCAGGCAGGCACGTTTCGGGAGTTTCCTGCACGAGCGGAGGGTGAACGTACGTTTGATCACGCGGAGCACAGCATCGCGTTCTCCGGATGACACAAACGGCCCGTAATAAACAGCACCTTTGGTCCTCTTCCGGGCAATCCCAATTCGCGGGAAAGGTTCGTTGCTGATCTCGATGTAGGCAAACCTCTTGGCATCCTTCAAGTCGATATTGTACTTCGGCTGGTGCTTTTTTATCAGGTTATTTTCCAGAAGAAGGGCTTCAGTTTCGGTTGTGGTTACCAGAAAATCGAACGATTCAATCCGTTCGACCAGTTTCTGCGTCTTTGCATCGTGATCTTTTTTCTGGAAGTAACTCGTCACCCGCTTTTTGAGATCCTTTGCCTTGCCCACGTACAGGATAGTGCCGGCTTCATCGGAAAAGAGATAGCAGCCGGGGGCGTGGGGCAGGCGGGTGAGATCGATCATACTGAGAGAAGCAGGGGTTTGAGAAACTCTCCCGTGTAACTGCCCTTCACCTTGGCAACCTGTTCCGGGGTTCCCGTTGCTATGATCTTACCGCCACCGTCGCCACCTTCGGGGCCGATATCTATGATATGATCGGCAGACTTGATCACGTCAAGATTGTGCTCGATCACCACGACGGTATTTCCCTTCTCTACCAGGTCGTCGAGCACCTTGATCAGTTTCTTCGTGTCATCGAAATGGAGCCCGGTCGTGGGTTCGTCAAGCAGGTACAGCGTCTTTCCGGTGGCCCGCTTGGCAAGTTCGCGGGTGAGCTTGATCCGCTGGGCCTCGCCACCGGAGAGGGTGGTGGAGCTCTGCCCGAGCTTGATGTAATCAAGCCCCACGCGGGAGAGCGTCTCGAGCTTCGTCCGGATCGCAGGGATGTTGGTGAAGAGAGCAAGGGCTTCTTCCACGCTCATATCCAGTACATCAGCGATCGATTTACCCTTGTACATCACCTCGAGCGTTTCACGGTTGTACCGCTTGCCCTTGCATTCCTCGCACTCGATATAAACATCCGGCAGGAAGTTCATCTCGATCCGGATCAGCCCGTCACCTTCGCAGGCCTCGCATCGCCCGCCCCGGATATTGAACGAGAACCTGCCGGGTTTGTATCCCCGCATCCTGGCCTCTTTTGTCTCGGCAAAAACCGTCCGGATCTCGTCAAAGACTTTGGTGTACGTGGCCGGGTTGGATCTTGGGGTTTTTCCGATAGGAGACTGGTCGATCACGATCACCTTGTCGATCTCAGCATCAAACACGATCTTGTCGTGAAGGCCGGCCTGATCCCGGGATTCGTTGAGGATCTGCATCATGCCTTTGTAGAGCGTCTCGTACACGAGCGTGGACTTCCCGCTGCCCGAGACGCCGGTGATGACGGTGAGCAGACCAATCGGAAACTTCGCATCGATCTTCTTTAAGTTGTTCTCTCTGCAGCCTTTGACCGTGATGAACTTGTCAGACTTGCGGCGTTTTGCCGGAATATCGATCTTTTTCGTGCCGGCAAGATACTGGCCGGTCAGGGATTTCCTGTTCTTCTGGATCTGGGGAGGTGTTCCTTCCGCAACAACTGCTCCTCCATGAAGACCTGCCCCGGGCCCCATATCGATCAGGTGATCTGCCGAACGGATCATATCCTCATCGTGCTCCACGACAATCACTGTATTGCCGAGATCGCGGAGCGTCCGCAGCGTCTCGATCAGTTTACGGTTGTCCCGCTGGTGCAGGCCTATGGAAGGTTCGTCGAGCACGTAGAGCACTCCCATCAGGTTCGAGCCGATCTGGGTAGCGAGCCGGATACGCTGGGCTTCCCCTCCGGACAGGGTGCCGGCATTGCGGGAGAGGGTGAGATACCCCAGTCCGACCTTCTCCAGAAATTCAATCCGGGACCGGATCTCCTTGATGATCTGGCGGGCGATCTCTGTCTGCTTTTCCGTAAGTTTGAGCTCGTTGAAGAACACGATGCTGTTGCTTATGGAGAGATCCGTAACATCGATGATGGATTTCCCGTTTATCCGGACGGCGAGGACTTTGTCTTTGAGACGCTGGCCTTTGCATGCCGGGCAGTCGAAGATCCGCATGTAGCCTTCCAGCTCGCGTTTCCGCCACTCGGACTGGGTCTGGGAATAGAGCCGGGCCGTCTGGGGGAGGAGACCTTCCCATTCCCCGTTGTGGGACCACTGGGCATCCCCGTTCTTCATGCTCATGGCGAAATGCATCCGTTCGGTTGAACCGAACATCAGGGCATTGTACTGTTTCTCGGTAAGATCCTTAATCGGGGTTAAGGCATCAAACCCGAAATGTTTCGCCACGGTGGCGAGATACTGGCCGCGGAACCCGTCCATCGGGTTGCGGTACGGGGCAACGGCACCGTCAGCAATGCAGCGGGTCTTGTCCGGAATGATGAGATCCGGGTCAAACTCCATCTTCACACCGAGGCCGTGGCAGTCCTCGCAGGCACCGAACGGGCTGTTGAACGAGAACATGCGGGGCTGGAGCTCCTCAAAGGCAAGCCCGCAGACCGGGCAGGCCATGAGCGAGGAGTAGGTGGACTCTTTCTCATCCTCTCCCGTGACCAGCACCAGTCCTTCGGATTTCCTGAGCGCATTCTCAACCGCCTCAGTGAGACGGGAGCGATCGGTTGACGCGAGCCGGTCGATCACGATCTCGATATCCTGCTTCTTGTACCGGTCGAGGCTGATCTCCTCATCGGTGCGGATGATGGCGCCATTCACCCGTACCCGTGCATATCCCTCTTTGTTGAGGTCTTTCAAGAGCTGCTGGTAGGTGCCTTTCTTTTGCCGGACTACAGGTGACAGGATAGTGACCAGGCCCGGATGTTCGGCTGCGATCTGGTCAGAGATCCGGTCAGGAGTCTGGGAAGCGATCGGAATATTATGCTCGGGGCAGAACGGTGTCCCGATGCGGGCAAAGAGCAGGCGGAGGTAATCGTAGATCTCGGTGGTCGTCCCGACCGTGCTGCGGGGGTTCTTGCTCGTGGTCTTCTGCTCGATCGAGATTGCGGGTGACAGCCCTTCGATGCTGTCCACATCCGGCTTGTGCATCATGCCGAGAAACTGGCGGGCGTAGGTGGAGAGCGACTCCACATAGCGCCGCTGTCCTTCCGCGTAGAGGGTATCGAATGCGAGCGTGGATTTCCCGGAACCGGAAACGCCCGTGATGACAACGAGCTTGTCGCGGGGGATCTCCACGCTGACATTTTTAAGATTGTGCTGGCGGGCACCTTTGATGATAATATTCTTCATTCTGTGCTGTACGAATCTGCTCAGGAGCTTATCAGCATGAGGGTTGGGGCATGAAAGTGTGGGAGGAGCAATCCAAAAAGACCCGGACGGGATGAACCGTCGTTACCGGTCGATCATGGTCCGAACCGGTGCCCCTCTTTCGGTACGGCAATCTCGAATCGTGCTCCTTTGCCCGGTTCGCCGGTCTCTGCAATCACCAGCCCGGTGATTGAAAGGATCTCCTTTGCGAGGAATAATCCCCAGCCGGTATGTGTCCCGAAACCCCGTTCAAAGATATGCTCTTTATTGTCGAAGCTGATACCAACACCATCATCCTCATAGATCAGCAGAAGGGTATCCTCAGGAGTGATATGATAGAAAAATCGGATCTGAGTGACATGGATCCCATGCCGCAGGGCATTTTCCAGCAGGGTGTAAAAAGTCTTTTCAAAGAGGGGATCTGCATAGATCTCGAGATCGTCAAGGTTCATGGTAAGATAGATGGATTTGGGCAGAAGACCCGTTTTTGCCTTCTTTATCAGCCCCCCGACATTCTGCCATGTCGGTGCATGCACACCGATATCCTGGTATATTTTTGTGAACTGGATCTGACTTTCAATATTTCTCGCTGCCTGTTCCGCCCGGGTGATGTAGTCCTGCATCTGAGAATCAACCTTTGGTACCTGTATTTCAAGGAGTGACAGGTACCCGTTCAGTACGGTGAGCTGGTTTAAGACATCGTGGCGGGTTACGGTGTTTAAGAGATTGAGCTTGGTATTTGCCCGAAGAAATGCTTCCTGTGCTGTTTTGAGCTCTGATGTCCGGACTGCAATCCGCGTTTCGAGTTCATGGTATAATGTCCGGAGTTCTTCTTCTGCTTTCTTTCTGGCGGTGATATCAACGATCGATCCTTCGGCAACATCCCTGTTATTTTTAACCCGGACTGATACTTCACCCCAGAATACTATGCCGGTTGAGGGGTCCTTAAACGGCATTTCACGCCCATTGAAAAAACCATCCCGGGATAGGATCGCCAAAGTTTCCTCCAGGTCCGAAGGACTCACGAAATCCTGAAAGATGTTTTTCCCGATAACCTGGTACAACGACGTTACACCGAACAGGTCGCATAAACGCTGGTTGCCGGCAACAAGCAGATTGCTCGTTAAATTTATCTCAAAAAGAGCGATCCGGGCAGAGATATAGAGATCGTGGTATTTCCGTTCACTCTCCCGCAGGGCCGCTTCACTCTCACCGATCTTATCGAGCGCTTCCCGAAGCGATGTCACCATGTGGTTGATACTCTGTTCGAGCACCTGGAAATCGGCCACATCCGTTGAAGCAATCTTATGATCGAGATCTCCTTTCGCTATCCGGTCCACATCAGAAACAATGCCCGCGATAGGTTGAGAAAGAGAGCGGGAGAGGATAAATGCAGAACCACAGCCGACAATCAGTCCCAACAGCGCGATCAGGGTAATCTGGACGAACTGCAGAGATAAAACCGTGTCCATCGGGGTTGTGTTATAGGTAATTTCAACGATCCGGCTCAGATCAGATCCGTATTCCTTATTTTTCAAATCAATGAAGAGATAGGTGACCGACTTCCCGTTCATCGACTGTTCAATGACCGTTCCTGAACGTTTGCTGATTACGGCAGTGAGTGTTGCCTTCGTCATATCGTCCGGCACATATGAGGCATCATCAGCGAGGTGTCCCGTCATATCGAAAATTCGGATCTGTTCAATAGAGGGGTTGTTTGATGCAAGGGTGTTGATGATATTCTGGTAATTTAATGCATCCCGTTCCTGGTTGAATGCACTCCCGCTCAATCCCAGTTCAAGAATATACCGGTGATCGGGAGTTGGCATATAGGCATATTTTCGGAGAGACCCTGCACCCGCTTTTTCCTTGACAATCCGATCCGGGAAAAAGCCTTCAGAATTCCTGATTGTGGTAAGGTACTCGTAGAAATACGGGATTTTCTTAAAATCAACCCCGAGTTCCGGTTGGTATGTAGTAAACTCGATAACCCCGGATTCGTTGATGATATAGATATCATACTGATCTCCGAGTTCATACCTGACTGCCCCGAGATCCATCTTTGCCGGGTCATTGCCGGCGCGAGAATATTCCAGCATAACCCGGTCAAGTCCCCGGTGCATCTCCTTGTTCAGTGAATTATCAAAAAGAGTGAAACTCGCATCTACCAGGCGGATCGTTGCAATGATATTCTGTTCAGTCTGGCTCTTGGTGTTTGCTGAATTATCCTCGATCATAGTACGGGTGGTAAAATAGGTATTCAGGGTCAAAAGCCCCACTACAATTACCGTGAGCAGCATCATCGCTATGAGAAGAGAGAAGAAGAACGATCTGCTCCGAGGATTATTTTGGGGGAGAATTGACATATCAGTCATCCATGGATTGATATTTTCCGTTCATAAGCCTGAAAAGGACAGTTATCCGGAGAATTTTTTCATATTAGTTTCCTGAATTATAATGTTACCGAAATAATCGCGGGAGGGGGAAAAGCACAGTTTTTATTTTTTATTTTTTTATTTGAGAGTTTTTTTACATTTCGTGTACACGGTCGCATTCATGGAATGGGAGAGGGGGCAGCAATAGAGATACCGGTAGCCGGTTTTTATCAGTCACCCGCTTTTTTTAGCGACATTAATTATTTATCGTGCCGAACTACTAGAGAAAGGAGAGGCCGCACGTGGGGAAAAAAGTGGTTATCATCGGTCACCGGCAACCGGATACAGACTCCATCGCGAGTGTCATGGGATATGCAGCATTGTTAAACCTTGCTGAATCAGGGAGATACATCCCTGCCCGGTGCGGGGAGCTGAATGCAGAGACCTGTTTTGCTCTTGAGACAGTTGGTCTTAAACCACCGGTCCTTATCGACAGCATTGAACCCCGGGTCTCCGATCTTGCAATCCACCGGATCAGTGTAACCCACAATGTCCCAACCATTGATGTCGCAGCGCTTATGGATACCCATGATATCCGCAACGTGCCAATCACTGATGAAGAGGGCCGGCTTGTCGGCATTGTTGGAGAGCATGGGCTCGCCCAGGCATATGTCAAACGACGTAAAATCGGCGAACTCGCAATCATGCCTCTCCCGCTCGATACCCTCGCAAGGATACTGAGCGCCCGCGTTCTGGTGAGAGCCGCAGAGACACTTGAGGGCCGGGTCTCCATTACGATCGATGCCCCCACGGTCATCTCAAAGAAACTGACCAGCAGGGACATCGCGATAGCAGGCGATAACGAACCGGTACAGCGTTCGCTGATAGCTGCGGGTATCGCTGCCCTCATCATTGCCGATAAGGCCCCGGTGAGCGAACGGGTTATCCATGAAGCAGGGTTGAAGGGAGTCTCGATACTGGCAACCGATCTCGATGCTTTCGGTGTAGGTACGATGATCAACCTCTCCCTCCCGGCAGGCATGGTGATGGAGACTGATATCCCCCGGCTTTCGCTCGAGGATACGCTCGCCCATGCAAAACAGATCGTATACTCCTCTAAGTTCCGTTCTGCATGCGTGGTGGAAAAAGACGGGACACTCCGGGGTATCGTAACAAGAACAACACTCATTGACGATGTCCACAGGCCGGTGATTCTTCTTGACCACAACGAATTTTCACAGGCAGTGGAGGGAATCGATACCGCAGAGATCATCGAGATCATAGACCACCACCGGCTCGGGGCCATCTCCACGTTAAAACCGGTCAGGTTTCTCAATGACCCGGTCGGTTCCACTTCAACCATCATCACAAAAAAATACACCGAAAGTGGTAGTACACCCACACCGGCAATCGCCGGACTTCTCCTTGCCGGAATCCTCTCTGACACCCTTATCCTGAAAATGTCCACAACAACTGCTGAAGATCACGAGATGGTGGCATACCTTGCAGCGCTCACCCGTTTTGATCCGGTATCCTTCGGTACAAAATTACTGGAGAGAGGGATGAATATTGAAGGAGCGACCATGGAAGATCTCCTGGTAAGGGACACGAAACGGTACGAGCTCTTCGGAAAGAAGGTGATTATTTCCCAAGTAATGGTACCTTCGTTCGTGTACCCAAAGGCGCATACGGATGAGATCCTGCAGGAGCTCGCACGACTGCGTAAGCAGCAGGGCGCTGACATCTATCTCGGTCTGTTTACCAGTGTTATGGAGAACGGAAGCGAGCTCTTTGCATCGGCTGAAAGCAGCGTCATGACAAGACTTGGACTTAAGGAGCAACCCCTTTCCCTGCCGGATATGATGTCCCGGAAAAAGGATCTCATTCCCTGGTTTGGAGAGAAGTTGCGTGCAATCTGAAGAAAACCTCATAAAATCACTATCAGGCAGATGCACGATGTTGCAGGCAGGGGGGAATCCGGAGTTTTTTCTATGCTTCATGGTATTACAGAGGATGCTCTCCCGTGTGGCATGAGAGATCAACAGCCGGGCAACTTGACCAGACAGGGAAGTGATCAACTGACGTTTTTTTTTTAATCTTAAGTGAAAATTCCCCTTTTTCCCTTGAGCCTAAATACTCCGGAATCCAAAACTACCGGAACAAAGGAGTACCCATGCCCGTAGTAGTTCTCAAGATGAAGAAAGGTGCATCTACCGATCAGAAACGCAGGATCGTTCACGAATTTACCGATACGCTCTGCACAACGCTGGGACTGGACAAGAATCTCGTCACGATCATGATCGATGAACATGATCTCGAGAATATCGGAAAGGCGGGAAAACTCCGCTGCGATCCGTAATTTTTTTAAATTTTCCCTTGTAATTGCACTATTCAGAGGAAATATACCCGGGTTTACCCGCAGTGATACCCGGTACCGCTGCAGAGGTTCAACGCCAGCCGGGTCATCCGTTCTTTTTTAAGGATTAGCGATCCCTGCCGCCCCTGCGTTCATTGTAGGGGATCTCCGCACTCCGCCCTTTTGAGAGTTTCTCCCTTTCACTGCGTGCTTTCTCAAAACGCTCGTCAAGGGGTATCTCGGCACTTCCACCCTTTGAGAGTTTTTCACGGTCATTGGCCGCACTCCCGAAACGTTCGTCAAGAGGTATCTCGACACTTTTTCCCCGGGTGAGTTTCTCCCGTTCACTTCGTGCGCTCTCAAAACGCTCGCTAACGGAAATCTCAGCACTCCTGCCCTTTGAGAGCGGCTCGCGTTCATTACGTGCCTTCCCGAAACGCTCTTCAAGGGGTATCTCGACACTTCTCCCCGCCGATAACCTCCGGTCATCACTCTCTTTGGGATGCCAGCGTTCGTCAAAGGAGATCTCGCTGCTCCTCCGGGAGGGGGGAACAGGTCCACGCAGGACATCCTGCCCGGGGGAGTCACCTTCAGCTATGAAATCAATACCCGCATCCGACAGGCTGCCCCGCGAAGATCCGGCCGATTGCGTATCCGGCCGGAGTGCCGGAGTGCGCGGGGGGGTCTGCCGCCCGCCGGGCATCCCAGAATTTACCGGGGTTTGCCGCTCACGGGTAAATGCATACGGGTTCCGGCTGGTTCCTGCGGTTCCCCCACCCCGGATTTTCGCTACCTGTTCCTGTATGACATCCTCTCGATCTGAGGCACTCCATTCGGTGAACATCAGGAACTGCAGGAATGCCTCCGGCTCACGGAAGAGTGAGGCATTGATCCCTTTGAGGATGATTGTCCGCTCAACATCGCCAAACCACCCGCCCGTCCGTTCCGTTATCGTGTCGTTGCCGGGTTCGAAGATAAAGACCCGCTCGATCTCGCCATTACGCCCCCACCCGGTTTCGGCGATCCCGTTCTCCTCAAACGTGAAGGTCTTTCCCACCTGCCCGTATTCCCCACCTTCGCGGACAGTAATCAATTGACAGCCTTGCTCGTAGCGGAATGTCCGCGGCCGGCTCCCGAATGAGAAGGTCTCCTCGAGCATCCCCATACGGTCAAAGACAAAACGCCGCAGGATCCGCTCCGGGCGGGCAGGATCCTGTTCGGTCATTGTATCCGATGCAGGATCAAAGCGGTAGAGCCTTTTTACATTCTTTCCCGCATCAAGTACCCGTACGCCGCCACTGCCGTACTGGTAGAAGCGGGAGATTGTATCATTTCTGCGGGTTCCTGCATACTCAGTGATGACTGCATCGGTCATTAAGCACATTCACTCCGTAATTATTCGTTAATCTGATTCTTTTTCGGGGGCAGAAATAGTTTCTTCTGCTCTGTAGAAATCCTATCCAAAACAGACGGTACCAATGACCGAAAGATCTAAGGTACATTGTCTCCTTACCAGAGTGTGTGCTCAAAAAGCAAGGAGACAATTAAGAAATCAGCGAGCCGGAATATCAGGTTTATCCGA
>JANXYM010000038.1 GCA_025350045.1 Methanomicrobiales archaeon | reverse complement strand
CCCCTCAAAAGTTTTCAGTTCATCCGTAGAAAACATCGGCTCCGGCGCATTCCCGAGCGTGATGAACGGCGGCTCCCAGAAATCGGCGTACGTGATGTGCTTCTTTTGGGAAAATACCGACTCGACCATGCGGATAAAGTTGAGCTGGTCGGCTGAATAGTGCTTGTTATTCTCCATCATGTAGGTCCGGAACGCATCCTTGATCCGGTCCGCCGGGTTCGCCTCTGCATACATCCCGAGCACCCGCTTGATGAGCGAGACGAGGATGCTCTCCGTGCCCGACACGGCCTTGCCGAGTTCCGCCGGGTTCTTCGCGAGATCGGGGCCGAAGATGGTGGCTTCGAGCTGCTGGAGATCGGCCTCTGATAAAACTTCGTCGCGGGCGATCTTCTGGATCACGGGGCTGTCGACCGCAATCTTGCGGATGCGTTCCTCGACATGCTCCCGGTACTTCGTGACATAGGTATGCTGCTGTGCCACGCCCATCTCGAAAATTGTCTTCTGCTCGATGGTGTCCCCCATGTCGATGACAATGGTCTGCTGCGGCTCTTTCCGCATAAAGGGCATCAGCGGCGCAAGCTCGGCGAGCATCCGCTGCGCAGACTCGTACGTGACCGATGACCAGAACGATTTCGAGAGCACCTCGCGGATGAATGCCTCCTGCTCCTGCACCTTGTTGATCGTGAGCGGCAGGCACTCGATCATCCCTCCGATCAGGAGTTTCTGCCGCTCGATCTCGCCGGTATCGTTGCGGAGGATCGCGTGTTTGAGCTGCTCGCAGCGCAGGGAGAAGATCGCGGTGTTCAGGTTCACGTCCTGCTGGTACCGCATCAGGGGCATGATCTTCTGGGTCAGGAACTGGAGCGGATCGATGGCCACATTGTCCCAGAGGTGCGGGTCGAGAGCCTTTTTGATCTCCTGTTTGTTGTCGCGGATGCTCACGGAATCCGGGGGCAGCGAGCGGATATCGGCAAGGATCTGCTCCTTCACCTGCGCTGCACGCACCTCGTCGCCGTGGTCCCGGAGGAAGGTGAGCTGCTTGATCCGGGAGAGGAAGATCCGGTTCGTGATCGCATCCGGTGATTCGTTCTTCACCCCGTCCGGGTTCATCTGCCAGTACTCGAAGTTGTTCCAGAAATCAAAGACCTGGAAATACTCCTTCTTCCCCACGGGCAGCCATGCAAAATGTTCACAGGCGCTGTTGGCCCGGGTGCCCCGGCCGAGCATCTGCCAGAACTTGATCTTCGAGAAGACGGGTTTGGCAAAGACAAGGTTGCAGACCTCGGGCACATCGATGCCCGTATCCAGCATGTCCACCGAGATCGCCACCCGGGGCATTGATTCCTTCTCGAAGGCCCGGATCAGTTCGTCCGCCCGGGAATCCTCCGATACGATCGTCCGGGCAAGCGTGCCCTTGTGCTCGGGATAGAGCGTATCAAACGCCTCCTGCAACCGGTACGCATGCTTCTTCGAGATCGCAAAGAGGATCGACTTTGCCGGCAGCGTCCCGGTCTGGTCCATCAGGGCATTTTCCATGAACTCGCGGACGATCGCCTCTGAAGTTCCCTTCACGGCCACCTTCTTCTCCAGCTCCGTGCCCTCGAAATCGATCTCGTCAGGATCGATCCCCTGCTCCAGCAGTTTCGCCCGCTCACCTTCCGTCAGATCCTGCCGCCGTACTCCGGCAATCTGGAAATGCGTCTGTGCGCCAAGGATACTCTTCCGGAAATCGACCAGCACCCCGTCCGCGACCGCATCATCGTAGGAGTACAGCGCAGTCGGTGCCCCGTTCTGGCACTCGAAGAACCGGAGGGTGTCCTTGTCGAGAATCTCTGACGGAGTTGCCGTCAGTCCGATCTGGATCGCATCGAAGTACGTGAACACATCCTTCCACTTGTTGTAGATCGAGCGGTGCGCCTCATCGGAGATAATCAGGTCAAACTCACCCGGGGAGAGCCGGAACTGCCCGTTTGTATCCTTGTCGAGATAGATCTCCTGGAACGTCTGGATCGTAGAAACGTACAGCCGCTTGCTCTTGTCGTACTTCCCGGCAAAGATCTTGTCCTTTGCCTCTTCGGGGAAAAAGAGTTTGTACCCTTTATTCATCGCCTGGTCGCGCAGTGCCCGGCGATCCGCAAGGAAGAGCACTTTCTGCACAAGACCCTTCTCCATCAGGATCTTGATGATCGCCATCGCCACCCGGGTCTTTCCCGTACCCGTAGCCATGACGATGAGCCCCTTCCGGTGCCCCCGCTGGAGATGCTCCACCACCCTTTTCACGCACTCGATCCCTTTTGCCCGGTCAACAATCGCCGTATCGACTTCGACTGGTGACGTGGCATCCTGCGTCTTCTGGAACCGGAGCCGCTCCAGGTCTCCCTGCGTATAGAACCCCTTCACTTCCCGGGGACTGTACCGCTCCCGGTCCCAGAAAATGATCTGATACCCGTTCGAGAGAAAGATGAAGACATCCTTGCCGGTCTGGCGTTTGATATCGTCCGCATACATCGCCGCCTGTTGCTGCCCAAGACGGGCATCCTTGGACGTTCGCTTCGCCTCAACAATAGCAAGCGGTGCCCCAAAACTGTCGAGCAGCAGGTAATCAGCATACGTGCTCTCCATATCGTTTTTCAGGGTTTCTGAAACGGTCTTGTAACTTTTCGCTACAAAATCAGACTGCTTGGTATCGACTTCCATCAGGACATGGGATCGATCTGCTACGACCCAGCCCTGTTCTTTGAGCAGGACATCGATCATCTCAAGCCGTGTCTGGAATTCGTTGCGATCCAAAATGGTTCCCCGGGAAAATACTGTGTATAGTATCCTTCGGGATTATGCATGATGAAGGTTGCGCGATTCTCCTCTCCGCCCACACCCTTCGAACCCCTTATAAACCTGTCCGTAATATATCTATCGTATCAACGATCTTTCTGGTCGTTGAACCAGATGACCGGCGCGGGCGGCTTTTAAAGGCGTCCGTACTGGTTTTTTCGGGAAACGTGCGAGCGCTCGCACCGGGATTCCCGACATAAACTCGGAAGAGAATAGCATAGCATACCATAAAAAGACAATAATTGAGGAATATAGAAATGATACTCGTACCAGATACCAGCGTCCTCATCGACGGGCGCATTACATCCATGATAAAAGCCGGTGAATACAAGGGTGCAACAATAATCGTCCCGGAAGCAGTGATTGCAGAACTCGAAGCCCAGGCAAATAACGGACGCGAGATTGGATTCTCGGGCCTCAACGAACTGCAGCAACTGTGCAAAATGGCCGAAGAAAAAACCATAGAACTCAAATTCTCCGGTATCCGACCAACCCTCGAACAGGTCAAACTCGCCAGTGGCGGCGAGATTGACGCCATGATTCGAAGCATCGCAATCGACAACAAGGCACGCTTCATCACCAGTGACTTCGTGCAGGCTGAAGTGGCCCGGGCAAAAGGGCTCGATGTCATTTACCTAAAGCCGCAGGTCGGGGACTTCGGGCCGCTGGCCATCGACCAGTTCTTTGACGAGCACACGATTGCCGTGTACTTAAAAGAACGGATCGCCCCTTCCGCAAAGAAAGGCACGATCAGCGACATGAAACTCGTGAAGATCCGCGACCAGCCCACCTCCGAGTACGAACTCCGGGCCATGGCGCAGGAGATCCTCGAGCGAGCCAAGCGGCACCCTGACGGGTTCATCGAAGTCGAGAAGCGCGGCATCACGGTAGTGCAGATCGGTTCCATGCGGATCGCGATCGCCCGCCGACCGTTCTCAGACGGCATGGAGATCACCGCAGTCCGCCCGATCGTGGATGTCACCTTAAAGGACTACACCAAGGCCGAGGTTATCACCAAGCGAATCACCGGCGAAAAACGCGGGCTCATCATCGCAGGTTCACCCGGCTCGGGCAAGACCACGCTCGCCCAGAGCGTTGCAACGTTCCTGTCCGACTCAGGCTTCGTGGTCAAGACCATGGAGGCGCCCCGCGAACTCCAGGTGCCGGACCAGATCACCCAGTACTCGGCGCTCGACGGCAGCATGGCCAACACCGCTGACGTGCTCCTGCTCGTCCGGCCTGACTTTGTCATATTCGACGAACTGCGAAAGAACGAGGACTTCAATGTCTTTGGCGACATGCGCCTCGCTGGCCTTGGCATGATAGGCGTCATCCATGCAAACGGCGTGCGGGATGCCATCCAGCGGTTCTCGAACCGCGTGGATTTCTCGGTGCTCTCCCAGGTGATCAACACGATCATCTTTGTCAAGCAGGGGGTCATCTCCAGGGTCTACGATATCGATTTCACCATCAAGGTGCCCAACGGCATGGCAGGCGAGATGCATATCCGCCCCGTGACCACCGTTACCGACCACGAGAGCGGCCAGCTGGTACTCGATGTCTTCCGCTATGATGGCGAGACCATCGTTATGCCGGTCATCGCCGGTGCAGCAGCACCCGCAGCAGCCCCGGTTGCCGCAGCAAAGGTCCCGCAGGTACAGCAGGTCGGCCAGCCGGTCATGTCGGCACCCCAGCTCACCCGCACACCGGTACCGGTTGCACCGCAGCCCGAACCGGTCAAGAAAGAGAGCGAGGAACGCACCGGCTGGAGACTTACCGAGAAGGATATCCAGCGCGAGATCGGGCGTTACACCGAGGGCTTCATCGATGTCCAGATGATCAGCGACACCAAGGCAGTCGTGTATATCGATGACAAGGATGTCCCCGCAGCCATAGGAAAGGGTGGCAAGAACATCTCTGCGATCGTCAACAAGATCGGCATCGGCATCGACATCAAGCCCCGGTCGGAGTTCGACCGGCAGCAGATGCAGAGCTCGCCGCAGAAATCCGAAGAGGAGATGAACCTTGGCGGTGGCGTCAAGATCCAGACCGACAAGAAGCAGCTGACGATCATTGCGCCCGAACAGAGCGGCAAGATCGTCGATGTATTTGCCGGAAAAGAGTATCTCTTCACCGCAACCGTGAATGACGCAGGTGAGATTCACCTGGCCAAGAACTCAAGCATTGCCCAGGAGATGATCCGTCGCTACCAGAACAGCGAGATCATCAAGCTGCGGCCGGTATAACTTTTTTTACACAGGTGATGATGTGAGCGAATTTGATCTGGGCAGATTTGAAGAAGAAGCACACGAGCGGTGGATCCATGCATTTGAATCCAACCCCTCGAATCTGGAAAAGTTTTACCTGACGGTTGCCTACCCGTACCCGAGCGGTGCGATGCACGTAGGCCACGGCAGGACCTACATTGTGCCGGACGTGATCGCACGGTTCTGGCGTATGAAAGGCCGGCAGGTGCTCTACCCGATGGCTTTCCACGTCACGGGAGCACCGGTCATCGGTATCTCGAAACGGATCGCCAACAAGGATGAAAAGACCATCCGGCTCTACCGCGATCTCTACAAGGTCCCGCAGAACGTGCTCGACGAGTTTGTCGACCCGTTAACCATTGTCCGGCACTTTGCCGGCGAATACCAGCGGGTCATGACTGCCTGCGGGCTCTCGATCGACTGGCGACGGCGGTTCACCACGGTCGACCCGACCTACAGCAGGTTCATCGAGTGGCAGTGGCAGCATCTCTACGGGGCAGGCCACGTCATCAAGGGCGTGCACCCGGTCCGGTACTGCACCGTGGATGACAACCCGGTCGGCGACCACGACCTGCTCGAAGGGGACAAGGCCGAAGTGGTCAGGTTCACCCTTGTCATGTTCCGGTACGGCGATGCGTTCATCCCCACCGCCACCCTCCGCCCCGAGACTATCCATGGCGTGACAAACCTCTGGGCAAACCCAACGATCACCTATGTCAAGGCGCTCGTGGACGGCAAGGCCTGGATCGTATCCAAAGAAGCAGCCGAGAAACTCGCCCTCCAGGACCACACGGTCGAGATCAGGGAAGAGATCGCCGGCAAAGACCTCATCGACAAGAAGGTTTCCCACCCGCTCTGCGGCGAGATCATCATCCTTCCCGCCGAGTTCGTGGACCCCGATATGGCCAGCGGCCTTGTGATGAGCGTTCCCGCCCATGCACCGTTCGACTACATTGCCCTTCGCGACCTCCAGCAGGCAGGAAAATACACGCAGATCAAGCCAATTCCACTCATCAAAGTCGAGGGCTATGGCGAGTGCCCTGCCCAGTTTGCCGTAGAAAAGGCCGGTATTGCCAACCAGATGGACAGCCGGATGGATGCGCTTACGCAGGAGATCTATTCCGCAGAGTTCTCAAAAGGCAAACTCTTCGAGAAGTACGGCGGAAAACCCGTCCGGGTTGCCCGGGACGAAGTCGCAGCCCTCATGGTCGAGAAGTACGATTCGGCCATCATGTACGAGTTCGACCAGCGGCCGGTCATCTGCCGGTGCGGTAACCGGGTCCGGGTCAAGATCCTGCACGACCAGTGGTTCTTAAAATACAGCGACCCGGCCTGGAAGAAACAGGTGAGCGACCACCTCGGGGACATGGCGCTTGTGCCCACCGAAGTCCGGGCCGAATTCGACCGCACCGTGGACTGGCTCAAGGACTGGGCCTGCACCCGCCGCGTGGGACTCGGTACCCGCTTCCCGTGGGACACTACCCAGCTGATCGAGCCCCTCTCGGACTCGACCTGCTACATGGCGTATTACACGATCGCCCACAAGATCCGCGAGATCGATCCGAAGTTACTCACTCCCGAGGTCTTCGATTACATCTTCCTCGGCAAGAAATCCGATGACCTGCCCGAAAAGAAGAAACTCGATGTGATGCGGGCCGAGTTCCTCTACTGGTACCCGTACAACTACCGGTTCTCGGCAAAGGATCTCATCTCCAACCACCTCACCTTCCAGATCTTCCACCATGTCTCGATCTTCCCGAAGGATAAGCTCCCTGCGGGCATGGTTGTCTTTGGCATGGGTCTCTTAAACGGGGCCAAGATGTCGTCATCGAAAGGAAACGTCTTCCTGCTCGAAGATGCAGTAGCCGAATTCGGTGCCGATACCGTGCGGATGTTCCTCATGGGCAGCGCCGAACCGTGGCAGGACTTTGACTGGAGAAATGAACTGGTCATTTCTACAAAGAAGCAGATCGAGCGGTTCTACGCAACCATCATGGAGATGAAGGATGCCGGTGGGGAACCGCACGATATCGACAAGTGGCTGGTCAGCCGGTTCCAGTCGCATATCGAGCGGACCACCGAGGCGCTCAACAACTTCCAGACCCGGCAGGCACTCCAGGAAGCCTACTTTGGGATCGAGACCGACCTGAAATGGTACCGCAGAAGGTTACCGGAGAACTGCGACGGCAGCCGGGAATTGCACACGCTCTGTTCCGTCTGGACCCGGCTCCTTTCGCCGTTCATCCCGTTCACGGGCGAGCACCTGTGGAAGGAGATTGCAGGAGAGGGACTTGTCTCGTTCGCCCCCTGGCCGGTGGCAGATCGGAAACTCGTCAGCCCCCGGGTCGAGCTCTCCGAAGAGCTCCTCTCCCGCACGGTCGAGGATATCGAGTCCATCATGAAGCTGATCCAGATCACGCCCAAGGCCATCACGATTGCCCTTGCACCGGAGTGGAAGCACGATATCTTCCGGACGATCGCCCGGTCATCGGATCGCACCACCGTGATCAAGGA
Organism: Methanomicrobiales archaeon; assembly: GCA_025350045.1. Taxonomy (GTDB): domain Archaea; phylum Halobacteriota; class Methanomicrobia; order Methanomicrobiales; family Methanospirillaceae; genus Methanoregula. The sequence goes on along the minus strand of JANXYM010000038.1, from coordinate 1,729 downwards.
GATCATGAAGGACGATTCCATGAAGAAGCGGGGCAAAGAGGCAACCGATGCCGCAAAGCAGTGCACCACGCTCATCCACCGCCTGCCCCCGCAGGTTGTGGCACCGCTGGCTCAGGACCCGATCAATGAACGGGATGTATTCGAATCAGCCCAGGTATTCCTCCAGCACGAGTTCGGTGTGCCGGTGCATATCACCGAGGCTGAAGACGGGGTACACCTCAAAGCAGCGACTGCACTGCCGTTCAAGCCGGCAATTATTATTGAATAATCTCTCTCTTTTTCCCCACGGATCGTGTATACCAACCCGTGAGGTCCGTTTGTCTGCAATTTGGCGCTGGCACACCCGGCGACAGAACCCGGCCCTGTTCAAAGAGTACAATTAGGATCAACGGGATGCAGGCCGGTCAATATAACAATTCTTATTACCCCTCATTCCGATGATCTACCAATCGGGGTGTGCTGGCTTTTTGGATAAAGCACACCGGTTCCGCGTTTGCAGGAAAAAATGCGCCACCCCGGGTTTTACGTGAAGACGGAAGGGTTGGGATGATGGGTTTACAACGGTACAGTCTGGTTCTTGCAGGGTTGTTGATTTTTTCGCTGGTTATTATTGTGTCACCGGTGTCGGCAGCAGTGGTGACAATCGATAATATGACCCCCGGCGGGATTCCTGCCGCAATTGCCGCTGCCGGAGCCAGCGGTACAGTCATTCTGGACCCGGGGATTTACTTCGAGCACGGGATTGCGGTTTCACATACGGTTACCCTCAGGGCAAATACAACGGCCGGGGGTTCCCGGGTAAACACTCTCATCGATGCACAGAATGCCGGCAGAATATTCAGTGTCTCTGGTACATCTCCGCTCACTATCGAAAACCTCACCCTTCAGAATGGAGCAGCGCCGGATGGGGCAGCGGGTCTTACGGGCCTTCCGGGCGGTGACGGTGCCAGTGGAGGTGCAATCTATTCGGACGGTCCGGTGACCCTGTCATCTTCAGCCATCACGGGTTGCTCTGCTGGTAATGGCGGTCATGGCGGAGACAGTGCGAATGATGGTACGGTCCGGACCGGAGGTAGCGGGGGTAACGGAGGGAACGGCGGTGCAGTTTACTCGACAGCTGCAATTACCATAATCTCTTCGACAATCACCAGCGGTCTTGGCGGTAACGGGGGCATAGGTGGGGGAGGGATCAGCAGCGAAGGTAATAACGGAGGAGCCGGGGGGAACGGCGGGAACGGTGGCGCCGTGTACTCAACAGTTGCAGTTGACATTGACTCATCGACAATCACTAATTGCCGGGCAGGAAACGGAGGAGCTGGCGGGTACGGTGGCAGCGGCGGCTGGTCTAACCCACCCCTTCCGAATGGAGGCAATGGGGGGAACGGAGGTTACGGGGGTAATGGTGGCGCCGTATTCTCATCCGGTTCAACCGAAATAAACTCATCCATCTTCGGGAACTGCATGACAGGTAATGGAGCGTCGGGGGGCGATGCAGGATCAGGGTATATGGAAGATTATCCCCCGGGAACCAATGGTCTTCCGGGCACAACCGGTACCGATGGTGATGGGGGCGCGATCTACACCTCAGGTATAACATCGGTTGCTTCATCGTCGTTTACCGGCTGCACAGGAAATTCTTTTGGCGGCGCGATCATGTCCACCGCCGTGTCCCTCACGGTCACCGATTCTGCCTTCTCCGACTGTGTTGCAGAATATGGTGGAGCGATCG
>JANXYM010000026.1 GCA_025350045.1 Methanomicrobiales archaeon | reverse complement strand
CTTTATTGATGGAATGTACTGACAGTTTATTCGCTGACATCCCGACAAGTGACTGGATGAGAGTCTTTTGTTTCAGCGATCCGTTGATGGAAATGGTGAGATTCCGGTTTATTGCTTCTACTGCAATTTCGGAACAATCTTCTGCTCGGATCTCATTCTTTATTCGGCGGGCAATTTGCCGTTTATTGGACATATCCGGCGCCCGCCGCCTATTTAGATCTTACTGTTCTCTTCAGCCCGAGCTAAAAATTAGTGAAGTACTGGGGTTGGGAACCTGCTGAAATAGTCGGGAAACAACCCGTGGATTTTATCCCCCCTGATAATCTCGGCCTGTTACAGGAATCCGTATCGGGTATTACTGATGGCAGATCGTCTGTAGAGATTACGGCCCCTTTCCGGAGAAAAAACGGGGAATATGCGATCATTGAATTTTTCGGTGCACCGGTCATTAAGGATGGATCGGTCGCGGGAATACAGGTTATCGGGAGAGATGTCACGGAACGCAAACGGATGGAAGAAACCAACCGGGAAACCAGCCGGCGTCTTGCAGAGATCATCGATTTCCTTCCCGACCCGACGATAGTAATCGACAAGGCGGGCATTGTTGTTGCATGGAATCGCGCCATGGAGCTGATGAGCGGGATTGCGGCGTCAGATATGATCGGCAAAGGGGAACATTCGTATACGTCATGGATTTCCGGTAACACCGGTTCAATCCTCATCGATTATGTCCTGCGACAGGATATTGAAGGAATTAAAACTGCGTACAGGAATGTCCACTTCGAAGGAAATACGGTCAAGACCGAGAAGGATATTACCCGTGTGGATGGCACCCGCTTCTCGCTCTGGATAAGTGCAACGCCGCTGATTAACGATAAGGGAGAGATCACCGGTGCGATCGAGTCCGTCCGGGATGTCACGGACCAGAAGAAGATCCAGCGTGCATTGCGGGAATCGAATGCATACCTGGATACGGTAATCAATACTCTTGCAGATCCCCTTTTCATCAAGGATCGCAGGCACCGCTTTGTCAAGCTGAATAACAGTTTCTGCCAGTTTTCCGGGCACACACGCGAAGAATTGCTGGGAAAATCCGATTACGATTTTTTCCAAAAAGAAGAGGCGGATATCTTCTGGGAGAAAGACGAGGTGGTCTTCCTGACCCGGCATGAAAATGAAAATGAGGAGAACATCACTGACTCGCTGGGAAACACCCACACGATCAGTACCAAAAAGACCCTCTACACCAATACCGCCGGCGAGGAGTTTATTGTCGGGATCATCAGGGACATCACCGAACGCAAACGGGCGGAGGCCGCTCTTCGCATCACCAATAAAAAACTCAACCTGCTCTCCGGTATCACTCGTCACGATATCAAAAACCAGCTGATGGCATTGAATGCCTATATCTATCTCAGCGGAGAGGCGATCGATGACCCGGCTGAGCTGAAGCAGTTTTTTGCAAAGGAGGAGCGGATTGCTGATGTCATTGCCCACCAGATCAGTTTCACCAAGGATTACGAGGATCTGGGAGTGAAGGCCCCCATATGGCAGAATGTGAACACGGTTATCGCTAGTGTTATTCCCCGGCTTCCTATGCGGAATGTCCATGTTGATGCCGGAGATCCAGGTCTGGAGATTTTTGCTGATCCGCTGCTGGAAAAAGTATTCTACAATCTTATTGATAATGCCCTCCGGTACGGCGGAGAGCAGATGACTTCCCTTCGCGTGATGAACCGGGAGGACAATGGGGTACTGATCATCGCTGCTGAAGATGACGGGACGGGTATTTCCGCAGAGGACAAAACGCAGTTGTTTACCCGGGGTTTTGGCAAACATACCGGTCTTGGTCTTTATCTCTCCCGGGAGATTCTTGCGATAACTGGTATCACCATAACAGAGACAGGTACACCCGGCCGGGGTGCCCGGTTCGAGATAGTGGGGCCAAAAGGGGCATACAGGTTTACGGGAACAATGTAACCGTAAATGAATACGATAATGATTCTGTTCTATGGTAGTATTATGCACGCGGAAGTGGACCTGCCGCTTTTTTGGATAACGATAACAACCGGCGAAAAGAGGCCCTTACGATAATCCAATGGAATATCTCTGCAATTTTTTTTACTGATAATGTCACTCTGAATGGTAGGGATATTTGTTTTTCCGCCAAATCTAAAAAAATTTCAGTATGCATTCGTTTGATGCAGTGAACATTAATCCGAATGTTTTTACTTCCTCTGATCAATCATTTCATAGAAACAGAAACAATCTTTGAGGAATTTTCCTTCATGATATCCGTATTGTATCTTGACGACGAGGCCACACTTCTCGAGGTTTGCAAGCTTTTCCTTGAGCGGACGGGTGAATTTTTGGTGAATACCGAATGCTCACCACGACTGGCCTTAGATACCCTGAGGGGAGGCAGTTATGATGCGGTCATCTCCGATTACCAGATGCCGGAGATGGATGGCATTGAATTCTTACAACTTCTCCGGAAAGAACACCCGTTACTCCCGTTCATCATCTTTACCGGGAAAGGACGGGAAGATATCGCGGTCGCCGCTTTCGAGAGCGGCGCTGATTTCTATCTTCAGAAAGGTGGCGATCCGGTCGCCCAGTTCGCCGAACTCTCCCATAAAATCCGGAAATCTGTGGAACACCGCAAGGCAGAACAGGCGTTGAGGGAGAGCGAGACCCGGTTCCGGTCCCTCATCCAGAACACCTCCGACATTGTCAGGATTCTTGACCGCGACGGCAGGATCGTGTACGATTCACCGGCCGCGTCGCGCATTCTGGGCTATCCGGAGAGTTATTTCATCGGGAAACACCCGGCAGATTTCATCCACCCCGAAGACCGGAACATAGTCATCACTGCTTTTGCACAGGTCCTCGACAGCACGAACCCGGGAACGCCAACGGAGTTCCGGATTCGCCGGGCGGATGGGAAATATGTCGATGTGGAATCAACGGGTATGAACCTCCTCGGGGTAAAAGGAGTTGATGGTATAGTAACTACCACCCGGGTGATCACCGAACGGAAGCACGCAGAACGGGTACTGCGGGAGAGTGAGGAGAAATACCGCGACCTGTATGACAATGCCCCGAACGCGTACTATTCCATTGGCACTGACGGCCGTATCACGCAGTGCAACCACCAGGCCGGGGTGGTTCTCGGCATCCGTTGTGGAGACCTTGTCGGGAAAAAGATTGCCGGCTTTTATGCGGATACCGGGTTGGGGAAAGAAAAGGCCCATCGGTTATTTGCAGCGTTCAGAAACGGGAAAGAGATAGTCGATGAGGAGCTCCAGATGCAACGGGCTGACGGGAACCTGATCTGGATCAACCTCACGGTAAATGCGATGCGGGATGCTTCAGGAACAATAACCGGAAGCCGCACGATAATCACCGATATTACGGGACGCAAAGCAATGGAGGATGAACTCCGGAAAAAGAACGAGGATCTCGGGGCAGCGTTCGAAGAACTGACGGCCATCGAAGAGGAACTCCGCCAGAACACGGAAGAACTGGTCCAGAACCAGCAGCTCCTCAGGACGAGTGAGACGAGCTATCGTACGCTCGCGGAAAATATCCCCGGTATCGTGTACCGGCTCTTTGTAAAAGAGGGATCGCGGATGCAGTTCTTCAACAGCATGCTCACGATCAAAACCGGCTATGTACCCGAAGAGCTGGAGACAGGAGCCAGCTCCCCGATCGTTCTCCCGATTCACCCGGAAGATCGAGAACGGGTGAGCCGGACCGTGAAAGAAGCGGTCAGGGAAAATACGCCGTTCGTGCTGGAATATCGCATGATAACGAAGAACGGGGCGATCCGTCATTTCATCGAACGGGGGCGCCCGGTATTCGATGCACAGGGTAAGCTGGAATTCATCGATGGGATCATCAATGATATTTCGGAGCGGAAACAGGCTGAACAGGATCTTGCCGAGAGCAGACGGGCGCTTGATACCCTTATCCACAACCTGCCGGACATGGTGTACCGGTGCCGGAACGATCCGGAATGGACAATGGAATTTGTCAGTGATGGGTGTAAGGAGCTGACCGGGTATGATTCCGTGGATCTTGTCGGTAACCGCCGCTTATCGTATGGATCCCTGATCGTTGAGGAAGACCGTAAGGAAGTCTGGGATAATGTACAGGCCGGCATCGACAGCAAAAAGCCGTTCCAGATGGTGTACCGGATCCATGATCGGCACGGTCAGATCCGGTGGGTGTGGGAACAGGGACGGGGCGTCTTTAGCAACACGGGAGAACTTATCGCCATTGAAGGGTATATTGCAGACATCAGCGGACATAAGCATACTGAAGAGGCGCTCCGGACGGCAAACCGTAAGTTGCAGCTCCTCTCCGGCATCACCCGTCACGACATACGGAACCAGCTCCTCACCCTTCGCGGTGCGGTCGAACTCATCGGAAGTGACCCTCTTGATCGGGAATCACAGAAATGGCTTGGTCTTGCCAAAAAAGCTGCAGCTGCAATCGAAGGCCAGATCGAGTTTACGAAGGATTATGAGCATCTCGGAATGAAAGAGCCCCGATGGCAGAACGTCACCAGGGTTTTCCGGCATGCGATGCTCCCTATCCTGATGTGCGACATTTCCCTTGAACTGCCGGCATATGAATTTGACATCTTTGCCGATCCGCTCCTGGAAAAAGTGTTCTACAACCTTCTCGACAATGCACTCCGGCATGGCGGCGATGTCACCCGAATCACCCTGTCCTGCCACGAAACAGATGCCGGTCTTAAGATTATCCTGCAGGATAACGGCCAGGGTGTACACGGTGAGGACAAACAATGCATCTTCGAACAGAACTTTGGCAGGAATACCGGTCTCGGACTCTTCCTCTCGCGGGAGATCCTCTCGATAACAGGGATTTCGATTGCCGAGACAGGTACATTCGGGAATGGCGCACGGTTCGAGTTCATGGTGCCGAAAGGAACCTACAAACGTACCCCGGCAGCGTGATTTAAACCAACACTGATTCCGGGAATTCTTCCGGATGAGCGTTTGCACCGCATAAAAACGCATACCTGTTCATTCATATTAGCGTACAGCATCCGATCCCGATGTGAACGTTTGCCGCAGGACGCTTCAGGAGATGTCGAAAATCTCTAAAAACCGGATACGATACATGAATCGAAAAATATGGTGATTACTAAAAAAAGGAACCCCTCAAAGAATACTTGGGAACTACCCTTCGCTGCATCATCATAAAAATCCTGACATCCCGTAAATAGATTCCTGAGTCTGGACCCCGTAAGTTCAGGATGGTTTGGAGTATCTTACATCTTAACCAGGATCTCTAACGATTCCGTACCGGCTTTCACGGCATTCATCAGGAGAAGCACATTCTCCGGGTCCTTCTCGTTCTGGACGCGCTCGCACAGCGAAAAGATGGTCATTGCGAGTTCGTCGGCCAGGCCCCCATCGCAGGAGTCATTATCGTGTTCGCCGCAGCCACAGCTTTCGCCGTGTTCGTGGTGGGACTCATGGTCTTCACCACAGCCGCAGGTGTGACCCTGTTCGTGATGAGCATGGGCTGCCGGTACCGCGCTGGCTGGCACAGCGGTTGAATTCTCTGCACAGACGACACAGAGGGTCTTTCCCTTCACTTCAAAGAGCGGGCATCCGCAGGTTTTGCAGGTCTTTTCGAGCATTTTACCCCCTTTGAGGAGGTATTCTGCCATTATCTCATCTTCTTTTCTTACTGCCATGTGTTCACCGTCGGTTTGATATTTATCTATATATGCCAGTTACGCATATTAACTACAGGTACACAGGTAGGTGTTCCCATGCCAAACCCTGAAAAATCAATGGAAAACTGTATCCTGATGTTGCAGCACATTCAGGAGGACAGCTCGATCCCCAGAAATATCCGGCGCGTAGCAGATGAGACCCGGACGCTGCTTATGAACAATTCCAAGGCGATGGGTCTGCGCGCAGCCGAAGCCATCTCAAAAGTTGATGAAATCTCCAATGATCCCAATATGCCGATCCATGCAAGGACCCGTATCTGGGAGCTGGTGTCCCAGCTCGAGCAAATTCCGCTCGACTGAAAAAACCCCCTTCTGTTGTTTTTTTTCATTCTTTTGCAATCCGTTGTATCCGCCCGGTGTGTTTCCGGTTGATCAGAAGTTAAACCAATATACGGTAACGATTGTACATGGATATGAGTATTTTTTATGGCGATTGAATGGGATCCGATTCTCTTTGTGAACCTGGTATTATGCATCATTATTGTGCTCCTCGGTATACTCTGCTACCGGAAAAGTCATGAATCCCTTCCGCTGTTTATCGGTGCCGCGTTCGGCCTGTTTGGCGTCTCGCATGCTGCAACCCTCCTCGGTTTCAAGGTACCTCTCACCATCCCGCTCATTGCAATCAGGGCCCTTGCCTACATCCTGGTAATTTATGCACTCGTTCAGCACCTCAAGACCAGCATGATTGCAAAAGAAGCCCAGCAGGCATGGGTTGATTTCTTCAAAGAAGAATCGCAGCAGCCTTCTGATGACGGAGATGTTCCGGAGCAGAAAACATAATTCTGGGTTTTTAAAATCCGCGCCGGCAGAGGAAAAAGATTATTCCTTTTTTTGGAGCTGGAGCAACGCTTCTTCCCGTGAACTATAGATGGAAAAAATTTTTGTGAATCCGGCGATCTCAAATACCTGTCGTACCTGGGGAGCAAGGGAAGACAGGGCAACCTTTCCTCCCGCTTTCATGAGGGTACGCGTTGTGCTGAGCAGCACCCTCATTCCTGCACTGGCGATATACTCGGTCCTGGAAAAATCAAAGATGACTGATTCCGGATGGTGTCTGGTAATTTCTTTTAATTCCTGCTCAATCGCCGGTGCACTGTCCGCATCAAACCGCCGGGTCAGTGTGATCGCGATTGTTCCCCCGATGGTGGCAATGTCAAGAACCATGCAACTCCCTCCTTCTCTCATTGATATATCCCGGATGAATGCATTAAAGTGTGCCGGTATTGTTCCGTCATTCTGTTTTTTATGGAATTCTTGTTCCCGGGCTATGGCGTTAAAGAATATGACGAGATTCCACCATTATCTCTTGAATTTTCATAATTCCCCGAATAATAGTCCAATAGTATGGGGATTCACCAGCTCTTCTTAAACGTCCCGTTGCAGATCCCTCTCCATTGCCGCGACTTCGAGCAGCAGGTGTGCATCTCCCGGAGCCCGGCATCCTGCATCAGTGCCCGGATCTCGGATAGGGGCATCCCGTGCTCAGGTTTTGCCGGTTCACGGATGAACAGGGCACCTTCCGGCCGCAGGCATGTTGCGAGCGCACTCACCACATCGATCCTGGCTGACTTTTCGACATCGTGGAGGACGAAGTGGATCATGACCGCATCGAAATGATTTTTTGGAACCGGCATCCGGGTGATATCGCCCTGTAGGAATTCGATGTTGGTGAAATTCTTCAGTCTTTGCCGGGCTTTTTCCGTCCAGTACGGGGAAATCTCCACGCAGGAGAGGGCTCCTTCAGGGCTGAGTGTCCGGGCAAGTACGCGGGAGAGGCATCCCCCGCCGCTCCCGAACTCGAGCATCCGTTCCGTGCCGGAAAGTCCCAGGCTTTTAACATATTCCGGGTGGTAAAAACGGGAGCGGATCCGGTAATCGATCAGTTCTTCTTCGATGATCCGGGCTAGGGGCGGGCGTTCGGGGTTCATGAGTATGCCTGCATTAAGTGGTAAGGTACTGGTTGGCGGGAAAAAAGTTATAGATGACTATGAAAGACGTGACGGGAAAAGCGCGCTATCAGGATTGCCTGCTGTTTTTAACCTCAATCTTTTTTTAACAGTGCATCGAAGGTATCCAGGCAGGGAAAAACAGGGAAATCCGGGGAATGATCTGAGGGATGGCAGGTAATGATCGCGTACCCTGATCAGGAGCAAAAGGAATCTGAGAAAAAGAATATTATCCTTCGGGGGGATACTGCTTCGGTGTCACAAGCGATGAAGGGATCTGGTAGATCAGGACATCACCGGTCGTTGCGGTGATCGACAGCTGGTTGCCATCCACGTTATAGGCCATGGCTTTTCCGAGGATATTCTGGTACATGCTTTCCTGGTTGGAGTACTCCGCGCAATATTTTTTCGTTGAGATCAATGGTCCGATGGAAATGCCCTGGCCCTTCGGGGTTGTCGCACCGCTCAGGGTAAAGGGTCCGTTGTAGTTGTTGCACCCGCTGTTCCCGTTTAATGTACCATCGGTTAAGATATACAGGGTAATCTGGTTTGTCGGGTAGGTTATTGCCGTGCCGTCCTGGATTGCCATTTTTGTGAGGACCCAGTATTGTGCCAGTTGGGCAGGGACGGTGGGTTGTGCAGGGGTAGTGACAACCATCGTCGGGGGCAGCGGAGCGGGGGTTGGCTGTGGTACGGGTTGGGGAGTAGTGGTGCATCCGGCAAAAATGATTGCAGCAATCACTAAAAATGCCACGATTATGAGGAACTTTCTCATACGTGAAATGGGTATCTCCTGATATTTAAATTATCATCAGAAGATTCTTTTTTGGCGTGTTGAAACGCGAAAAATTCAGTTCGCCGGATCCGGCCATATTGCCTGCCTTTGGAACTGTCTGGTGAGAATATACACTGGGGTTCCTAAAACGGGTTACTGTGATCCACAGCACTTGTTGGTATCACCCCAAGTGCCGGCAGGATGACAAGACATTATATTCGTCCTTTTTCTCATTTTTACATCATTTTTCAGTGAAAATTCTCCCTGCCGTGCTGAGCGTATTGCTTTTTTCCGTGGACTAAGGAAAAATGCCAAGAATGAAATACGGTAAGAGAAAAGATCAATGAACCTCATGAAGATCACCGGGTTATCTGCCATTATTTTGCTGTGTGTTCTTTTCTTCCTTTGCGGGTGTGTCCAGATTATTATCAATCCCCCCGCGTTACCGGGAACTGCTGTTCCCGTAGTCACAAAAGCCCCGTCACCTGCTGATGCAGAGAGTGCAGACCCGGTTGTGACTGCCATAACGGTGAAAGGTACTCCTGCAGTATCCGGAACGAAGAATCCGCAGTTCATCGTTCCGGTTGGTGACGTGAACCGGATCGGACACCGGACCTTCACCTTCAATTATGCTCCCGAATCCGGCGGACCGACCGAGTACACATTCCGGGTGCCGGTCAATATGTCGGTATACTATGGGGCACGGCAGATGAAGATCAACCTGCCGGCGAGCTCGCAGGATCCTGAAGAGATCTCTGCATACATCAATTCTTTTGAATCAGACCCGGCGATGAATGAACTCTATGACAACGTTTTGAGAGAGCTGCGGAATTCACGATACCGGAACGGGGGATTCCTCTCAGACGACGAATACCTGGAACTGATCGTTGCCTTTGTCCAGCAGATCCCCCTCGTGGAAAACCCCTCCCCAAAGCGCAAGTATCCCGTCGAGGTTATCTACGAAAAAGGGGGCGATTCAGATGAAAAAAGCCTGCTTCTGGTCAACCTTCTTGCCCGTGAAGGCTATGATGCATCCCTCGTGGTTTTTGAAGATGAGGGGTACGAGACAACGGGGATCCGGGTTATTGAGGAAGTTTCCGACTCCTCGTTAAAGGTCTTTTCTGATGGGAAGAAAGATTACATCTTTGTTGATGCGAGTATACCAGCGTTTATCGGGGCCGTACCGAGAAAACCGGTAGATTTCGAGATGGTTGACGATCCTGCGATATATCCGGTCGGGAACGGGACGAAACGCTATGGCCCGGTTAATTATGTCTGGAAAATTGTTGCTGACCTGCACCACATGAGCGAGCTTGGCAAGATCGACAGGTACACGGTTATCAATCCCTGGGATAAGACCGGGACCTGCTCGTGGATCAAGAATTCCAAGTTCCTCGAGAATACCACGTGCTACTGCTGCGATATGTAGGAAAAACAACCGGTTTTTTTTTTAAAAATTAACGTTTTCCCCGGTTAACGGTCATCTCCCGCCATACGATCTCACCTGTTTCCATGCCGCATGATAAGGATGAAACTCGGGGTTTTCCTCATCGTATATGCCCGAATCTTCCCTCTGGAACAATATACGGTCCTCTCCCACGGGGCAGACTTTGATGCAGAGCCCGCAGGGGGAAATAAACCTTTTGAGCAGCGCTTCGGACCGCGTGGCACATGCATGCTTGTCGGTAATCCCGTCAGGATAGTTGGTACACGGGATTGCTCTGACCGGGCAGACCTCAACACACTGCATGCATTTTATGCAGAGGTCTTCTCCCCTGATTGGGTCTGGATCTATCTCAGCGGCAGTGAAGATAGAGGTGAACCGGACCCGTGGCCCGGACTGTGGTGTCAGCAGCATATTGTTGATACCGAATGTGCCCAGCCCGGCAAGATGGGCTGCATGACGATGGGAAAAGAAGGTGACGGGTTTTTCCTTGAGCACACCGATCGATCCGTACCCGTCCCGGGGAAGGTAGACTGCGGGAAATCCCCGGGTGTTTAAGAATGTGGCAATCCGGAACGCACTGGTGTCCAAAAGGGTATTGACCGTCCTGTACAGTTCATGATACCAGACAGAAGGAGCAGTCTCTACTATGGGAAGGCTGACCGGGATGCCGATCACAATGACCGTTTTTACTTCGGGCCATATCTGTTGTGGCCGGAATTCCCGGGGAACCCACGGCTCGAACGGTGGCAAATCCCAGCTTTTTGCAGATGCAAATCCCATGATCGGGATATCCAGCTCAGCGCATTTACCGTTGATAAGCTCCCTGACCGTACCACTCATTGTTTTACTGTGCGTGCGGGTGGGAATAAAAACTTGTGCAGGATGAGTCTCTCATGATTCTCCTGTTACCGTACACACAATTGTCCGCTCTCTTCCGGCGTTCACATCCAGTTCCAGCAATACGATCTGCTGCCATGTGCCGCACATCAGGATTCCGCCGGAAACCGGGACCACGAGCGACGGTCCCACCAGCGCCGCTTTTACATGTGAGCGCCCGTTGTCGTCACCCCATCGGGTATTATGGGCGTAATCCGCATTGTCCGGTGCAAGGACTGAAAGGGCACGTTTGAGATCCTGCAGTACACCGGGTTCGAACTCGATCGTCGTGAGTGCCGCTGTCGAGTGCTGCACAAAGAGGTGGACAAGCCCGGCCGTTATCCTGCTATCCTTAACGATACCCTTCACCTCATCGGTGAGATCGATAACCTCACCTTCAGCCTGTGAAGTCACCCGTATGGTTCTGGTAAACATGGATACACCTTTACACGATCTTTTACATGAAGCAACAAAATCATTCCCCCTGGGATCCTGATGGTTCTCCCCTGTTACCGGGTGGGGATGTACCAACGATTGAACCACCCCCACGCCAGGAATACATGAGATTTTAACCATGCACGACGTGTTCGCGGGTAAGGATGGACGTGGCAACAGCACATCACCCTTTCGTCACCGCCATACCCCTCCCATCACTGAAACGATAACTGTCAGTCATCCCGACAAAAAATCGATGGACCCGCTTCCATAAAATTATCGTACGAACCGTTACAGAAAAAAAGAGTTGTGATTATTCGGATTTTTCTGATCCGTTCGTTTCTGGGTCAGCAGGATCCGCTGCCACATCTGAACCATTCTCCCCGTTTCCGACTTCGGGCTGGACAATGGCGACACCGATAACCCGATCTTTATCATCCAGGCGAATCGTCCGGACACCTTTGGTTCCGCGCCCAATGATCCGAATCTCACTGACCGGCATGCGGATGACCACTCCCGATGCCGTCATGACGATGATCTCATCGGTATCCAGCACGGCACGCGACTCTATCACGATGGCGTTGCGTTCGAGCTGCATGTTCCGAACCCCCATCGTGCCCCTTCCATGCCCGCGGAAGTCGTCGAATTCCGTTCTCTTCCCAAACCCGACATCGGATATCGTGAGGAGGTGGTCTTTCTCGACTAACGTGAGTGCGACGATGGTATCCTCGCCCCGGAGTTTCATGCCCCGGACACCGGATGCATTGCGCATCACCGTGCGAACGGTATCTTCATGGAACCTGAGACTGTAGCCGAACCGTGTCGACAGGACGATCTCCCGGGTTCCGTCGGTTGCAATGACATCGACTAACTGGTCGTTCTCCTTGAGCCGTATGGCATTGGTTCCTACCGAACGCGGGTTGGAAAATTCCGTCTGGGGGATCTTGATGACCTGCCCGTACCGGGTGGCAAAGAGCATAAACCGGTCTTCCCTGAAGACCCGGATCGGTATGACCTTTGTCACGATTTCGTCTTTCAAGTTGAGGAGATTAACGATCGGTTTGCCCTTTGCGATACGGGAACTTTCAGGGATCTGGTACACCTTGAGCCAGTAGACGCGGCCAATGTTGGTGAAGCAGAGCAGGTAATCTTTCATCTCTGCGGCAAAGACCCGGTCCACCCCGTCATCATCTTTGGTGGTCATGCCGGTGATCCCGTGACCGCCCCGCCGCTGCTTGCGGTAGGTATCGATATCCATCCGCTTGATGTAATTGGCGGTAGTGAGCGAGATTAAAACCGTCTTGTCCTCGATTAAGTCCTCATTGGAGAGATCGCTGGTGTCGATGGCGATCTCGGTTCTCCGGGCATCGCCGAATTTTGCCGCTATCTCCACGGTCTCGCGCCGAATCTCGTCCTTGATATTGGCTTCGTTTGCAAGGATGGTCTCAAGCCGTAAAATTTCGGCTTCCAGTCCCTTCTTCTCGTCATTGATCTTCTGCTGCTCAAGCGCTGCGAGGCGGCGGAGCTGCATCTGGAGAATCGCATTTGCCTGCAGTTCATCGAGACCGAACTGGAGGATGAGGGCATTTCTGGCATTGTCAACCGAATCGGATGCCCGGATGGCCGCGATGATCAGGTCTATCTTCGAGAGGGCGATGAGCAGGCCGACTAAGATATGGACTTTATCCTGCGCCTTCTTTAAGTCAAACTCCGACCTGCGCCGGATCACTTCAATCCGGTGGTGGACAAATTTCTCTAACAGGCCGTGGAGGTTAAGGATCCTGGGCTGGTTATCGACAATAGCAAGATTGATCGCCCAGAAACTGGTTTCGAGTGCGGTCAGCTTGTAGAGCTGATTTAAGATGACTGCCGACATCGTGCCCTTGCGGAGCTCAAAGACTACCCGGATTCCATCTTTGTCCGACTCGTCGCGGATATCGGAAAGGCCGTCGATCCGTTTGTCCTTGACCATGTCGGCAATGTTGGTGATCCACTGAGCCTTGTTGACCTGGTACGGGAGCTCGGAGACGATGATACGGTCACCGCGGTTGCCGCCTTCGCTCTCTTCAATGGTCGCAACACCACGGACGATTACGCGGCCCTGCCCGGTGGTGTAGATGTTCCTGACCCCTTCGGTGCCCATCATGACGCCGCCGGTCGGGAAGTCGGGGCCGGGCATCACTTTCATGATCTCTTCAACCGGGATTGCCGGGTTGTCGAGGTAGAGTCCGACCGCAGCGCAGACCTCCCGCAGGTTGTGCGGGGGCATCTTGGTTGCCATACCGACCGCAATACCATCCGTGCCGTTGACCAGCAGGTTGGGAATCTTTGAAGGGAGTACGGTGGGCTCTTTCAACGATTCATCGTAGTTCGGCTGGAACTTCACGGTATCCTTGTCGAGATCCTCTAAGAGCGCTTCTGCGTACGGGAAGAGCCGGACTTCGGTGTACCTGCTGGCTGCGGCAGCATCGCCGTCAACGGATCCGAAGTTACCCTGCCCCTGTACCAGCATGTTGCGGTACGAGAACGGCTGTGCCATCTTGACAATCGTATCGTAGATGGATGCATCGCCGTGCGGGTGGAACTTACCCATCACTTCACCAACCACCCTCGCACTCTTCTTGGTGGGCTTGTCGCTGGTGTTGCCCATCTCCCACATGGCAAAGAGCGAGCGGCGGTGAACGGGTTTGAGTCCATCCCGGACATCGGGGATTGCACGCCCGATGATGACACTCATCGCGTAGTTGATGTACGAGGTCTTCATCTCGAGCGCGATACTGATAGGTTCGGTGCGGTGGGTTTCCGGGCCGCTTGCGGGGGGTACTTCAGATGTCAAGGTTGGTCACCTCCTTTGCATGGCGGATGATGAAATTTTTACGTATCTCCACGTCCTTTCCCATCAGGGTCCTGAACATCTCGTCTGCCTCAAGGGCATCTTCGATGGTGACCTGCTTGAAGACGCGGTACTCCGGGTCCATGGTGGTATCCCAGAGCTGCTGGGCGTTCATCTCACCAAGACCCTTGTAACGCTGGATGGAGACGCCCTTGTCTCCCATGGCGGCCGAGACTGTCTGCATCTCGTCTTCCGTGTACACGTACTTCTCTTCCTTTCCTTTCGAGATGCGGAAGAGAGGGGGCTGCGCGATGTAGATATACCCGGCTTCGATCAGCTTGAGCATGTAGCGGTAGAAGAATGTCAGAAGAAGGGTACGGATATGCGCACCATAAACATCAGCATCGGTCATGATCACGATGTGATGGTAGCGGGCCCGTTCCTGGTCGAACTTCTCGCCAATTCCCGTCCCGATTGCCGAGATGAGGGTCTGGATTTCAGCGTTCTTCAAGATCTGGTGCTCGCCGGCTTTCTCCACGTTGAGGATCTTTCCCCTGAGGGGGAGGATGGCCTGGAACTTGCGGTCCCGTCCCTGCTTGGCAGAACCACCTGCAGAGTCACCTTCCACAATGTAGACCTCGCTCTTGGCCGGGTCGCGTTCCGAGCAGTCGGCAAGCTTGCCGGGGA
>JANXYM010000003.1 GCA_025350045.1 Methanomicrobiales archaeon | reverse complement strand
TGCGGTGTTCATGGTGTTATGGATCTTGATCAAAAACGTGAGCATCTCCCGGTCTTCCAGGCCGAGAAGCCGGAAGAACGCCTTCATCAGGCCCTCAAAAAAGACAAGGCCTGCTTTGATGAGCTGGGGGAAATATAATTGTCCCTTCTTTATCGAGTAGAGCGATATCAGGGCAAGGATGAACGCGATGACAAGGGCTCCGATTACGACAAGAACCGTGAGCTCCCCGATGAGGAACATCAGCTGGTTGTAGGGAGTGAAATCGAAATCCATGGGAATCGGAGCCTTTTTTTTATTATGTGGTGTTGCGATGCGATAAGAGTTTATGTATCTCGATAGGGGGGCGCAGCACACCAGTTTCTGTTATGACCGCAGATACCAGTTCCATGGGTGTAGCATCGAAGGCATAGTTCTTCACGTGCGCTTCATCCGGTACATAGGTGCGATTGCCCATGATGGTAACTTCTTCGCGTCCCCGCTCTTCGATGATCACATCCTTTTCGTAATTATTTGCATCAAATGTCGAGAGGGGTGCTGCAACATAAAACGGGATCTTGTGATGGTGTGCGCAGACCGCATGCATGTAGGTACCGATCTTGTTGAAGACTGCATCGCTTGTGATGCGATCCGCACCGACAACCACAGCGTCAATCGTTCCCTTCCGCATGAGATGTGCTGCCGTTGAATCCGTAATCGTGGTCACGTCGATCCCATCACGAGCAAGTTCCCAGGCAGTTAACCGGGCCCCCTGCATGAGCGGGCGTGTCTCGCAGGAGATCACCTTCACTTTTTTCCCCTCATTCACTGCGGACCGGATCACGCCCAGTGCCGTGCCCCAGGAAGAGCAGGCAAGAGCTCCTGCATTGCAGTGGGTAAGTACGGTGCAGGTATCGGGCAGGAGTGCGGCGCCATGCTTGCCAATCGCGTGGCAACATGCGGTATCCTCCCGTGCGATCTCATGCGCTTTTGCAATTGCACAGGAACGGGCATCATTGCAATCATGAGCGGATGCCATTGATGCGAGTACCCGGTCAATTCCCCACGCAAGGTTAATTGCCGTCGGGCGGGTTGACCGGAGGATGTCTGCATCCCGGTGCACTGCTGCCGTAAATGACTTCAGATCTTTTTTTTCTGAAAGGAACGCGGATAGTGCAACTCCATATGCCCCGGCCACCCCCAGTGCGGGAGCCCCCCGGATCTCAAGCCGTCTGATCGCGGTTGCCAGCCGTTCAATGCTGCGGCATTCAACAAGGGAGTACTCATTGGGAAGGAGTGTCTGTTCGATATAGTGAATGCTCTCGTTCTCTGCATCCCACCAGAGGGTGGCAGTAGCACTCACGCAGATCGCGTCCGTACGGCATCGATAAATGCCCGCATAGCCGCTGAACCTCCGGATGCAACACTATCCGGTATATCGCGGGGAGCGGTTGCCGTACCAGCAACATAGATCCCGGGACACAGTGTTGCCACGGTATCCACGGCATCATGCGCGGGTTTGAAAAAACCGGTCGCTTCGAGTGAGATGCCGCACTTCGCAGCAATACCGGCAGCATTGTCCGAGGGCCCTATCCCCACTGATAGCACCACAAGATCCGGATGGAGCACGAGTACTTCTGAGGTTTCAGAGTTCTCTACCTGAAGAATCAAACCGTTATGATCGGCACGGATCTCTCCAGGCATACCCCGCAGGAACCGGATTCCCATTGCTTTTGCACGCTCGTAATACTCCTCATATCCTTTGCCATATGCCCGGATATCCATATAGCAGAGGGTGATTTCGGTATCCGGGGATTTCTCCTTGATCAGGATCGCATTTTTCATCGCCTGCATACAGCAGACGCAGGAACAGTAAGGGCGATCAATGGAGATGTCGCGTGAACCGACACACTGGATGAACACCATGCTCTTTGGCACTGCACCGTTGCTTAAGCGTTTGATCTTCCCTCCGGTCGGACCGCTGGCATTGATCATGCGCTCCAGTTCGAGACTGGTTATAACATCCGGCAGGATGAGGTGGCCGAACTGCTCTTTGTTTCTGGCATCAAAGACCGTATAACCGGTGGTGATCACGATACTTGCCGCATTGATCGTGACCCTCTTGCCCTCATCCTTGCGCAGGATTGCGCCCGGACCACAGATATCATAGCAGAGCCCGCATTCTATGCAATGTTCAGCATCCTTGACCACGATATCCGGAACTGCCTGTGCATGAGGTTTATAAATCGCCTTCCTTACCCCGACACCGGCATCGAACCGGTTATACACTTCAACCGGGCAGATCTCAACACAGTCCCCGCAGCCCGTACAGAGTACTGAGTCCACGTATCTCGGGTTCTCCTTTATCGTAACGGTGAAGTTTCCGATTTCGCCTGCGATAGTTTCTACTTCTGAACAGGTATGGACCGTTATGAGCGGGTGGCGTTCCACATCCACCATCTTGGGGGAAAGGATGCACATAGAACAGTCATTTGTCGGGAACGTTTTATCGAGCTGGGCCATATGGCCGCCAATGCTCGGTTCGCGTTCGATCAGGTGCACATGAATGCCGTGACCCGCGATGTCGAGCGCTGCCTGGATTCCAGCGATGCCGGCTCCGACGACGACCACATTACCCATGGTGGACGTACTCCATGGCCAGTTCAATATATGAAGCAGCGTTTTTCAGGATCTGTTCCTGCTGTGCGGTGTCAGCCTCTTTGACAATTTTGCCCGGGACGCCCACGACCACGGATCCCGGAGGGATCAATTTTCCCTCGGTAATCACGGCTCCCGCGCCAATAACAGATCCTTCGCCCACTACAGCACCGTTCAGGATGATCGATCCCATACCAACCAGCACGCGGTTTCCAATTGAGCATCCGTGGAGGATCGCCCCATGCCCGACCGATACATCGGTTCCCAGAAACACCGGATGTCCTTTACTTGTATGCAGGACACAATTGTCCTGGATGTTGGACCTGTCTCCGATCACGATCCGGTCCTTATCGGCACGGATTACAGCGCCAAACCAGATCCCCACCTGTTTACCGATGGTGACATCACCGATGATCGTTGCGTTGCCCGCAGCAAAGAGCGGCACGCCGGAGACCTTCTCATCCATACGCATAATAACATAAGAAATTAAGAATCAAAGAGTATGAAGGTTATGGTCGGGGGCACGTTCGATCCCCTTCATGATGGTCATAAAGTTCTGTTAGGCCGGTCATTTGAGATCGCAGGGCCCCATGGTCACGTGGTGATCGGGCTTACTACTGACCGTTTTGCACGTGGGAAAAGCCATCCCGTCCGTTCTTTTGTGGTTCGGAAATATGAGCTTGAACAGTTTATTCATTCAGGGAATTTTTCAACGTCCTTTGTTGTTGAACCCCTGCAGGACCGTTTTGGTTCAGCACTCGATGCAGATTTTGATGCAATCATTGTATCTGAAGAGACTCTTCCGGTTGCTGTTGAGATCAACAAACTGCGCAGGGAAAAGGGCAGAAATAAAGTCGATATCCACCAGATCAGCTGTGTTCTTGCAGAAGATGGTCGCTGGATCTCCAGCACCCGGATTTTCCGGGGCGAGATCGATGTCCACGGCAACCTGATACATTGAATTTACAGTCCGGTACTCGAGAGACAATCTGAACGTCAACGGAATTTACCGATTGATTTTTTTTTAAAGATGCTCTAAAAATCCTATTGTTATCTATATTTCATTCAGGGAATCTGGCTATCCGGGGTGTGACACCCCCTCTTCCTGAAAACGGGGAGACCCCCCTGCGGAGTATCCCTTCGCCGTCTGATTTTAGGTTTTTTTTGTGAATCTCATGCATCACTATTGTTATGGGGAGATGTCAAAAGCGTCTGGGGGATGCGAGCACGCTAAAAAAAAGAGCCTCAGGAAAAACGGATGATTTCTCCAGAAAAAAAGAAATTATTTCCGGTTTGCCACCGCGATCGCAAGCAGACCCATTACTGAGCCGATAACGGTTACAATGGGTGACATAGACGCCTTTGTGGTGGTTGGTGCAACGGTCTTTGCTGTTGTCTTAACCGTTGGTGCCGCTGTGACAACCGCTGTCTGCTGGACTGTCGGTGCTATCGTTACTGTTTCTGTTCCCGTCTTGTATGCGGTATCGCTTCCGTATTCATTGGATACCGTGAGCCTCACATCATATGCCCCTTCCTGAGGGTAGACGTGTCGGGGGTTCTGTTCGGATGAGGATGTACCATCACCGAACTGCCAGCTCCAGGATGCCGGGTTGTTGGTTGAGAGATCCTTGAACTGGACTATGAATGGTGCCTTGCCTATACGCTGATCTACCTTGAAGTTTGCAACGGGTGCAAGGGTCGTTACAATCATTCCTGCCTTTGAGGTGGTATCCTTTCCATTGCTATTGGATACGGTCAGGGTGACGGTAAAGGATCCCAGTGATGTGTAGGTATGAGTCGGGTTCTTCTCATTGGTTGTTGCCCCGTCTCCAAAGTCCCAGTTCCATGATGTGGGTTCACCGATCGATTGATCGATGAATTGCACGGTCATCGGTGCACCGCCACGGGTCTTGTCGGCCTCGAAATCGGCACGCGGGATGTTGAGAACGGTGATATACTGTTTCTTCGTCCGGCTGTTGGATACTGCCGGGTTCGATGCCGTCAGGGTAACATCATATACACCCGTCTTACGGTATACATGGTCAGGTTTTGATCCGGTCCCGACTGCACCGTCACCAAATTCCCAGACCCAGTTCGTGGGTGAGTTTGCGGACAGGTCGGTAAAGGTTACAATCCTGCCAATACCTACCGTTGTTTTATCTGCGGTAAAGTCAACAGCAGGGCCCCGTCCGACACTGATGAGATCTTTCATTATCTTGGTGTCAGTTCCGAACTGGTTTTTAACCGTAAGAGAGACGGTATAGGTTGCCTCTTTCATGTAGACATGAACAGGGCTTTGTTCACTTGAGGTCTGTCCGTCGCCAAAGTCCCAGAGCCATGAGGTTGGCAGCCCGGTGGACTGGTCGATGAACGTAACCGTCATGGGAACTGCGTTCATTTCATAGGGTGCAATGACCGGTCTGAACTCGGCTTTTGGTCCCATTCCTACGTTGATGTAATTGGTTTTTGTTTCGGTATCTTTCCCGTTATCATTGCGTGCTGTCAGAGAAACCGTGTAAATTCCTTTCAGCTGGTACGCGTGGGTCGGATTCTGGGTGGTAAGGGTTTTTGTATCCCCAAAGTCCCATGACCACTGGTTGGGCGAGTTTGAGGATTTATCAGTAAACGCAATGACATCGCCTGGATTTACTGATGTCGGGACTCCTGCAAAATCAGCAACCGGGACACCGCCGACATTGACAACCTGAGTTGAAGTGGACGTAATTGAACCCCGTGCGACCTCAAGTTTCACATCGTACGCACCACCGCTGGCAAAGGTGTGTGTCGGATTTTGAACATTGGCTGTCGTCCCATCCCCGAAATTCCAGTTCCATGATGTTGGCGATCCAATGGAACGGTCAGTGAATGTTACAAAGAGAGGCGCTTTTCCTGAACTTGGGTCAGGGCTGAATTTTGATGTGAGCGGACCTACAACGGTAATAATGTTGTTCTTTCTCACATCGGATGAACCATACTCATTGGAGACGGTGAGGACCACATTGTATACCCCGGCAGTCCAGTAGGTGTGCACGGGATCTTTCTCATTGGAAGCCTTTCCATCGCCAAAGTCCCACTGCCACGACGTGACCTGGCCCTGGGAATTATCTGTGAATTTCACGGGTAAGGGTACGTTGCCATTTGTCGGGGCTGCAGTAAAGTCTGCTTTGGGTCCCATACCAATTGAGATATAATCCTTCTTGATTGCGGTACTGGAACCAAACTCGTTTGTTACGGTAAGTTTTGCCGTGAACATGCCCCGCTGGGTGTACATATGCGAGGGATTCTGTTCCGTTGATGTGGTACCATCGCCGAAATCCCACTGGTACGTCATTGGTATCGAACCCAGTGAATTGTCAACAAAGATGACCTTTGTCGGCACTGTGGCAAATGCGTAATGAGCATCGAACTGCGCTACCGGAGCAAGCCCGACAACGATGTAACCCGGCTGGCTGGCTGTCGAGGCAGCTGCTCCGGGGATCATCAGGGCAAACAGCAGTACGAATATTGCTGCAGATATAATGCAAGTGTTGCGTGTCATAGAGATCACAAGGCAATGTTATGGTACTTTGAGATATATAAGCTGTTAATATTCGATTTACCTGCCGTGAAACGGTTTCCGGAAAACGATCTGTTATCCTTTAAAAAAAAGTTTCAGATTATCTGTAGGCAAATGAGATGATTGGCAAACAAGAGCGTTCTCTCCTAAAAATAAGGTATGGATCCGTTTTTAGCTGTCCTTTTCAGGCAACCATATACGTGAAAAAATAAAAGGCGATCAGCGGAATGAACAGGATAAGATATACCCCGCGGTTCCATCGCCAGATTGCAAGGCCATCCATTGTTTCGATGGGCATAAGGCTGTAGACTGCGGTAATGAGATTGATCGTAAAACCCACCCCTCCGGCAATTGCCCAGACATCTCCCAGCGGGATCATGGCAAGGAACACGAGCATCAGGATGATACTGACACAGGGGCCTGAGACCATCTCAATACCCATTTCCCGGATATCATCCTCTCCCGGGCGGTTGACAATGTTCCGGTAGGACTGGGCAAAAGCATTGCCATAGAGCCAGGCCGTGAGGAACATGACAATGGTACCCAGTCCCCAGAACTGGATGTCTGCATCGCATCCATGCTTCGTAGCAAAATACCGGTGTGCAAAATCGTGGAGGATCACTGATATCGCACCAACGGCGATGTAAATGAGTACTGTTGTAAGGGACAGTTCTGCACGATCGGCAAGGATGAATGCGAGCGCGATCATAAGAATCGCAACTTCAACAATGATCATCTCAACTGCAGACAACCCGAAAAACCGGCGTTCAAACTGACGCGCGACAATCCCGCGTCTTTCAACTTCAGCTGCACTTATTTTCTCGACTGCATGTCCCCCAAGCAGATCTGCAAAGAACTTTGCCAGTTTTGTCCCGACCTGGGAGAGCATGCCAATGTTGCTGACAAGGATATTGAGAATTACTACTCCCATACTTGTGAGGACTGCTGCAAGGGCCATGAACTGCGGGGGGATGAGCCCGCTTGCCGGGAGATTTTTTTCCGTTGTCCCGCGTGCTTCATGGATCAGGCCTATGATGCCTTCCGGTTTTTTATCCACCACGGTTTCTGGTATGATTTCCGGGTGTTGTCCCGCTGGTGACAGGATTGCCGGAGTGCCAACCCGGATGTGATGGGTCCGGGTGAGGGTATCGCTGCCGAATGCATTATCAGCAGTCAGGGTGGTATTGTAATACCCTACGCTGCCGTAGGTATGAACCGGGTTTTTTTCCGTGCTGGTTACACCGTCGCCAAACTGCCATAACCATGTTGTAGGATTACCGCTGGTATAGTCATGGAACTTTACGGTAAGTGGCGGATCTCCGGTCCGAATCTCGGCAAAAAATTCGGTATTTGGGATCGTACCGGCATTGATGAAGCCCGGTTTTGCCAGACGTCCATCACCGTAACGGTTTGTAGTATCCAGAGAAACGGCATAGATGCCGGTTTTTGTATAGACATGGGTCGGGTTCTGGAGAGATGATGTACCCCCGTCCCCGAAATCCCAGCGCCAGGACGTTATCCCGTCACCCGATGTATCGGCAAATGTCACCTTCAGGGGAAGTGTGCCTTGTGTTGGTGTGGCGTAAAAAGAAGCTCCAGGAGCGTTACCGACTGAGACAAATGCGGGTTCGGTTTTTTTGTCAGTACCGTATTTGTTCGTGACAGTGAGACTGATGGTATACCTGCCGTTTCCTGCATAGGAGTGAGTGGGGTTCGGTTCCGTTGATGAACTCCCGTCCCCGAATTCCCAGAAGTAGTCAAGGGGCAGATACCCACGGGACCGGTCTGAAAAACTTACCAGCAGCGGTGCTGAACCGAACTGGGTATTTGTGAAAAAATCGGCAACAGGTGGATTTGTGACAACAATGAAACCGGATCCGCTCTCATTTGCAGGAGCTGCGTGTGCTACAGACAGTCCGAATCCACAAAAAATAATTGCGAAGAGTACGATGAGATGTGTCAGATGTTTCATGGTTTCCCTTATATGAAATCAGTCGTGAATCCCTGAATTACCGAGGGATTCTTGGTTCTTGTCTTTTTCTGATTCACTCTGCTTCCTCATAAACAAGTTGGTTGAAGGTTTTATTTAACAGAGGCCGGGATAACGGTATTTTAAGAAATTATCAACCCTTCTTTCCTGAACTCTTCGATAATGCGGGTGTTTAAAAAGTCCTTAATGACACTGTTATGTTTGAATTCACTGGCATACATCGTCAATTCAAAAGTTATGGCCGATTTATCCATTTTTATAAGGTAGACTGTTGGTTTTGGTTCAGCAGTGATAATTTCAGATCTGCTTTTTAATGCATCATCTGCAATCCTGGTCAGTACGGTTTTCACGTGTGCAATATCAGTACCATAAGCGACTGAAACCGGGATCTGGATCCTTACCTGAGGGCTTGGCAGGGAAAAATTCCGGACCACACTCGTGGTGATCTTATTATTGGGAATGGTTACTACATCAGAATCGAGCGTAATTATTCTCGTGCTTCTCGGACCAATATGGGTAACGTCCCCAAGAATATCGTTGATAAGGACACGGTCGCCGACTTTGAAGGGCTGGTCCGTGATGATAACGGCCCCCCCAAAGAAGTTAGAGAACAGGTCCTGTGCTGCAAGAGCAATCGCTATACCAAAGATTCCTGCACCGGCAATTAAGGGGGTGATATTGATATTGAACAGGGTCAGGACATACAATAAACCGGTGAACCAGATGAGATATTTGGCAATTTTTTGTAATATTTCAATGATACGGTCGTCCAGGTCCGTTTCTGTTGTTTCTGCCAGTGCCAGCCCGTAGGTTCGCAAAAATCCGTCAACGAACGTGGCGATAATCCCGGTTCCGACAAGAATGTACAGGGCGAGCAGGACGTTTGAGTCCGCTATCCACTGGTATTGGGGATAGACGACGATTGCATGCTGGATAGCAAAATACAGGGGAATAAAAAAAGCGAGAATCGTCAGGGGATTACCCAGAGAGTAAACGATCAGGTCATCCATCTTGGTTTCTGTCCGTTCAGCCTGTTTTTTTAAGAAAACAAAAACAAGGTACACAATGACTGCGGCAACGATGCCTATTGCAATGAAAATGAATGAATCCAGAAGTGCAGTCTCCATGAAATAATTATTGGTTTTTGAGCCACTTCAATTTTCAGGTATACACCCGTTCAAATTCTCTTTAGTGTAGTTTTACCTGGATATAATCCCTGAAAAAAAAGAAAAACAGGCTCATATGATGTAACTCGTCAGATCTTTTGTAATCACCCAGTCGCAGTAATAACAGTGAAGACCACTGGGCAGCACCCGGAACTTGCTCTGGATCGGTTCATTGGTATTCGAGATGCAGCCCGGGTTGGGACAGCGGACGAGCCCCTGGATCAGGGTCGGGATCTCAACACCCTTCTTCTCGCAGACTTTAAAATTCCTGATGATATTGATCGTTGCATGGGGGGAGATGAGGGCGATACGGTCGACTTCTTCTTTTGAGAGTTCCCGGTTGGTGAGCTTGACTATGTCCTTTCGCTCCATATCCCGGCTCGGGACATTGGTGGCAATCGAGAGCGCTTCCTGCGTTGTTCCGGTAATACCGAGGATCTTTACGACATTGAGCGCTTCACCGCCATCGATGTGATCGATCACGGTGCCGTTCCTGATCCTCCTGATCAGGAGCCTCTCATTCTCATCGGTAGTGCCGGTATGGGTCATTGCATCACATCCATAAGCATCGCCATCCGTACCGGGACACCATTCCTTGATTGTTCAAAGTACCGGGCATGCGGGGACTCATCCACACGCGGATCAATCTCATCCACTCGCGGGAGGGGGTGGAGTACGATGAGGTGTTCTTTGGCTTTGGTTAACAGTTCGGGCGTTATCCGGTAACTCGACGCCACGTTGAAGTAGGATGCTGAATCGGGAAATCGTTCCCGCTGGATCCGGGTGACATAGAGCACATCGATCATGCCAATCATCTCTTCTATGGAATCATGGTTTATGATCTCCATTCCCTTGTTGGTAAGTTCAGTGGCGAGAGTGTCGGGAAGTTCGAGACCTGTAGGGGAAAGGGTATGCAACCGGGCGTTGTAAAGAGAGAGCGCAGAAGCGAGCGAGTGTGCAGTGCGCCCGTACCGGAGATCCCCGACCAGCGCCACATCGATCTTATCGATAGGCATTGACTGGCGGATGGTATAGAGGTCAAGCAGGGTCTGGGAAGGGTGCTGGCCGGCACCGTCCCCTGCATTGATCACCGGCACCGTGGCAAACTCTGCGGCAAGGCGCGCTGCTCCTTCTTTCGGATGCCTGATGACGATCGCATCAGCATACCCGCTTACAACCCGGATGGTATCTGCGAGTGTCTCGCCTTTTGCCATGGAGCAGGCATCCACGCTGCCGACCGATACTGAAGTGCCTCCCAGCCGGGCAATGGCGGATTCAAAGGACATTCGTGTCCGGGTGCTGGGTTCAAAGAAGAGGACGGCAAGGATCTTGCCGTTGAGCGCATTCCTGTCATATTTTTTGCTGTCGATCTGCCGTGCATGATCCAGCAGGCGGTCGATCCCGCTCCTGTCAAAATCCCCAATCGAAATAATGTGTCGCGTTGCCACCCCTCCACGTTTCGTTCTTACGATTATATGATCGTCTTCTACTAATTAGCTATTCTTTCTCAGGCACCTGGATGAGGGCTGGAATGGGAATCTTGGCCCCTCTCTTAAAAAACGGTGGATATTTCCTGTTTTTTCTTTTGCAGACAGGAATGATATTATTGGATGCTTACGCATTTTTTATCCGGATTATCCAGTATATGCGAGTGTGAATTGTGGCCAACATACCTATTGCGCGACCGGCAATCGGTCAGGAAGAGATCTCGGCAGTTACAGCGGTGCTCGAATCCGGGATGCTCGCTTCCGGTGAAAAGGTTGCCGAACTAGAGGCAAAATTTGCTGATTACTGTGGCGCTACGTACGGGGTGGCGATCAACAACGGAACTGCAGCCCTCCACGCTGCGCTTCTTGCCGCAGACATAGGTCATGGGGACGAGGTAATTGTACCGTCATTCTCGTTTATTGCCACTGCGACGGCCGTCCTGATGTGCGGGGCAAAGCCGATCTTCTGCGATGTCGGTGATCAGACATATACCATAAATCCCGAACAGCTCGAAGAGCGGGTAACTCCGAAAACCCGTGCGGTTATTGGTGTGCATCTCTTTGGCCAGCCATTCGATGTGCAGGGCGTACAGAAAGTGTGCGAGCTGCATAATCTCACGTTAATAGAGGATGCCGCACAGGCACATGGTGCGCTTTATAATGGCAGTAAAGTAGGCAGTTTCGGGCACTTCGGCTGCTTCTCCTTCTATGCTACAAAAAACATGATTACCGGTGAAGGGGGCATGGTCACTACGAGCGAGAAGGCATATGCTGAACGCCTGCGCCTGATCATCAATCATGGGCAGAGCGAAAAATATGTCCATACCCGGCTTGGCTACAATTACCGCATGACGGATATGGCAGCGGCACTGGGTATTGTCCAGTTAAAGAAGCTGGAGAAGTTCAACCTGCGGCGAAGGAAAAATGCGGACTTCTACCATGCGAACCTGTCCGTAAAAGGGCTGATCGCCCCCTATGTTGCGCCCGGTATGCACCATGTCTACCACCAGTACGTGATCCGTCTTACGGATGAGTTCCCGATGAAGCGCGATGCTTTTATCGATTACTTAAAATCAAAAGGGATTGGATCGGCGGTGCATTATCCCATACCCATACACCGGCAACCGTTGTTCGGGCTTACGAATTATCCGGATCCCTGCCCTGTCTCAACCCAGCTCTCTTCATCCGTGCTGAGCCTGCCGGTGCACCCGCTGCTTGACCAGAAAGAGCTTGCCTTTATCTGTGATACGATCAACCGGGTGAAGTGAATGGACGTTGGTGTGATCGGTGTGGGGGCGATGGGAAAGAACCATGTCCGGGTTTATTCTGAACTGAAAAGCGTGGATGCCGTGGGTGTTTTTGACCTGAACACTGCCGGGGCAAAGGAGATAGGGGAAAAACACGGGGTAACGGTCTATAATTCAGTCGATGAACTGCTGGCGAATTCGGATGCGGTAAGTGTCTGCGTCCCTACACCGTTCCATAAGCAGGTTGTAGGGCAGGTTTTTTCTGCCCGCAAATCCGTGCTGATCGAAAAACCGATCTGTGCCACTGCAAAGGATGCAACCGAGCTCATGCAGACGGCCCCGGAAGGGATCACGATTGGTGTTGGTCACATCGAACGGTTCAACCCGATTGTCGAAGAGATCAGGAAGATCGTAAAAAAACCGCTCTATGTCGAGATGAAACGGCACAATCCCGCATCCGCCCGGGTTACCGGAAGTACGGTGATCGAGGATCTGATGATCCACGATATCGATATCCTGCTCAACCTCTTCTTTTCGTCTCCCGGTGAACTATGCAGTGCCGGTAATGCCGATGTGTGCAGCGTGCTGATGCGATGCGGGAATGTGCCGGTCTCGCTCTCAGCGAGCCGGAAATCGTCCAAGAAGATCCGCATGATCTATATTGAGGAAGAGGAGTTTACCATTGAAGGTGACTTCATGTCGCAGGAAGTGACCATTTATCGCAAGCCGGGGCAGTATTTGTTCGAGGCTGAACGGTACGTGCAGGAGAATATCATCGAGAAGGTGATGGTCAACAAGCTCGAACCGCTCAAACGCGAGCTTGCCACATTCATCGAATGTGTGGAACACGGCCGCCCCTTCCCCATCACACCGGAACAGGCCATCCACAACCTGCATATTTGTGAAGAGATCCAGGCTGGACTGGCAAAATAGATCTCAAGGGTGTTTATTAAATGACGCTTGATGCAGTCCTTAAAGAAAAAGGGCCGATAAAAAAAATCGGTGTACTTGGCATGGGATACGTGGGTATCCCTGCTGCAGCTCTCTTTGCCGATGTGCCGCAGTACGAGCGGGTCTATGGGTTCCAGCGCGATTCAGCCTCGTCGGGTTACAAGATTG
Source organism: Methanomicrobiales archaeon (assembly GCA_025350045.1). Classification (GTDB taxonomy): domain Archaea; phylum Halobacteriota; class Methanomicrobia; order Methanomicrobiales; family Methanospirillaceae; genus Methanoregula. The sequence goes on along the minus strand of JANXYM010000003.1, from coordinate 7,782 downwards.
CCATGCTCAACCGGGGCGAGAGCCCGCTCAAAGGTGAGGAACCGGGGCTTGAAGAATTATTGCAGAAAGTGACATCCGCACAGAAGTTTATCTGCACTGCTGACTTCTCCAAGATCGCAGAACTCGATGCGGTAACGATCTCGATCCAGACGCCGTTCCTGAACAAGGAAGACCTGTTGCCGGATTTCTCTGCCCTGATGGAGGGAGTAAAGAATGTGGGCCTGTACCTCCAGCCCGGGATGCTCGTGGTGCTGGAATCCACGATCACCCCCGGGACCACTATTGGGATCGCCAGAGAGCTCCTTGAGAATGAGTCCGGGCTTAAAGCGGGTGTGGACTTTGCCCTGGCACATGCACCCGAGCGGGTGATGGTCGGGAGACTGTTGCGGAATATCCGTGAACACGACCGGATTGTGGGCGGCATAGACGAAGTCAGTACGCAGAGGGCAACTGAACTGTATGCCCCCGTTCTGACCCGGGGAAAAGTGATCCCTATGTCAGCAACCGCCGCTGAAGTGACCAAGACTGCGGAGAATACGTTCCGGGATCTCCAGATTGCTGCGATCAACGAGCTGGCACTCTATTGTGAGGCAATGGGCATCAATGTCTATGATGTCCGGACCGGAATCGACAGCCTCAAAGGCGAAGGTATCACCCGTGCGATGCTCTGGCCTGGTGCCGGTGTCGGGGGACACTGCCTGACCAAGGATACTTACCATCTTGAACGCGGAGTCCGGCAGCTGGGAAAGGGGATGCTCGATTACCCGGCAGACGAACCGTCGCTCTACGTGCTTGCACGGCACATCAATGATTTCATGCCGACCCATATGTTCCGGCTCACAAAAGGCGCCCTGCAGCGTGCGGGAGTTTCCCTGAAAGGCGCAAAGATAGCGCTCCTTGGCTGGGCATTTCTTGCCAATTCCGATGATACACGCAATACCCCCTCTGAACCATACAGGGATCTCCTTGTTAACGAGGGTGCGATTGTCTCTGTCCACGATCCCTATGTCGCGGACTATCCCGGTGTGCCGATGGTTCCCTTTGTTGAAGAGGCAATTGAGAATGCCGACGCGATTGTGATCTTTGCCGGCCATCACCAGTACCGGACCCTGAAGCCACTCGAACTCAAGCAGCTCTCCGGAAAGAAGCACCCGGTCATTGTTGACGGGCGGAACTTCATTGACCCGGACGTCTACATCCGCGAAGGTTTCGTATACAAGGGAATCGGGCGGGGCGACAAGAACGGGCATGCGATGGTGGAACGGTAAAGAGTTCAAACGATAGATCCATGGGATATTCCTTTCCTCTTTTAGTATGCTCATCCGTCTCGTAGCCACTTCCGCCGCCGAACCCCATTTCCGGTGAGGGATTACCTTAAATCCCCATGAGGAACACTGGCATATATGGACACCGATCTCCGCGATCGCTTCACGGCATTATGGCAGAACTATTTTCCCGGCACAGAACTGCCGATCACGTTTGAATTCAGGAATCCATCCGGCACTGCCAAAAAAGTTCCCCCACCGGATGGCTGGCGCTGTCTCATCTGCCAGATCGGCCGTGCCAGGAACGGGACCCCCATCACCATGAATGCACGGTCCGTTACCTGTCGGGGTGGACTTATGTACACAGGCTATTCCAACCAGCGGCCACCGGACTTCCGGTATTTCCTCTCATGCGGGAAACCGGGCGGTGTGGAAGGAGAGCGGTACAAACAGACGCCGGAGATTGTTGATGCCTGGGAGAAGCAGATCCCGTTCTTCTCATCGCAGGGAAAGGATCTCGTTATTACCCGCTGGGACCAGCTGACTGAAGAGGACAATCCTGAAGGAGTGATCTTCTTTGCCCGACCTGAAGTTATGAGCGGACTTTTCACCCTCGCGAATTTCGACCAGGGCGATCCCAACGGGGTCATCTGCCCCATGGGAGCCGGGTGCAGTTCGATCATCTATTATCCGTGGCTCGAACAGCAGAAAGAAGACCCCAAGGTCGTACTGGGCATGTTCGATCCCTCAGCCCGTCCCTGCGTACCGCTCGATGTTATTACAATGGCGTTCCCGATGAAGAAATTTGTCAAAGTTATCGGGTACATTGAGGAGAGTTTCCTGATCACAAAGAGCTGGGATACGGTAAAAAAGAAGATTGAGCGGAGTGCGGCGCTTTATCAAAAAGTCTGATTGTCCGTATTCTTGGTACCTACCGCATTCTTTTCCCTATTTCCTCGCAATCGTCACATACCCTGAGTGACTCACCGATGTAGAAGGCCGGGTCCCCCGCTTGGACCGGGTCATCTCCCGCTCGATCAGTTCATGGGTGTGAACCTCGCGGAACAGCGGGGTAGCCTCATCGACTACAATTGCCATCTGCTCCAGGAACGGAGTATAGCACGCGAGATACCCGCCTGACCTGAGGAGCGAAAATGCATGTCTCACATGTTCGTGCTGGATCTGCAAATCGAGGTGCACCACATCATAGCTCCCTTCCGCTGCAAGGAAGTCAGCGGCCACGGCTTCCACATTCGTGAGTTTCGATTCAGTGATGTTCTTCATCGCGAGCGTGGAGAACTCCGGGCGGACCTCGTAGGTCTTTACGGTCTTTGCCACGCCGCCAAAGTAGATCGCGGCAATCCCGCTGCCGGTGCCGGCATCGAGCACATCATCGTTGTGGTTCATGCCGGTATAGGCAATGACCAGCCCGATATCCTTCGGGAGCATCGGGGCTCCTGACCGCTTGCCATACGCGAAAAAATCGGTCGGGCGCGGGATACGGACGGTAAACTCTGCACCGCTATGGGTGGTGATGATATCGCCACCGGATTTCCCAACCATGGACTCGAGCTCGATCTGGCCCTTGTCGGTACCGAGTTTCCCCGGCCCTGCCTTGACCCAGAATTCCCTGCCCTCGCCTGCGAGCAGTACACGATCGCCAGCTTCAATCATGAGCTGGAGAGGTGCATGATCGCTTCAGCGATATCGCCCTTGGTCGCTACAAGAGCTTCTTTTGCCTTCTCTTCAGAGACTTTTGCCGAGGCCGCCACCATTGTGATATCCTCTTTTGGGATCTCGGTCGCAGCCGGTTCAAACCGGATATCGCCGGTGATCTGGTACGTGGTGGTGCCCTGCATGGTCATTGCCTGGACCTCTGCCGAGTCAAAGACATAGTTGCCTTTCGGGGTCTTTATCACGATACTCTGCACGTCTTCAATCGGCTCGACATTCATGCCGAGCTTCTTCATCATCGCCTTCATCTGGCGTGGATTGATATTTCCCGGAAGCATCTTTCTCACTACCCTGCCGTACTCTTACCGCTACACCATAATTAAATGCAAGCATTTCTGTGCCCGACACTACCGCAGCGCCGCACGCAATCAGGCGATCTTCGCTTGCAACGACCATTACGTCATCGCCCGCGCGGATTGCCGGGTCTGCTGCAATCACGTGTTTTGCAAACGCATTCTTGCCCTTTGCCACAAACTCTGTGACATCTTCCCTGATGATCACACGGTATGCCGGCGCAGGCAGGCAGTCCTGGAGGCGTTTTGCCCCCTCAATACCCAGCGTCAGCCTTCCATCCGAAGCCCTGACGGTTGCGAGACGCACACCGCCAAACCCGATCTGCCGGATACGCCCGGTGGTAGAGTAGATGAACTCGCAGCCTTCGGGAAAGAGTCCCGTTCCAGAAAATCCGCCGAACTGGTGATCAGCGATTACCTGGACCCGCCGCAGCGAACTGTTCTCCGAGTATCCTGTTGACACGACTAACAAACTCCTCTTCTGCTGTTTTCGGGATATACGCGCCCGCCGCGATCTTGTGGCCCCCGCCCCCGCCGCCATACTCTGCCGAAGCGCAGTTGAGCGCCTGCTGGAGATCGACTCCCTGTTCCACCACGCGCTCGGTAGTCCGCATGGATACCTTGGTAAGATTGGTATCCTCAGGCACTTCACACAGGATCAGGATTGGTTTTTTTGCATTGAGTTTCGAGAGTGCCATACCGGCACCAATACCTACAATGGTATCAGGGTAACGCCCGCCTACGTGGAGGTACTGGAGATTGTCAAGTTCCTTGACACCCGTGTCGATGATGTACTCGAGCAGGTTCCTGATGATGGCACGGTGGTTCTTGAGCATGTGCTCTGCTTCGCGGTAGGCTGTGCTTCTATCCCCGCGCAGGATGGCCCCCCCAATCTGCGGCTTTGACCAGCGCCCGCAGGCATTGAGCATGGTTGCGTATTCCTGGGCATTGCGCAGTGGTGTGCGGGGGATCTCATCCGGGAACCCATAGGTCTCGGCAAAGAGCCGGTCCACCTTGTCCCCGTTTGCGATCAACTGCTCGGCCAGCGCCGAGATGATGATGCGCTTCTCCTCTTGGGATATTTCTTCCCAGACATACCAGCGGCCGCTCTCCGTCTGCTGCCGGATGCCGAGTTTCTTTAAGAACTGGCGGGCGCCCTCGGGATTGTTGCTGATCCCTATGATGAACGGATCGTCATTATAAGCAAGTGAAAGGTGCACCGGGCGCGTAGCGGTGCCATAGCAGTTGAGATCTTTTTTGCGTACCTCGACATTCCTGTGGCGCACCCCGTCTTCGACAATGATATCGCGCGCAAGGCCCACGAGCCCGCACTTCTCCCGGGCCATCATGTCGCCCACGTTGCCGACAATGGCAAGTTTGGCGAGATCGACATTTGCCGGGTCCAGCTGCTTTGCGATAAGGTACGATACGCCGGCAGCGCTCATCCGGTCATGGCCATAGGGGAGGCAGTTCACCTGCGTGTACTGCCGCTCGCAGGGCTGGCTCACGTGGTGGTCCACGATGAGCACCTCTTTTTCGGTAAAGCCGCGTTCCAGAAAAAGGTTCTGCTGTCCTGCGCCAAGATCGGAAAAAACCTTGAGCGTATTGTCCGAAGGCACCTGCGGCATGGTCAGCGGTTCGAGTTGTCGGACAAAGACCGACTTTACCTTAATTCCCTGCCGGGAGATTGCCTGCGAGAGGATCGCCTCGCACGAGATACCGTCAGCGTCGATGTGCGAGATGATGGTAATCCCGGGCGCACCCGCGATCTGCTCTACGGCTGCTTTCACATCATCGCAAAAACCCATTGCATATTATTAGGGACTACCTACACATCAATTGTACGGGAAAAGAGTGCAGGGATATGAAGCCGTTTACGTTCGATGGGTATCCTGAGGCGGGCATCATCAGCCCGGCCCGGATGCGTGCGGTGGACAATAATGCCATTGCGCTCGGGGTGACCGGGCTCCAGCTGATGGAGAGCGCCGGAAGAGCGCTTGCGGAGATAACTCTTACCTCAAGGCCCGCCCGGGTGCTCGTGCTCTGTGGCAGGGGTAATAATGGAGGTGACGGGATGGTGGCCGCCCGGCACCTCCAGCATGGAGTGGATACCGATGTGTGCTATCTCGATCTGGGGAAACGAAGCGCTTCCTGCGGGCACCAGCTTGCTGCACTGAAACGCTGCCGTGTCGGGTTGCACCCGTTCACCTGCCGGGATGACCTTGAAGCATTGCGAACCCTGTTCGAAACGGCCGATGTAATCATCGACGCACTGCTGGGTATCGGCGCGTCCGGTGAACTCCGGGAACCGCTGAAGACATGCGTTGGGCTCGCAAATGCCTCGCCTGCGAAGATTATTGCTGCTGATATCCCAACGCCGGGCATGCGTGCGTATCAGATCTGCGCATTCCACCGGGCAAAAGTAGAAGGTTCAACGGTCGTCGATATCGGCATTCCGATTGAAGCGGAGTGTTGTGTCGGCCCCGGTGATCTCACCCTGACTCAGCCACGCCAGAGTAAGGCACACAAGGGAGTAGGGGGCGACGTGCTGGTGATCGGCGGCGGGCCGTACCAGGGGGCTCCTTACCTAGCCGGCCTCGGGGCATTGCGGGCGGGTGCCGATATAGTCCGGATTGCATCGCCGGTCTTTGAACCGGTACCCGACCTGATCTATGAACGTCTTGAAGGAAAGAAGATTGGCGTGGAACATACTGATCGCCTGATTGCCCTAGCTGAACGTGCGGATGTGGTTGTCTGCGGGAACGGGCTCGGCACGGAGAGCCATGCGGTGGTCACGGCCATTGCCCCGCACTGCAAGCGTGCGGTATTAGATGCCGATGCCCTCCGGCTCCCTCTGCCGGCTGCGCAGGAAGAGACGATCTACACCCCGCATGCCGGGGAATTTACCCGGATTACCGGAATAACCCTGCCCGGTGATACGATCGGGCGTGCCAATGTTGCCCGGAATGCAGGTATCTGTGGGACGGTGCTGCTCAAGGGTCATATCGATGTGATCACGGATGGCACCCGGGTGCGGTTCAACCGGACCGGGAACCCCGCGATGACGGTGGGAGGAACGGGAGATGTGCTCGCGGGGATCGCCGGCGCTCTCCTCGTGCACCTGCCCGCGTTCGATGCCGCCAGCATTGCTGCGTACGTGAATGGTAGGGCGGGAGAGCGGGTGGCAGCGGAACGCGGGGGCGGGATGCTGGCATCGGATCTCGTAGACAGGATTCCGGCAATACTGTTCGGAAAAGGTGGATAAATGGCAGAATTTTCACATATACAGGATGGCAAGGCACAGATGGTGGATATCAGCGGGAAGGGTGACGTGACCCGCGAGGCAGTTGCTTCGGGGAAGATATACCTCCGGCCGGATACTCTTGCCGCTATCCGGGAGGGAAAGGTTGTCAAGGGTAATGTCCTTGCCACGGCACGGGTCGCGGCGACCATGGCTGTCAAGAACACATCGAACCTCATCCCGATGTGTCATCCTATCCCCATCAGCTCGGTTGCCGTGGACTTTACCGAAGGCGACGGGTTCATCGAGGCAATGGTTGTCGTGAAGATGACCGGCAAGACCGGGGTCGAGATGGAGGCTTTAACGGGCGTGTCGGTTGCATTATTGACCGTCTGGGATATGGTGAAGTCGGCCGAGAAAGATGAGAACGGGCAGTATCCGGTGACGCGGATTGAGGATATCCGCGTGATTGAGAAGAAGAAGGGGAAGTAGGATCTGCTAATTTTTAAATCAGGTTATTTATCGGTATTCAAGATGGGGGTTGAGACCCCCATACCCCCAAAAATGATTAGTGCCGCCGCCCCCGAAGGGGCGCCTCCGCGGCGGTTCAGGGACCGGTTACTCTCATACTCTGCAGTTTCCCGGGTTCTTCAAGGATCACATAGTGCAACATCGTACCCTCAGGGTAGTTCGTAGTTCCCCGGATTACGAGGAGAGTAGATCCGATAATAGTAAATGATGCATCCGTTTCAAAATTACGGAATGGATCAATCCGAATCCAAAATGCCTCGCCAGAATTTAGAGAAGTAGGAGTCGGAATAGTGCGTGGTGTCATAGTATGAGTTACATCAAGTAATTGCGGAACGAGGGCTGGTTTGGTAAATAATTTTTGGTTCGGTAAAATGCAGCCGGAAAAAAGAATGAAAAATCTGATGAAAACGATGAGAATGATGATGACAGATCTTTTATTGAAATATTTCAAATGTTCCGCCATGATAGTTCTATAAGTAAAAGTGGCCGTTAACCATTATTGCTGTTGCCCTGATAGTTCAAGATGGGGGCCGATGCCGGCAAAGCCTCTTGCCACAGTTCTTTAATATCCGTCCACCCTATCTATACAGGCATACGGGATCCGTCCCGATGAAAAGGAATGTAGCTCAGCAATGAGCCGAACCTTAGGTGATTACCATGGTAAAATCGATGTACGCCTTCGTAAGGGAGGCATGGAAAGTACCCGCAAAGAGTGGAG
>JANXYM010000002.1 GCA_025350045.1 Methanomicrobiales archaeon | reverse complement strand
CGCTTAAATAACTCACCGTTTTTTGGCACCGGGGAAATCCCCGGTTTGTCGCTCATTGCATAGAGGAGGTATGATGTACAAGGAAAATCCGGCGGGTCTTTACAGAAAAACAGGCCTGGTAAAAAATACCGGGTACTTCAGAATAGTTAAAAAAAAAGGATACAGGGAATGTAACAAAAAAAATTATTTCAGCCGGTCCAGGTTGGAGTCGGGGTCAAGGTAGCATAGGGAAGACTTACCCGGGTCTGTTCTATTTCCGTACAGACTGTTGAATTCATCTGCTCGGGGCTATCGAAATTTACATCGGGTTTCACCCAGAAATCAACGGTAGCAGTGATCAGGTTACCCTGTATTTCAATGAGTAAATCACCTTGTTTGCTGACTTTTAAGATATTTTTAAGATAGGTGTTGTGATCTTTCCCAAAACCATCCTGCTGGTAAATCTCACCCGTGGTCTTGTTTCTGATCGTAATCTCCAGCCACGAATTCGGGCTGTACATGTCGGTAGATACGACGATATCGTTGTTACTCCCGCTTCTTGAGCTTACTTCGCGTTTCTTGGTATAATTCGTGGGAATTACGGAATAATTGATGAGCATGGGTGGATTTTTCAGGTCGAAAGTGAATGCAGATCCGTTATACGCATAGGTCTGGGTTTTTGTATAGATACGGCAACTTTTTTCAACAGGAATCGGGGTTGTTTGAGCCAGGGCAGTATAAGTTGCCCGGGTATCGACCGGCGTGACTATGACAAATGGGGTGACTTCCGTTACAAAATTTGAACTACCAGGTGCAGCAGTTCCTGAAGAGGCAACCTGATTGGGATCGTAATTTCCCGCCGGCGTAACCTGTTGTTCTGTGGGGGGAGCCACACATCCGGTCAGGCTGACAGAGAGAATCACCATAATCCCCACGATACAATAACCGAGCAATTGTTTCATCAGACAATAGTTAAGTATTTACTGGTAATTAAGTTTTTTAAGAGAGGGTGAGTTTTTTTTACCTCTCCTTATCGAACAGGATCAGCCCTACAATACCGGCAGTGGTCCCGTCTTTGGTTGAAAATATGGATTTCTGGATGGTGATAGTCTGGCTTGTTTTCCCGGACAGGGTGACCGTACCTGAATAGGTCAGCAGTCCTGTTTTTTTTAAGAGATCGCCATTGTGGGCGTTGAGCACGCCGGCATCTTCCGGTACCAGGAACTCATCACTTGTTTTGCCGTTAATCTCAATAAAACTCTTTCCGATAAGCTGGGAAAACGAAAGGTTACATCCAAGGTACCGGCCCTTGATATCCATATAAAAAAAAGGACTGGGGAAGGTGTCGATCATATGCTGTAAAAAACCCAGCTGGTTTTCCAGTGCTTCCTGGGCAATTTTCCAATCGGTGAGATCGGTAATGATGATATAATGTAACAGGGAATTTTCATGTTCTATTGATGTAATCCGGTTATAGATATATCGCCGCGATCCGTCTTTCCTCACAATCCAGAACCTGAGATCGGGAGGGATATTCCGGGAAATAAGACAGTCTTCAATAATTTTTTTGACCCGTTTTTTATCTTCCGGGGCAGCAAGATCGGGCGGTGAGAGGGCAGATAATTCATCGTGGGAGTACCCGAAGATCTCTTCGACCCGGTTGTTTGCATAGATGATCCTGCCATTCTCGTTGATGATTATCCCGTCCTGGAGATTTTCTGCCATGAGGCGGAACTTCTCTTCGCTCGAACGTAATGCGAGTTCAGCAGTCTTTTTTGCTGTAATGTCATCGATGATGATGATCATTCCCTGTTTGCCGTCATCAAAAACTGCAGGAAGAATCTTCTGGCGATAAAATTTCAGAACGGGTTTTTTTATCTCAATCTCCTGATCCAAAATACCGTTTTTCAGGGATTGCTGCAGCTGTTCAATAATCCCTTCAGCAGATGTCCCCTTCAGGTCCAGGGAAGAAAAAAGGTGTCCAAGAATTTCCGTTCGTTTTTTTTGAATGGATGCGAGAAATGGCTCATTGATTCTGACAACACGCTCATCCTTATCGAGAACGATAATCATATCTTCTGTGTATCCCAACAGGGAATCCAGAGGGACTCTCGAAGAGAGTGAAAAGACTTTTGCTTTCCCGTAATTGCGCATCTGGACATGCCCGGATACCTGCAGAATGCCAAGATAATGTCCCACAGAGTGTTTATTCTTGTTCAGTGCACGTGCTATTTCCGTCACACTCATCCCCTGGGGGGAATTCTTTAAGATCTCTTTTATCTGAATGAGTTCTTCTTGAAACTGTTCCATTTTTTTTAGTAGCTTCCGTTTATTTCTTATTCCCTTTGGTTTATGTAACACATAAAGGTTTCACTTGTGTGTAACCAATATGGGTTACATATAGACAAAATGTATAAATATCTATCATACGTTCATTATACCACATCAACGGTGTTCACAAAAGGTATAGCGCCGGCAGTACTGATACAAGAACGCAAAAACCATAGTGTGGAAAAAGGAAGAATACTGAGAGGATCAACTGATGGCGAATTATGTCAAAATCGTATGCATTTTACTCATTCTTTGTACAAGCCTGATTGCACCTGCAATGGCAGGAACCAAATATATGGCCGGCAGCCCGGAGTTATCAGCATATATCTCGGGTACCAATGAATTCAGTCCCGGTAAAGAGGTCCAGATGACCATTGTGATCGAAAATACCGGGCTCAACGAGTACAAATTTATCCAGTCCGGCATTGTTGACCGTGACGATCTCCCGAACACTGCAAAGTTCGTGACCGTCAGGTTGCAATCAGGGGGTGCGCCCCTGGTTGTCAAATCCGATCCCCAGATGCTGGGCGATCTTAAAGGAGCAAGCAGTGCAAATGCTCTTTTTACCACCAAAATAAATGCCGATGCTCCTGCGGGAACCTACAATCTGCCCCTTAACATCAGCTATACGTACCTGTATACTGCTGAACAGTATGGTGTTGATACCATTGCATATTCGTACAAAACGGTCAACGAGTCCATCAGCATACCCATAAAAATCCGACCGGATGTTTCAATCGATGTTCTTTCTGCAGTTCCGGAACACCTGAATGTAGGAACAGAGGGATACGTAAATCTGAAAATTCAGAATACCGGATCTGACAGTGGTTCGAAATCCATAGTAAAAATACTCAGAAATGGTAACAGCCCTGTCATCCCTACTGACAGCAGCGTATATATCGGGGATTTCCCTCCCGGAAGTACGGTGGATTGCCGGTATAAAGTATCCGTTTCTGGCGATGCTCAAAAACAGACCTATCCGGTTGACGTGGTTGTAGTCTACCAGAATAATGAGGGGGATTTTGTCACCTCAAGAAGTGATACCATCGGGATATCTGTTGGCGGCAAGGCGGATTTTGCCGTTATATCTCCTCCGGCAGAGATGAATCCCGGAAATAAGAAAGTCATCACCGTGGAATATAAAAATACCGGTGATACGACGGTGAAAAGCGCACAGGCACGGATCAGTGCCGTTGATCCCTTTACCAGTAATGACGATATAGCGTATATCGGGGATCTTAAGCCCGGGGAATCCCGGATTGTGTCGTATGTCATGAGTGTTGATCGTTCAGCAACTCTTAAGGGATATGGTCTTGACTCGGAAATACGGTACCGGGATGAACTCGATAACACGTATATCTCTGACACCATGAAAATCAAGGTAAATGTAACCGCTCCTGCGGGTGCAACTGCTGTTCTTTCCAATCCTATCTACGTATCCATTATCGTTGCCGTCATCATAGGTGCAGCTTACCTGGTTTACCATTTCCGGAAGAAGAAATAATTTTTTGACGTGTACGTTTTTTTGTGATTTTTCCTTTGAAAATTATCGTATGACAATTAAATCCGGATTACCCGGCAACGTCCTGACACAAAATCTCTCCAATCCGAAAAGATGGTGAAAAAAACATGATAGAAACAATATTTGAAGGGATCGCAGACACCATCAATCGTCGCCCTGCACTGGTTGCCGGGCTTCTCGTTGTTGTTTTCTGTATTGCGTTATATGGCATGACTTTTATCAGCATGCAGACCGGGACGGAGGTATATCTGGATAAAACCTCTGAAAAAGGCATTCTCAATACCCGGTATACTGATGCCTTCCAGTCCGATTCCTTAATCCTAATTATTGAGACCAATGACCCTCTCAATCCGGATGTTCTGACCTATATTGATAACCTTGAGGCATCGATCCGGCAACAACAGAATATCAAGTCAGTCAACGGGATTGCAGATCTTCTCAAATCCGCCAATGGGGGAAAACTTCCCCCTTCAAAAGCAGAGATCGATGCGATAGTTATCACCATTCCCCCTGAAGTTAAGAAAACTGCCGTACCTTCAAATGTCATGACCCTGGTCCAGATCCAGCTTGATGAGGGCCTGTCAGAAAAAGTCCGGAATGGTGCTCTTGCAAATGTCCAGAAGGTTGTCTCCACGTCGGATCCAACCCCCGGAACAAAAGTAACCGTAACCGGCAGTCCGGCTTTTTCAAAAGAGATGTCGAGCTCGCTGGGTAAAGACATGGGCGTGCTTATCGGCGCGGCAATGGTGCTGATGATCATTGTCATGGGAATCCTGTTTGCCTATGTCCGTTACAGGTTCATGCCCGTAGCACTCGTCGGAGTGGGTCTTATAACATCATTAGGACTCATGGGACTGGCCGGTATTCAGCTGAACATGGCAGTTGTGGGCGCATTTCCGGTGCTTATCGGTCTTGGGATCGATTATGCCATCCAGTTTCATGCCCGCTTTGATGAAGAAGCACGAAAGGGATCCCTTGACAATGCGGTTTTTATCACGGTTACCCGGACGGGTCCGGCAGTCATGTATGCGATGCTTGCAACCTGCATGGGTTTTGTCGCTATGTTCATCTCCCCGGTCCCTATGATCCGATCGTTCGGACTGGTATCGATTATAGGGGTGATGACCTGTTTTTGTATCTCTCTTATCGGAATGCCTACGATTGCTGTTCTCCTCAATTACAAACCTAAAGGTCCTGCACCCACGGTCTGTTACGCTGTAGGTGAAGGTGCCTGTGAATCGCTTACCGATGAGATCCCGTCCCCCAAAAAAAGCAGAAATCGGAAAAGTTCATTTTCCTATGCGCATTTCCTGACCGAAACATCCATGAAGATAGCGAAAAACCCGGTGCCCATTCTTCTTGTGGTGGGACTCATTGCAGTCATTGGTTTCCAGCTCGATGCAATTATCACCATTGAGACCAATGAAAATGCATTCGTGCCGAGTGATATGCCGGCAAAGATCCAGATGGACAAGGTGGGCAGGGTTATAGGATCTACCAACTCTGCTGCAATTTATGTCAAAGGACCGAGGGTAACCGATCTTGACACCCTGCTATGGATGAAAAAATTCCAGGACTATGAGCTCAGCCATCATGCAGAACTTACCCGGGCTACAAGCATTGTCACGTATGTAGTTGCTTATAACAATGGGGTAATGCCCGAAACCCAGAGCCAGCTCGATACGGTTCTGGAAAAGATTCCTGCACAGGTTAAAAAACCTTACCTGAGCGGCTCTATGGATGCGGTGATCCAGTTCGGTACCGTAAAACTCCAGTCTACCCAGCAGGCATCCTTAAAAGAACAGATTATCTCGGATATTGCATTCCTTCAACCCCCGGTTGGTATCACGGTGCAGCCTACGGGAAGTTTCGAACTTTTCACGTCCCTGATGCACGATCTCTCCTCTTCAAAGGATGAGATGACCCTGTTAGGATTTGTGCTTGTTTTCATCTATCTCGTTTTAGTGTACCGGCATTTTCACGCGGTATCTCCGCTCATTCCGATTATTGCGATTGTTGGATGGAACGCAGTAGCAATGTATCTGCTTGGCATTGCGTACACCCCGATGACGGCAACCATGGGATCCATGACGATTGGTGTGGCAGCTGAATATACCATACTGGTGATGGAACGATATGCAGAGGAAGAAGAGCGTCTCCACAACCCGATATTAGCCATTCAGGAAAGTGTGCAGAAAATCGGTACTGCAATTACCGTTTCCGGGCTCGCAACATTTTTCGGGTTCTCGGCACTCTGCCTTGCAAGCTTCCCGATCATCAGCAACTTTGGTATTGTTACCTTAATTGCTGTGGGTTTTTCATTGCTCGGTGCTATCTTCATTATGCCGGCAGTGCTTTCCATTATGGGGCAGTTTACCCAGTGGCTTGAAACACGAAGAGACAAAACCTCTGAATAAATCCTCTGAATAAAACTCTTTTTTATTACTTCCATCAATAACCTTGATATTTGATGCAGTATCTGCTTTTTTCGTCCAATCCGGCCAATGTCAAAAAATATTAATACGGGTCGCGACAACGATTTAATGCAAATAAAATTGAGTTAAATCAAGTAAATCTGATTCGATATCATTGAAAATCCAACGGGTGATTTTATGCATATTATGGAAGGTTTCTTACCCTGGCAGTGGTGTCTGGTGTGGTGGATTGCAGCCATTCCCTGCCTCCTGCTGGGCATATATCAGTTGAAACGAGTACTTGCATCTGACCGGGAGGCGCTTCCCCTGCTGGGGGTGACAGGAGGATTCGTCTTTATCCTTTCATCGTTAAAACTCCCGTCCGTTACAGGCAGTTGTTCGCATCCTACCGGCACCGGGCTCTCGGCTATATCATTTGGCCCCTGGATCACTGCAGTAGTCTGTGCAATAGTGCTCCTGTTCCAGAGCCTTTTCCTGGCACATGGGGGACTGTCAGTTCTCGGAGCCAATATCGTATCCATGGGAGTCGTCGGCCCTCTTATGGGTTATTCAGTGTACCGGCTTCTTCGCAACACCTCCGTCAATATCTACATTACGGTTTTTCTGGTGACTGCTCTGGCAGATATGTTTACCTATGTAACAACCTCGCTTGAACTGGCACTGGCATATCCGGCAGAGACCGGGGGTTATATCAGTTCATTCATCCTGTTCCTGGGTATATTTGCCGTTACCCAGGTTCCCCTTGCCATTGTTGAAGGCATTGTCCTTGCACTGGTATTCAAATACATCGTAGCCCTCAAACCGGATATCCTGATACGATTGAACATTTTTTCCAAAGAACAGATCGACTCTGCACGGGATGAGATCTCGTGAAATCCAGATATATGCTTGAAATCCTCACCGTGATTGCAATTGTGGCTTTTTGCGGGATATTCCTGTATACAGGTTCAACTCTGAGCGGGGCTGAATTTGTCGGTTCTGATGCGGTGGGATCAGAACTCATTGCAAAGATTTCCGGAACCCCTGTGGAAAACTTCCAACCGCTTATATCTCAGTGGAGACCCCCCAGCGCTGAGATCGAGTCCTGCCTGTTTGCACTCCAGGCAGCGGTTGGCGGAATTCTGGTCGGCGGCGTATTTGGCTTTTGGCTGGGGCAGAAGAAGAAAGCATAATCGGTACAGAGAGTGATTATTATCTATGTTTGAGGAACTTCTGGAAGATATTGCCCAGAAGAACGGACTCCGTGAGGTAAACACCTACCTGAAACTGGCCGCTGGTCTTGGGGCCATTCTTCTCTGTCTCCTCTCAACGAGTTATATTGCTCCGCTTTTTATAGCTCTTCTCATAACCGGGGCGATCCTCCTCCTTGCACGGGTGGATGCGAAAACCTATGCAGAACTTTTTATGGTCCCTGTCGGGTTTGCCCTAATGAGTGTTGCCGGTATTGTCCTCATAACCGGCGGACACGACATATTCTGGCATTGGGATATCGTGAATGGTTTTTCATTGTCAGTAACCCGGGAGAGCATAAACCAGGGAATGTTTGTCTTCTGCAGGGTTATTGGCGGGATGTCTGCCATGTGTTTTATTGCCCTGACAACGCCAATGACAGATATTTTCATTGTATTGCGCCAGTGCAGGGTTTCTGAAGTAGTAATTGACCTGATGATGATCATTTATCGCACGATCTTTATCCTCATGAATCAGGTAATCCAGATTTACCAGGCTCAGGTCATGCGTCTTGGCTATTCCACGTATCGCGAATCCCTGCATTCCTTTGCATCCTTATGCGGGGCTGCATTTATTGCCAGCTGGGATGCCGGTGATGACCTGATCCGGGCAATGGATGCACGCTGTTATAACGGGAAATTTGCCCTGCTGGGGGAGAACCGGCCTGTTGAGCGATTTCCCTGTTTTGCTGTTGTACTATTTCTTACGCTATCGACAACCGTAGTGATTGTATCGGGAACGATTACCATAATTTAGGATTTGGACCATGAGCAGCATCATACTTGAAGCCCGCGATATCCGTTATCGCTACCCGCGGGGAATGGAAGCAATTTGTGGTATAAGTTTTCATATCCGCAGGAAAGAGAAGATAGCTCTTGTGGGACCCAACGGAGCCGGGAAATCCACGCTCCTGACTATGTTCAATGGTATGATACGTCCGGACTCTGGCATGATGCTCTTTGATAACCTCCCGATTCAGTATGATACCGCATCTCTCCGGATGCTGCGAAAACGCGTAGGTTTCGTTCTCCAGAACCCGGATCGCCAGATTATTGCCCCGACGGTTTACCAGGACGTGGCATTCGGCCCGATCAATCTGGGGTACCCTGAAAAAGAAGTAAAGGAGGCGGTAACAAAGGCACTCCGTCATGTCGGACTTGACGGATTTGAGCGGCGCCCTCCCCATCAGCTCTCGGGAGGTGAGAAAAAACGTGTGGCAATTGCCGGGGTGCTGGCAATGGATCCGGATGTGCTCGTGTTCGATGAACCCACGAGCGGTCTTGATCCATCAGGATCTGAAGATATTATGGAACTGCTCGATGAACTGAATCACGAAGGCAAGACTATCATCATCTCCACTCATGATGTAGAACTGGTATACCCATGGGCGGATCGTGCCATACTGATGCTTGGGGGAAAAATCCTCCATGAGGATATCCCTGAGGTGGCCTTTGGCAATCCCGAATCCGTTCGTACAGCTCACCTGTCCCTTCCGATCCTTCTTGAATTGCACAGGGAACTGCAGAAAAGGGGTTTTCTCCTGCCGGGTAAAAAACCACGGACCGTTCTGGACATGATGCATTGCCTTGAGACGCTGTTTGAAAATTCCCGCAGCCATACCCGGCAGGGAATAATTACGGTGTGCAATGTCGATATGGACAACCAGGAATATCTGTCGGAATGGTTATCGATGCACACGGGAATTTGTATTGGAGCCATGGGCACCCGGGCAAAGCTGAGTGCGGAAAATTCTCGGATTCACCTGGATTTTACCTATGGCGTTATCGATAAATGTATCCTCAAAGCTCTGCTGGGAGAGAATTGCCTGATTCTGACAGCAGAGAGCATGGTCAAACGTGTATACCAGAGAGTGGATGCCTATGGCGAGGAGAGCGGAGTTCATATTCCCGTACACCGTCTTGAGTCCGAGCCAGGAGTGCCGGATGGAAAAAATGGAGGTGTTCCATGAATCCGGTTCCCCGCATAGTTATCGCCGGCACGCACAGCGGTTGTGGTAAGACGACAATAGCAAGCGGTATTATGGCTGCACTTACCCGCAGGGGATTGAAAGTCCAGCCATTCAAGGTAGGACCGGATTTTATCGATCCATCCCATCATACCCGGATCTGTGAAAGGATTTCACGGAATCTCGATCCGTTCATGATGGGTGAAAAGGGTTGCATTGACACATTTATCCGCGCTACAGAAGGTGCAGATATCGCGGTGATCGAAGGTGTCATGGGCATGTTTGACGGGGTGGACGGTACCGATATTGCGAGCACGGCACATATCGCACGGATACTCAAGGCCCCGGTTGTACTTGTCGTGGATGCCAAAGGAATGTCCCGTAGCGTCCATGCACTGATTGATGGCTATATGCGCTATGATCCAACTCTCCTGTTTAAGGGCGTGATCCTCAACCGGATTGGAAGCATAAGGCACCGGTCGATGATTGAACCCTCCTTAACTATCCCTTCGTTCGGATTTATTCCCCGGAAGGATGAACTGGCTGTAGAAAGCCGGCATCTGGGTCTCAGGATGGCACATGAATCGGCAGGTATGGGGGAGTTCGGAAAGATTATTGAAGAGACCTGTAATCTGGATGCCCTGTTGGATGCCGCACGCCTTGCTTCACCTTTGATTGTTGCAATCAATACCGATGAATCTGGATCGCAGGTCCAATCAAAAATTGGTATAGCCTTCGATCCGGCATTCTGTTTTTATTATCAGGACAATCTTGACCTCCTGAAAAAATCCGGAGCTGAACTGGTTTTTTTTAGTCCTATCGCCGGTCCGCTTCCGGAGGTTGATGCTGTATATCTCGGAGGGGGTTACCCGGAGCTCCATCTTCCGGCTCTCGAATCCTCCCGATGCAGGCGGGATCTGAAAAATGCTGCTGATTCGGGGATGCCGGTTTATGCGGAATGTGGCGGACTGATGTACCTTACCGAGAAGATTCGATCGGATACAAGCCACCGTATGTGCGGCATACTCCCTGCCAGTTCAGAGATGACCCCCCGAATCCAGGCGCTGGGTTATGTGAAAGGGGAAGGTACAGGCAATCATGCGTTTTTTCCCTCGGGTCAAACGGTTACCGGTCACGAATTTCATTATTCGCGGTTGCATCCCTCTTGCGATGCCCGGTACGCATTACGGCTGAGACGGGGGAAAGGTATCGATGGCGAAAAAGACGGTTTGATCTCGCAACATGTACTCGGCTGCTATACGCATGCATATTTCACCCCTGCATTTGTACACGCGCTGATTGAATCCTCTGTGCGTTTTTCAAAACGTTAGTCAGATCTTCCACAGTAATATCCGGTCAGTCTCCTGATTTCACGGATTATTGTTGAAGATCAAGTCTTTATATATCTGAAATCCCCGTTTTTCGCACAAATTTTTTCCATCATGCTGCTTTAGAAAATACCCCGTTATCTTGTTCAAATAACAGAACGAGATGTCCTCATATTGGATAAATCTCTTAAAAAGACCCCTGCTGATTTTTCCACCTCCAAATCCCTATGGATAGGAACCTTTTTTTTTTAGAGATTCACAAACCGGTTTTTTTCCACAAGGGATATAATTGTTATACTGCGAACCTAATCATCACCACTATTCTGGTGAGAATATATGCGCAGCGACGAAGTCAAAACCGGATACCAGCGGGCACCCAACCGTTCGCTCCTCCGATCCCTCGGGATCACTGAGCGGGAGATGGGACTGCCGTTTATTGGAATTGCAAATGCTTATAATACGATCGTCCCGGGGCATATTCATCTCAGGCAGCTTACGGAAAAAGTCCGGGAGGGTATCGCCGCAGCAGGCGGCGTACCGTTTGAGTTTGGAGTTATCGGAATATGTGACGGGATTGCGATGGGCCATGAGGGTATGCGCTACTCGCTGCCTTCGCGGGAGAATATTGCCGACTCGATTGAACTGATGGCCGAATCACACCGGTTTGACGGCATTGTCTGTGTGGGCACCTGCGACAAGATCGTACCGGGCATGCTGATGGCAGCAGCACGGACAAATATTCCCACGATAGTTCTTACCGGGGGACCGATGCTCTCCGGATTCCAGGATGGTAAAGACCTCTCGCTCATTGATGTATTTGAGGGGGTCGGTAAGGTAGCAGCAGGGACCATGAGCGAGGCTGCACTCTGCGAACTTGAGGGGTGTGCCATGCCGGGATGTGGCAGCTGCCAGGGCCTCTACACGGCAAATACCATGGCCTGCATGACGGAAGCCATGGGAATGTCCCTTCCCGGGTGTGCTGCAACACCGGCAGTCGATGCCGGAAAACTACGGCTGGCGCGGGAGACCGGAGAAGCCATTCTGCCCCTAGTGAAAAAAGGAATCAGGCCCCGGGACATCATCACAAAAGGGAGTCTCCGGAATGCGATCCGGGTGGATATGGCACTAGGCGGATCGACCAATACCGTCCTGCACCTGCTGGCAATCGCTGTAGAAGCAGATATTCCTCTCACCCTTGACGATTTCAGTACCCTTGCTGATGGAATTCCCCATCTCTGCTCTATGCAACCATCCGGTCCGCATTCAATGCAGACACTCCATCGTTCCGGAGGTATTCCGGCAGTTCTGAGACAACTTGAATCATATCTTGATGAGAGTATCACCGTTTCTGAAAAGACAATCCTTCAGATTGCAAAAGAGGCAAGGATCAGGAATGATGAAATTATCCGCAGTATAAAAAACCCGATAAACCTGCAAGGAGGACTCAAAATTTTATCAGGATCCCTTGCTCCTGACGGTGCGGTGGTAAAAAGTGCGGCTGTACCAAAGGAGATGTGGAAGCACGAAGGGATGGCCCGGGTTTTCGATGGGGAAAGTCTGGCCATGAAAGCGATTCTTGCCCGGGAAATCCGGGAAGGAGATGTGATCATTATCCGGTATGAAGGGCCCCGGGGAGCACCGGGGATGCCTGAGATGCTTTCTCCCACCTCAGCGCTTATGGGACTGGGGTACACAAAAGTGGTACTCATCACCGACGGAAGGTTCTCGGGGGGTACACGGGGCCCGTGCATAGGGCATGTTGCTCCGGAAGCAGCAGTTGGCGGACCGATTGCCCTGGTTCATGAAGGGGATCGAATTGCCATCGATCTCTTTGCAAAAAAGATTGATATCCTTGTAGATCCAGCCACGCTTGAACAGCGGGAAAAAATTCTTAAACCCCATGCACGGAGACTTACGGGAGTGCTTGCACGGTATGCAAAAACGGTTGAACAGGCAAATATGGGGGCCGTCCAGCGATAATTGACCGGTCTGACCCGGTAATTTTTTTTCTATCCAAAAAACACGATGTCCGGCCGGATTGTGGACAACCCCGCTGTTTTTTTTTAGAGAATTATTTTGTGTGATTTGTTGTATAACAGAACCCCTAATCCGTAATCGTCATCTCTTCTCCGGCATTATATACAAGTGCTGCATACCGGCTCGTAAAGATGAGATAAGGTACATACAGTATGACGCTGACAATCAGGCCAACAATATCCCCAATAACAGGGATGGATGAGAACAGATTGGTGATCATACCAAAAATAAAGCCAATCACACAGATCATAAGGAGGGCCAACAGGTAATTCAGCCATCCTATTTGGTGGATATGCAACACAATAGCAGAAAAGTTAAATGCTTCTGCCATGCTGCCGGTCCGGGCGAACCGGACAACCCCGAGAAATGAAAAGATGGAGATGATAATCCCACACAGAATCGCTAACAAGAGGAGAATGATCATCAGGATAATCGCCGAGATAAATTCAGGATGACCCCGTATCCATTGTTGGATCTGTGCATTGGTAAGAGTTGAAGGATCCGTGGGGGGTGCTCCACCGGTAACCAGTGCTAATAGCAAGGGAATAAACGCGATGATGATCAGCAGAATCACCGGAGCTGCGTAAACAACCTCAACAAGAAGTAACTTAAGGCCGTCAATGAACATAGCCCCCCATTCTCCCGGCTCAGGGGCGGGTACGATTCCCCGGTAAATTCGTACCATATATCCAAGGAAAAACGGGAATACAATCATACAACCGATAAGGAGGAGCCACCTTTTTGTATGCCCCCAGACGCTATCTTTAGTATAGGCAAAAGTCTGATCAAGTATCGTACCGAAATCCATGGAGAACACCGGATATTTAAAAAGGATTGAATTCGGGTTATGAAAAGGTTATGTGAGGCTAATGGGAAGCCTGTTCACTTATACCATAGTGAATACCCAATATCAACAACGTTTTTTTTAGAAGATAGATAAATAAATTTCAGAAGTTACCAAATTATCATTCCTCACATTGTTTGTATCCTGCATTCAGGAAAAAGGATAATGGCACTTGGTTTTTTCCCATGGGGGATAAAACAACCAGATCATTTAGTGGATGATTAAAAAAAAGATTGAATAATTATGCCGCACCGGCAGCATCGTAAAGCTGACAGACATAGCGGGAGATGAACAGAGTCCAGGGAGCTACAAGACAGATGTAGATGAGGAGTCCAAGAATCGGAATTAACTGGATAATTGCTACGATGATCCCAAAGATAATACCTACAACTCCGAGAACTACGATTGCAATGATGTAGGGGACCCAGCCGAGTTTGCCGATTGTGGCAAGGATTGCGCCGAAGTTGAATGCCTCTCCAATACTTCCTGTCCGTGCAAAGCGGACTACGCCGATAATTTCGAATACTGCAATAATGATCGCAAGCACAAAGCAGACAAGCATACCAATCATCGCGATACCGGCTGTTGCCATGAGTGCAGTGGGATCTCCCGTCATTGCTGCTCCAAATCCGACAACCATGAGGATGGCGAATACAATAATTATCGGGATTGCATAGATGAGCGAGACGATAAATAACTTGATACCATCGATAAAGAGTGTCCCCCAGTCATCGACTTCAGGTGCGGGTTTTTCTCCCCTGAGTACTTTAAGTGAATACCCCATGAGAGGAAGACCAAGAAGGATAGTTGCTATGATCAGCATTACCCATTTGTTCCACTTGCCAACAACTGCTTCCTTTGCATACTCAAAGGATTCTCCAACCATACTTCCGTAATCCATACTAGTAAACCTCTTGATTGGTGATTCTGTTAATCATCCATAGCCTCATCAGCCACAAACGATTTAAATTAGCTATGACAACTTCGCAGAATATAAATTTATCTTTTTTTCAGAGTCAAAACAGGAAAATAATTGAAATAATCAGTGCCTGAAGTAGCGTATACCCGTAAAAACCATCGCCATATGCAAGCGGTTTGCAGCTTCAATGACTTCTTTATCCCGGATCGATCCACCCGGCTGGATAAGAGCGGTTGCCCCGGCGTTTGCCGCAACCTCCAGGGTATCAGGGAACGGAAGGAACGCATCAGATGCAACTGCTGAACCATTGAGGGAGGCACAGGCTTTCCCGATTGCGATCTTCGCTGAATCAACACGACTCATCTGACCGGCGCCTATACCGAGCGTGTGTCTTGGATCGGCAAAAATAATAGTGTTACTTTTTGTGTGTTTACAGACTTTCCATGCCAGCTGGAGAGCTTTCATCTCATCGGGTGTGGGATCCCGGTCTGTGATAACTTCCCAGTGCTCCTGGTATACCGGAGTGCGTTGGACCAGAATTCCTCCATCAATCGTCCGGATCTCATCAGATTCCTGCCGTTGTGGAAGGACAAGGACACGCATGGTATCTTTCTTTTTCATAATCGCAAGGGCATCAGGAGTAAAAGAGGGCGCAACAACAACCTCAACAAACGTTTTACAGATCTCTCCGGCAAGGTCTTCATCTATTTCACGGTTGAATGAGACTACCGAACCATATGCAGAGGTCGGATCAACTTCCCGAGCCATGACATATGCATCAAAAACAGTTGAACCAACCGCAACACCACAGGGATTATTGTGCTTGACAATTACTGCTGCAGGTTCGTCAAATTCCCTTACAAGCCCGACTCCTGCATTGACATCAAGATAGTTATTATAAGACATCTGTTTGCCCTGCACAGGTTCAGTGCCCGCTATCCCGCTAAATCCGTAAACTGCTGCCTTCTGGTGGGGATTCTCACCATACCGTAATGCCCTGCCCTGCGTATACTGGACCGTAAATGTTGAAGGAAAATCACCATCGAGTTGATAGAGGTAATTGCTGATCGCAGCATCGTAGGCAGCCGTACGGGCAAATGCTTTCTTGGCAAGGATCAGTCGCGCATCAGAACTTATTCCATTTCCAGGAATAGCTTTGATAATTGATGGATAATCAGCGGGATCTACTACAACTGCTACATTGAGGTAATTCTTTGCTGCAGCCCGGATCATGGCAGGACCTCCCACATCAATATATTCTATAAGTTCCTCCAGTCCCATTTTTTTTGCAGACATCTTTTCGAAAGGGTACAGGTTGACAACCAGAAGATCTATACGGTTGATACCATATTTTGTCATAACGACATCATCTATCTGCCTTCGCCCCAGAAGACCTCCGTGGACCTTTGGGTGCAGTGTCTTAACCCGCCCATCCATCATCTCGGGAAAGCCGGTATAACTTGATACTTCCGTAAATTTTATCCCGGCTTCTGCCAGTATTTTCCCGGTTCCGCCCGAACTCATAATGTTGTATTTATTTTCAATAAGCTCCCGCGCGAGTTCGACAATTCCGGTCTTTTCCCAGACAGAAAGCAATGCCCACTTCATGGTCTAGTGTATGCAGGACAGGAGAGAAAAAGGTATGCCGTTTTTCGATAATCGGGTCTCAAATTAATCTAGGGGCCGATCTGCGACAAATTCTTGTTATGATAATCATTAACAATACAATCAATAAAACGAAATTCGGGGCATAAATCTCGTTCTGAGCGAATTTTAAACGTAATAAAAATTATAGCCCCGATTTTGAGGCTGAATCCCCATTCCCGTCCTATTGCAGCGATTCCAGCTTGGGAATGAAGTAAACAATTATATAGAACCACAATACAACAGATATTAGAAAACCTACAGGTTACACTATGAATGAAGCAGAACGCAGTGAAGAGAAAAACGGCGAAGAAAGTACCGGTTCTTCAGATACTGCCTCTTTGAACACCCTGGCGGATTCTCCCGTTCTGGATGAACAAAAAAAGGCAATAGCTGAGCTCAATGATCGGTACTTACGTCTTGCTGCGGATTTTGAAAATTTCAAAAAACGCACGGCACGCGACCGGGAAATGATTTCGAATCTGGCAAATGAACGGTTTGCTGTCGATATCATTGAAGTCCTCGATAACTTTGAGCGGGCGATCAAATCTGATGATGCTCACCTGCGCGAGGGTATCGTGCAGATTCAGCACCTGCTCAATTCACAGTTAGAGCGCCATGGTATCACGTCAATCGATGCTCTCAAAAAAACGTTCAACCCCGCAGAGCATGAAGCGATTGCACATGTACCTTCAGAGGAAAAGGAAGGTATCGTCATTGATGAAGTGGCACGGGGGTATCGTATGCATGACAAAGTTATCCGGCACACAAAAGTTGCAGTATCCAAAGGAAAGTAAGTAATCAGGAGGAAAAAATATGGCAAATGATAAAGTTCTGGGAATTGATCTGGGAACAACGTATTCCTGCATGTCCATTATGGAAGCGGGAAAACCCATTGTTATTCCGAATGCAGAAGGTGGGCGAACAACCGCATCGATTGTTGCTTTCACAAAAGAAGGCGAACGGTTAGTCGGAAGTCTTGCAAAACGTCAAGCGGTCACAAACCCGCAACGGACGATCCAGTCGATCAAGCGTAAGATGGGAAGCAGCGAAAAGATCAAAATCGATGACAAGAATTATACCCCGCAGGAAATTTCATCGATGATCCTGCAGAAATTAAAAATTGATGCAGAAGCTTACCTTGGCGAGAAGATCACAAAAGCTGTTGTCACTGTCCCGGCATATTTTAATGATGCCCAGCGGCAGGCAACCAAGGATGCCGGTAAAATAGCCGGCCTCGAAGTACTGCGTATCATTAATGAGCCAACAGCGAGTGCTCTTGCGTACGGCATTGACAAGGAACAGGATGCAACGGTCCTGGTCTACGATCTCGGTGGCGGCACCTTCGATGTCTCCATTCTCACTCTTGGTGATGGGGTTTTTGAAGTAAAATCAACGGCAGGAAACAATCATCTTGGGGGTGATGATTTCGATCAGCGCGTTACCGATTACCTTGTTGAGGAATTCCGGAAGAAAGAAGGAATTGACCTGCGCACGGATCCCTATGCCATGCAGCGGTTGCGCGACGCCTCGGAGAATGCAAAGATCGAGCTCTCCCAGCGCCAGAGCACCAACATCAACCTGCCTTATATCACGCAGGACAAGAGTGGCCCGAAGTTCTTAAACATTGACCTTACCAAGGCAAAACTCGAACAGCTGATCGGCGATCTGGTTGAATCCACGATTGGCCCGGTCAAACAGGCGCTCAGTGATGCAAAACTTGAACCAAAAGATATCGATCACGTCCTGCTTGTTGGCGGTTCAACCCGTGTCCCGCTCGTCCAGGATATCGTGAAAAAACTGCTCGGAAAAGAACCCGACAAGGGACTTAACCCGGATGAATGCGTGGCACTCGGTGCCGGAATCCAGGGAGCCGTTCTGACCGGGGAGACAAAAGATATTGTTCTCCTGGATGTTACCCCGCTTACCCTTGGCATCGAAACACTTGGGGGTATCGCAACCAAACTCATCGAACGCAATACAACAATTCCTACACGGAAGAGCCAGATCTTCTCTACTGCAGCTGATGGTCAGACCAGTGTCGAGATCCATGTAGTCCAGGGAGAACGTGCTTTGGCAAAAGACAACTTCACCCTGGGAAAATTCCAGTTGACCGGCATTCCACCGGCTCCCCGTGGTATTCCTCAGGTGGAAGTCACGTTTGATATCGATTCGAATGGTATCATCCACGTTTCCGCAAAGGATCTTGGCACCGGCAACCAGCAGAACATCTCCATAAAAGGCGACAAGAAACTCACTGATGAAGACATCAAGAAGATGATGGACGCTGCAAAAACCTTTGAGAGCGAGGACAAGCAGAAGCGCGACGAGATCGAACTGCATAACCAGGCAGATACCGCCGTCTTTACCGCAGAGAAGATGCTCAAAGAGAGCGGTGACAAGCTCGAAGCGGAAGACAAGCAGAAGGTTGAGGAGTGTGCTGCGGCAGTGAAAAAAGCGCTGGCCGACGATAATCTTGATGAGATCAAAAAATCCATGGAAACACTCACCGAAGCAGTATATGCTGTGACCACCAAGATCTATCAGAAGGTTCAGGCAGAACAGGCAGCACAACAGCAGTCAGCGGGTGCCGGTGCTCCGCCAAACCCGGAAGGCAAAGATGATGACAATGTCGTCAATGCTGATTACAAGGTAAAAGAAGAGTGAATTAAATTATGGGCGCAGGAGATTATTACGACACACTCGGCATACCCCGGAATGCCGATGACAAGGAAGTAAAGAAAGCATACCGCAACCTCGCCCGTAAATATCACACGGATGTCTGTAAAGAGCCGGGGGCTGAAGAGAAGTTCAAGAAGATCAACGAAGCGTACAGCGTTCTTTCAGACGAACAGAAGAAAGCCCAGTATGATAACATGGGCCATGAAACCTTCACCAATGCCTCAAAAGGCTCCTATACCGGGGGAGGACAAGCGGGGGGAGGATTCTCTTCTGACTTCTCCGGTTTTGGGGACATCTTTGATTTCTTTGGAGGGGGGCAGCGTCACTCCGGCCCCCAGCCCGGAGCGGATCTTCTTATGCGCATCCAGATCCGGCTTGAGGATGCGGTCGCGGGTATGGATCGTGAGATCGAAGTTATGCATACCGAACCCTGTACTTCCTGTAGTGGATCGGGCAGTGAAACCAAACGCCTCAATACCTGTCCCCGCTGCGGGGGAACCGGGCAGATGCGGCAGACAGCCAACTCAGCATTCGGCCAGTTTGTCCGGATGACACCCTGCACCCAGTGTGGCGGAAAAGGAAAGATCCCCGAAAAAGTATGTAAAGCCTGCCGGGGTTCCGGTCACACCCGGGTCAAAAGGAAAGTATCGGTACATATCCCGGCAGGTATAGACAATGCCATGCGGCTTCGCATGGAGGGATATGGTGAAGCCGGGGATTACGGAGCGGCAAACGGCGACCTGTTCATTGAAGTGTACGTCCAGACCCATGACCGGTTTATCCGGACGGGCGACAACCTCGAGACCACCATTGAGATAAGTCCCGCCCAGGCCGCATTAGGGACCCGTATAGAAATTGAGACCATCGATAAGCGTCATATTGATCTCAATGTTCCGGCAGGAATCCAGTATAATACTGCATTGAAAATTGGCGGCGAAGGAGTGAAGCGTCGCGGGCGTCCTGGTGATCTACTCGTGAGGGTGAAAATTATCACGCCAAAATCCCTGAGCGGGGAGCAGAAAGATCTCTACCAGAAATTAGCCGATCTTGAAGGCAGTTCAACTTCCGCCGGTGGATTTTTTTCCGGCATTATGGGAAAGAAAAAGGCAAAGAAGTAAGGATCTCGCTCATCTTTATTTCGTAACATTTTTTTACGCACTTATTTGAGTTCCCGCATGTAATGGGTACAGGATGAAACTGCTCTTTGAGCTATCCGGTGAGAACCCGACGCTGCCTTTTGCGGAACTCGCCTGTGTTGGCACTTTACTTGAAGAGCGCCTGCAGGTTGCCGTGGCAGAATGTCCAAACCCGGAAGTTACACGACGGCTTGCCATGACCCAGGTTGTGCTCGAATATCTCGGGGAATGTGAACCCCGGATTCCGGCATTCGAAAACTTACTCAGGGAACTGGCTATCACCCCAATCGGAACTTTTGCCGGCAGGGCAAAGAAAGTGCATGAGACCTGTAATGAACATAATCCCTCATCACAACGGGAGTACGAACGCGTGATTGGGGATATGATATCCGGTACGGTATGCCTGAACAACCCGGAGACTGAATACCGTGCGATTCTCTCCCAGGACAGATGTTTTTTTGGAAAAGTCCTCTATTCAATTAATCGATCTGCATATGATGCAAGAAATCCCGGGAAACGTGATTTCTTTCATCCAGGAGTGATGATGCCACGAATGGCACGGACTCTTACAAATATCGCAGGTGTTCAGGCAGGAGACCGGGTTCTCGACCCGTTCTGTGGTACGGGCGGTATTCTTATTGAAGCAGAGATGCTGGGTGCCCAGGCAATTGGGAGTGATTTCGATCCGTTGATGGTCCAGGGAAGCAGACAGAATGCATCACAATCTTCGCTGATGCTCGCAGACGCAACCGGTCTACCTTTTCAGGATCATTCGATCGATTCAGTGGTTACCGACCTGCCTTACGGCCAGTCGGTCTGTATTAAAAAGGCAGATACTATGGACAACCTCTATGCAGATTCTCTCGATGAGATTGCCCGCGTCTTAAAAAAAGGGAGGCATGCAGTGGTTGTCACACATAAGGATATCTCCGGAATTGCCCGGCAGCACCTGACGGTGCTTCAGCAGCATGAACAGCGCGTGCATAAGAGTCTCACCCGCCGTGTTCTTGTGCTTGGCCACTGATTTACCTTTTTTTAAAGAATTATTTATGCTCCATCCACGCCAGATATGATCTGGTTGTTATGTACATACAAAAAATACTGTGGACAGGATTATTTGCTCTCGTTTTCCTTGCTCTGTGCACCCTGCCCGTATTAGCCTATGCTTCTGATGCCACCAACTGGTACACGCAGGGAAACCTGCTTATGAAAACCAAAAATTATACTGAGGCGATTGCTGCCTACAATGAAGCAATTACTCTGTCCCCGGAATACTATGAGGCCTGGAATGGCAAAGCGGATGCGTTAAACCGGGCCCAGCGGTTCAGTGATGCACTTGCTGCATCAGACAAGACACTGTCTTTGAATCCTCAATATGTTCAGGGATGGATAAACCGGGGCTACATTCTTTATAATCTGGGCCGGACTGATGACGAACTCAAAGCCTATGAAACAGCTATTTCTATCGATCCTTCAAGTCCAGATGCCTGGTTCAACAAAGGATATTTTCTTGCAGGAATGAAGCGGTATGACGAAGCGATAATGGTATTTGATAAAGTCAAGTCACTTGATCCCAACTATCCAAATCTTGCTGCAAACCGTCGCATTGCAGAACAGAGTCGCGATGCAGCAACACCATGGTATAGTAAAAATGCTCTCACATTAGGGATTATTGCTCTTTTTTCTGTTGGGGCAATAGCCTGGTTCCTGTCAGTACGGAAAAAATATTAGTCTTTTTTGTTTCTTTTGTCGATAATTACCAAAAGAGAATACAATTAAAAAAAACGTAATGGAACCGGATTACCGGGATTTGTCATAGCAAATCTGAGCGTCATCATGTTTGCCAATAGTATCCAGTATTCCGCCAATATCTTTCCAGACCTCTTTTCTGGATGCATCCAGCTCCAGCGCACGCTTAAAGGCAGTCAGGGCATCCTGGTATTTTTTCAGTTCCTTTAGGGTTCTTCCTTTGTGAATCCAGGCATCAACAAATTCCGGCTGGAGGGTGATCATATCACTATAGGCTTCCAGAGCCTCATCGTACCGTCCGAGTGCATCAAGTGCACTACCTTTCGTGAAGTGGGCAATGGAAAATGTTGGATCGATTGCTATCGCCCGATCATATGAGTCCAGCGCCTTTTTGTCCTCATTCTGACCTGCGAGGGACATCCCGTGACGAGTCCATCCGATTACATTCTCAGGATCGAGTGCAAGACCCGTTTCATATGCAGACTGCGCTTCCTTAAACTTGCCCAGATCGTAAAAGGCATTGCCCTTACCAATCCATGCGTCCGGCTGTGAGTCATCCTGTTCCAGTGCCCTGTCAAAAGCATCAATGGCATCACGTGTCATACCCAGTTCAGCCAGGGCAACCCCTTTGTGAACGAATGTGGCAGCTGCATGATCGATCTCAAGTGCCCGGTCATAAGACTTAATGGCATCCCGGTACTGCTCAAGTGCTGCATATGCAATACCCCGGTACGTAAAAAGTTCGGATGACCGGGGTTTGTTCTCGATCGCCTGGTTGTAGGCCGTGATAGCAGCGTCGATATTTCCCAGCTCAACATACGCTTTTCCCATCCAGAAGAATGCAGTTGCACACGTTGGCGTGATCTCGATTGCAAGTTCAAATGCGGAGATAGCCGCTTCATGATTGCCCAGGGAGAAATATGCCCTTCCCTTTTCATAGAGGGCTTCAGCATATCCGGGATTAAGAGTTAGTAAGCGGTCGAATGTTGCAATTGCTTCTTTGAGATTCTCATTCTTTATGAGGGCGAGACCTTTTTCGTATAATGCGTCCTCTGAATCAGGTTTTATTACCAGTGCTGCATCAAACGCAGCGATCGCTTCCGGGTAGCGCTGAATACGGGCAAGGGCCATACCTTTGTGCTGGAATGCCTCACAGTACCGGGCATTCAGTTCAAGCGCTTTTTCAAACAACACAATTGCCTCTTCATACTGGTTCTTGTGAGTCAGCGCGACCCCTTTATAGTAAAAGGCTTCGGCATAAGATGGCCGGTATCCCAGTGCCAGTTCAATGGCTTCGACCGATTCCGAAAACCGTTTCAGCTGGATCAGGGCAATACCCCGGTATAAGTAGGGTACCGCATAGGCAGGATCAATTGCTACAGCACGGTCATAACAGCCCAGTGCGATATCGTAATTTCCCAGATGTGTCTCAGCAATTCCACGGTAGAGCCATGAATCGGCATAAGTCCCCTTTTGTTCGAGAGCTTTGTCAAAAGCACTAATGGCTTCGTGATACATTGATAGACCGGAAAGGGCCTGACCTTTCTGGAAGTACGCTTCGGCAGACTTGGGACGGTACGATAAGGCAGCATCCAGATTCCTGATAGCTTCTTGGTACCTGCCCAACCGGACATTTGATACTCCGAGGTTATAATGCGCCTGTGCATCCTTGCTATCGATTCCCAAAGCTTTGTTAAAACAGCTGATCGCTTCCAGATCTCTCGATAATGCGGAAAGGGCGAGACCTTTTCCCGTCCAGATGACCGCAGCGGTGGGGCGGATTCGCAGGGCTGGATCAAATGCCGCAATTGCATCTTCATACTGTCCGAGCAGGATAAGTGCACGTCCTTTCTGGTACAGGGCATCAATATTTTTTGGTTCAATGGACAGGGCATTTTCAAACGATAATGTTGCCTCTTTATACATACCCAGCTGGAAGAGAGAACGACCCTTATCATAAAAGGCCAGTACATAATCCGGACGTATCTCCAGCGCACGGGCATATGCTTCAATAGCATCTTCGTACCCTCCGAGAGCATAAAGCGCACTGCCTTTCAGGTACCACGCCTCTGCATTGGATGTATCAATCTCCAATACCCTTACGTAAGCTTCAATTGCATCATTGTATCGGGAGAGATCGGCCAGAGCCCGCCCACGATGCAATCCCCCGTCAATCGATAAGGGATCGATGTGAAGCATACGATCGAATGCGTCAATTGCATCCGTGAGCAGTCCGGTGGCAGCAAGGGACAGACCTTTGTTATAATAGGCCTGGGCATTACCAGAGTCGAGATCAATATTCTTGTTAAATGCAATTATCGCATCTTCATGCCGTCCCAGGTGGGCAAGTGCGAGACCTTTATCGAAATATACTGCAGCATAATTTTTCTCAATTACTAATGATTTTTCAAATGTTTTTACTGCCTCGCGGTACATGCCCATGGCCGCCAGTGAACGCCCTTTGTGATAAAGTGCTTCACCAAACACAGGATCGATTTCCAGTGCCAGATCGTGCTCTTTTGCAGCCTCTTCAAACCGTCCGAGGCGGTAGAGGGCTATACCCTTGAAGTGGTGCGTTTTTGCATGCGCAGGATCGAGAGAGAGCGCCTGGGTATACCCGGTAATTGCTTCTTTTGTATGGTGAAGAAGATCCAGGGAGCGGGCTTTATTATAGACTGCTGCGAAGGAATCTGGTTTGAAACTCAGACATTGATCAAATGCCATAACTGCTTCATCATGCCGGTCGATCTTTGCGAGGATAAGTCCCTGCTCTAACCATGCATCTGCATTGTCGGGTGTAAGAGAGAGCAACTGTCCGTATGCTTCTGCTGATTTTACATAGTCTCCGGCTTCGGCCAATGCTGCCGATCGATAATAAAGTGCAGCGGTATTATCGGGTACTGCTTTAAGAGATTCCTCCAGGGTCCTGACCGCTTCTGTAAACTTTTTAAGATGGAACAGGGCAAGGCCTTTTTCATATAATGCACGAGCATCTCCGGGCCTGAGCTGGATGACACGATCATAAGCCCTGAGGGCATTTTCCATCTTCCCAAGATGGGCAAATGCCATGCCCTGTTCAAGAAATGCCCGGTGATCGTCAGGATTATAGGACGTGGCTTTGGATAATGCATCGATAGCTTCACTATAGCGCGTGAGATGCAGGAGCACTGAACCTTTCTCTGCCCAGATAGCTGGATTCGTCCCATTGAGAAGAAGTGCCGTATCGAAAGCAGCAGCAGCCTCTTCGTACCTGCCAAGGATTACCAGAGAGAGTCCCTGTTCATAGGGTGGTTCGAACCGCCGGGGCAGATGTGCTGCTGCTGCTGCAAGAGTGTCTGCTGATTCATCATATCGTTCAAGCCTGGCGAGAGCCTGGCCTTTTTCAAAAAGTATCTCTCCATTGTCTGGTTCACGGCCGAGAGCGATATCAAGGATATGAATCGCATCCTCATATTTTTCCAGTCTTCCTAAAATCCTTCCTTCCGACAAGAGAAGAGAGATATTGTAGGGATCACCGGTTCTGGCCTTCTCAAATGCTGCAACTGCTTCTTCATCCTTCAAAAGACGTTCATAGGCAAACCCGGTATGGTACCACGCAGCAGCATGTGCCGGATTGAGCGAGAGCATGGATGATAAGGTCGTTATCTCCTCATCAAATCGCCCAAGTTCTTCCAGAGCAAGAGCTTTGGCCAGGTATGCGTCAGCAAAACCGGGATCACAGGCGATTGTACGGTCAAAAGAGTGCACGGCATCTTCGAACCTGCGTAAAACCACATACGTGCGAGCTGCTGCATAGTGCCCATCCCGCTGGCTGTCATCAAGGGAAAGTGCCTGCAAAAATGCTACAATGGCATCCTCATACCGGGATAACCGGAAGAGCGTACAGCCTTTTTCGAAGTATGGATCATATTTCTCCGGATTGAAACCGATTGCTTTGTCGAATGCTTCTGCGGCCCGCTCAAACTGGCGGGTTTCTGTGAGAGCAAGACCTCGGTTATACCAGACCTCATAATTGCCACCGTCAAGACTGATTGCATTATCAAATGAACCGATTGCTTCTTTGAATTTTTTTATGTGAACTAGTGCCATGCCTTTGTGGTAATAGGCCGGGGCATATGATGCATCAATCAAAATACCCTTATCAAAAGCGGTTATAGCTTCCTTGTAATAAGAGAGTCTGATATTGGCAAGACCCGTGTCAAAAAATGCCGTTGCAAAATGGGGATCAATTCCCGTTGCCCGGTCAAACGCACTGATCGCATCCATATCCCGGTTCAGGCGGGTAAGGGCAACCCCTTTATCATAACAGGCGTTGGCATATTTCGGGTTGATGGCAAGCGCGTGATCATATGATGCCACAGCTTCTTCAAATCGGCCGAGTTCAAAGAGGGCAATGCCACGGTCATACCATCCGTTTGCCGACCCGGGTCTGATCTCAAGAGCCTGGGAGAGTGCATCGACCGCGGGTCCGAACTCTCCCATCGAGAGATGGGCACTCCCTTTTCTGAACCCTGCCGGAGCACATGCAGGATCTGACGACAGTACCCGGTCAAAACACTGTATTGCATCTTTGGTCCTTTCCAGCTGAAGGTATGATTTTCCTTTCCGGTACCAGGAAGTGCTGTCATCGGGTTTTAAGGCCAGAGCCCGGTCAAATGCATCCAGGGATTCTAGGTATCGTTCACATTCATACAGTGCACTCCCTTTAAGAATCCAGACTTCAGCCCGGTTGTTTTCACGATCCAGAGCGGATTCAATGGGGGTAAGTGCTTCAGAAAACCGGTTGAGTTTTGTTAAGGCAAGCGCCCGCTGGTACATAACCGTTGCATCATCGGGAGATAACTCCAGCATTTTATCAAATAACTGCAGGGCATTTTCCGGTTTGCCCAGTTGTGCATATGCCAGGCCGGACTGATAGATCGCATCATGAACAGACGAATCATGTGCCAGCGCGGTCTTGAATTCCTTGATGGCTTTTTCATATTTTCCGATTGCCATCAGCGAGAGTCCTTTCTGGTAATGTGCCCCGGCGTGAGTCGGAAGGTATTCGAGAGTGTAATCAAATGATTTGATCGCTCCCGGATAATTTCCGAGATGGGCAAAGGTAAGCCCCCTGGCATACGCTGCGTCAGCGAATGCGGAATCCAGGGATAATGTCAGATCAAATGCACTGATTGCTTCTTCATCCCGTCCAAGTTTGCATAAAGCCTGACCTTTACCAAATGCCGCATGTGCGTCCTTTGGACTCAGTTCCAGTGTCCGGGTAAATGCGTCAACAACACCACTGAAATCTTCCAGCAATGCCAGTACCTGTCCTTTCTCAAACCATGTGCCAGCGTCATCAGGTGCGAATTCGATCGATCGGTTCAGGGAATGTAATGCTTCCTTGTATCTGCCGATGACCAGAAGTGCATGAGCAAGATTGAACTGAATCTGTGCATCATCCTGACCGAGTGTAATTGCCTTTTCAAAGGCAGTAATTGCTTCTTCATACCGTTCAAGGGTAGCAAGTACAAGTCCTTTCTGGTACGCAGTATCAGGAAGATCAGGATTGAATTCAAGTGCAAGATCGAGAGCGGGAAGTGATTCTTCGAACCGGTGAAGTTTGGTCAAAGCGAGCGCTCTCTGATATAATACCGGGGCATTTACCGGACTGTGTTCCAGCATCTGATCAAAAGCACGGAGGGCATTTTCATGTTTGCCCAGCTGGGCATATGCCAGACCGGACTGGTAGATCGCATCGTAAAGAGAAGATTCCTGAGTCAGTGCTGTTTTGAATTCACGGATTGCCTTTTCATATTTTCCGATTATATTCAGGGAGAGTCCTTTCTGGTAATGTGCTCTGGCATGTTCAGGAACATATTCAAGGGTATAATCGAAGGATTTAATGGCTTCAGGATAATTTTCAAGATGTGCAAGGGCAAGTCCTTTTCCATACGCTGCGTCAGCGAATGCGGAGTCCAGAGACAATGTCATACCATAAGCAGTGATGGCGTCTTCATTCTGGCCAAGTGCCAAGAGCGCCTCACCTTTACCAAACGCTGCATGAGCATCCTTTGGATTCATCTCCAGGGTCTTTTCAAAAGCGCTAACAGCGCCCCTGAAATCCCCCAGTAAAGCCATTACCTGTCCTTTCTCGTACCATGAGGCTGAATCGTCGGGTTCCAGTTCAATTGACCGGTCCAGGGAGGATAAGGACTCCTGGTACCGTCCGGCAACCATAAGTGCATGGCCACGACTGAACGTGATCCGGGAGGTTTCACCCCCAATGGTAAGTGCCTGATCGAAAGCACCAATCGCTTCATCATTCCGACCCAGAATAAAAAGTGCAAGTCCTTTGTGATAGGCTGCGTTCTGATGCCGGGAGTTGAGTTCAAGGGTGCGATCATATGCCGGAAGTGATTCTTCGAATCGTTCTGTCTTCTGGAGGGTCTCTGCTTTTTCGAACCATGCCACAACACACGAGCTGTCGTTTACCAGCGCATTCTCGTATGCATGTAACGCATCGTCGAACAAGACCATCTTGGCATATCCAAGCCCTTTGTAATACCACGCAGCCGCGTGCCGGGGATCAATAGCCAATACTTTTTCAAAAAGCGTGATTGCATCTTCCCACCGTTTGAGGTGCATATAGGCTTTTGCCCGGAAGAACAGGGTCCTGATATCCTGGGGTCTCTGTTTTAAGGATTTTCCCAATGCCTCTACTGATTCCTTGAACCGGTTCAGACGATAGAGTGAGTAACCCTTGCACGTAAGGATATCCGGATTTGCCTTATCGTACTCCAGTGCATGATCGAGGGATATGACTGCATCTTCATATCTCCTGAGTTTAACAAGAGATATGCCACGCCCCCTATGAGCCTGTCCGTTCTCCGGATCGATCAGGAGTGCTGCATCAAATGCGGAAATCGCATCATTATGCAGTCCGATCTCTGCAAGCGCCATACCTTTTGCAAGGGAGGAGGGTGCATCATTGCTGTCAACAGAAAGTGCACGGTCAAACGAAAGAACCGCATCGGGATACTTCCCCAGTTCAAAGAGTACAAATCCTTTCTCTGCATGAACCCGTGAGGTATCCAGCCCGAGGGCTATACACTGGTTGAACACTTCAAGTGCAGCATCTGCCCTTTTCATGCGGGTTAATGCAAGTCCCTTTTCATAAAGGATATCTACAGTGTCGGGATTAATGGCCAGAAGTGCATCAAAGCTTTTCACTGCCTCTTCGTACATCCGGAGTTCGACTAAAGATCTACCTTTGCCACTCAGGGCATCAATGTTTACCGGATTGATCTCAAGGGTATGGTCAAAAGATTCCACTGCCTCTAGCGTGTGTTGCAGTTTTACCTGTGCCATGCCTTTATAGAGAAATGCCCGTTCACAGGAAGGATCAAGACTGTTGACCCGGTTGTATGACTGGACTGCATTGTCATAAGACTCCAGTTTATCAAATGCACGTGCCTGCCCATAGAGCGCGATGATATCTTTCGGATCATCGGCTATGACTTTGCTGAAAGCCTCCGCAGCTTCCGGATATCGTTCCAGTACAAAAAGTGCCCGACCTCTCTGAAGATATGCAGGTTCGAAATCGGGAATCAGGCCATTTGCCTGTTCAAAAGCAGCGGCAGCGTCTGAAAAATTTCCCAGACGGAACAAAGCAACACCTTTATAATAAAAGGCTTCCCCAAATGCAGGCTGGTTAACCAAAGCCTGGTCGAATGAACCTGCTGCATCAGAAAGAGCATCGAGACTGAGTTGCGCCCTCCCTTTGTAAAACCATGAATGAGCATTGTTTGATTCAATATCGAGTGCATTATTATACGACAGGATTGCTTCCTGGTAACGCTCTTCGGCAGCAAGACAGAATCCTTTGATCAGCCAGGCATTGGCAATCTTTGGACGCGTCTCAAGTGTCCGGGATAATGCATCAATGGATTCAGCAAATCTCCCCAGTTCAGCAAGAGAAAGGCCTTTCTGGTACAGGGCATCGGTGTATCCCGGATCAATTTCAAGCGCCCGGTCAAATGATACGACTGCATCATCGTGCTGAACCAATAATGCGTGGGAGAGACCTTTCTGGTAAACGATATCTGCTCTCTTTGGTTCAATTTTGTTAGCCTCGGAAAAAACAATAATTGCCCCGGGGTAATTCTCAAGGTGGGCAAGTGCTCTCCCTTTCTGGTAAAGTGCATCTGCATTATCAGGAGTAATTTCAAGAGCGATATTGAAGGATAGTACCGCCTCTTCATACATGCCAATGAGGCTGAGAGCGATTCCTTTCTGATAGAATGCGGGAGCATACCCGGGAATGAGATCGAGTACCTGATCAAAGGATTCGATTGCTTTTGCAGGATTTTCCTGATGAATAAGAGCCAGTCCCTTATCGAAATGTGCCTGGGCATTGGTCTTGTCCAGTTCGATGGTACGGTTTAATGCTTCGACGGCCTTGTCATATTGTTCAAGATCCAGGTGGGCAACACCTTTCCGGTACCATGCCCCGGAAAAATCCGGATTGATCTCTATTGCCCGCTCGGCAGAAGCAAGGGAATCCTCATTGCGTCCCAGATCATGCAGTGCCAGCGCTTTGTAAAACGCCGCATCTGCAGTCTGGGGTTTGAGTTCCAGTGTGCGGTCGAATGAGTCAAGTGCATCACGATACAGTCCAAGGGAGTAAAGGGACAATCCTTTCTCGTAGACTGCCGACACATCTGTCGGAAGCAGCGAAAGAGCCCGGTCAAATGCGGTTATTGCATCCTTATACCTGCCGGTTTTTGCCAGTGCATAGCCGCGGTGATAATGCGCAGACTGGAGATCGGGATCGATCTCCAGCGCCAGATCGAAGGACAGTACGGCATCGTCGAACAGGGAAAGTTTGAGAAGTCCAAGTCCTTTATGGAGATGTGCCTCGATCAGGGCCGGGTTGATCTCCAGAGCCCTGTCAAAGGCTTCATTGGCTTCAGTGAAATTCCCAAGATCGGACAAGGCACGGGCTTTGTGGTAATAGGCAAAAGAATTTCGGGGATTCTCATGGATAGTCCGGTCAAAATCCTTAATAGATTCCCGAAGTTTCCCCAGATGATAAAGGGCCTGCCCCTTTTTCAGCCGTGCGTCAGTATATTTTGGCTTGAGACGAAGCGTTTTATCAAAGGAAAAAACGGCCTCACTGAACATCTCCAGGTATGCATACGACTGCCCTTTGTGATAAAAAGCAAGGGCATTTTCAGGATCGTAAATGAGGGCCTTATCAAAAGCCTCAAGGGCCTCTTTATGCCGGTCAAGTTTCTGGAGTGCGATACCCCGGTTAAAATATCCCTGTGCATTGCTCGAATCACGCTCAAGGTTGCGGTCAAACGAATCGATCGCTTCTGGGTATTTACCCTGTTTAAGATAGGAATATCCCCGATAATAATAGGCTTCAGTGAGGGCTGGTTCTATCGCCAGTGCAGAGCTGAAGGCATCAATCGCATCCTTATATTTCCCAATCTCTGTGAGCGACCGGCCTTTGTAGTACCATACCTGGGCAGAGGGCTGGAGTGCAATTGTCTTATCATACGCAACAATTGCATCCTGGTGATCCCCGAGTTTTGCAAGTGCAAGACCTTTATGGTACTGGGCATCACTGTTGGCAGGATCAATTTCCAGAAGCACCTCAAATACATGGATTGACTCTTCTACCCGGTTAATTTTTTCCAGTGACAGTCCTTTATAATGGAAAGCCTCGATGCTTCGCTGGTTTAAAGTGATGGCATTGTCAAATGCATCGATGGCATCCTGGTACCTTCCCAGATCATAGTATGCCCTGCCACTTTTTACCCATCCATCCTCCTTACCCGGATCGATTTTTACCGCTTTGGCGTAGGCAACAATGGCATCATCCGTTTTTCCCAGCTCGTTTAAGGCATCGCCTTTCCTGATCCAGATATCCTGTAACGAAGGATTTATGTCAAGGCCACGGGTATAAGCATTAATTGCATCCTGTGTTTTTCCCATATCATAGAGAACATGCCCTTTTTTCACCCAGCCCTCGGAAAGGTTCGAATCTATCTCGAGTGCCTTGGTAAATGCGATCAGGGCTTCAGGTTTTTTGCCCAGGCTGACATATGCAGTTCCTTTCTGCATCCAGATATCAACAAGAGTGGGATTTAATGAAAGGATATGATCGTCAGTTTCAATGGCATCCGCATATCGTTTGAGATAGATCAGGGATTCCGCCCGGTAGATCAGCGCCTCCATCTGGGAAGGATTTGCAGACAGGCTCTTGTCAAGGCTTACTACTGCTTCTTCATGGCGGTCGAGATGGGCAAATGCCATACCCTGGTACATGTACCCGTCAGAAAGTGATGGATCCATGTCTGTTGATTTGATAAGTGCATCCAATGCATTTTCATAGTGCTTTGACTGGAGATAGGCAATGCCCAGATAATGATATGACTGCGGATTTGCCGGATCCCGCTCAATAGCCTGTTCAAAAGTGCTGACCGCATCCTCATATCTTTCCGACTGGATGAGAGCAATCCCCCGGAAGTGGTAGGCCGGCGCATTGGAAGGATCGATGTGGAGCGCCTGGTCAAAAGCCCGTATGGCCTCATCGTAACGTTCCCGCCCGGCCAGGGAGATTCCCAGGTAATAATATGCAGGGCCGTTTTCAGGCTGAAACGTTATTGCACGTTCAAATGCCTTTATCGCATCATCATACCGTTCACGCTGGGCAAGAGCAAGTCCTTTATGATAGAGTGTATGAGGATCATCCGGTGAGATTTCGAGTGCCTGATCATAAGAAAGGACCGCTTCAAGATGTTTACCAATGCGTGCAAGTGCAATTCCCCGTTCATACCATGCCGGAGCACAGCGCCGGTTGATCTCCAGAACCCGGTCGAATGCTTTTACTGCTTTTGCAGTCTGATCCAGAGCGGCAAGGGCAAGACCCGAATAATACCAGGCCAAGATATTTCCGGCATCGTCTTCCAGCGCCAGATTGAGGATAGTAACAGCATCTGAATACCGGGAAAGATTGACGAGCGCTACTCCTTTTTTGACCGTGGCTTCCGTGAGCTGGGGATTGAGGGCAATTGCTCTCTCGAACGCTTCAACAGATCTCTCTCCCAACCCAAGGTGTGAGAGAGTAATACCCTTCTTTAGCCAGGCATCAACAAGGGCCGGATCTTGTTCAAGGGCCTGGTTAAAGGAGATATTTGCCTCTTCAAAACGCCGGAGGTGCAGGAGGGCTGTACCCTTTTCATAAGCAGCAGCTACATCCAGAGGAGAGATGGCCAGTACCCGGTCGAATGCAATCACGGCATCGTCATAATTATTTATTAAAAGAAGAGATTTTGCTCTGAAGTACTGGGCTTTGAGATACGCAGGGTCAATATCAATTACCGTGTCGAAAACCAGCACAGCGTCTTTGAATCTCCCGATGTGAAAAAGAGCCTGCGCTTTTTCATAGAGTGCATCGATATTCCGGGAATCACGGGCGATAACGAGCTCAAAAGTCTTTATGGCCTCATCATATTGTTCATTTTTTATCAGTGCATGACCTTTCTGGAACAGAACCTCTTCATTATCCGGTTCGATATCAAGTGCCAGATCATAGGAGCCTATTGCTTCCTGCAACCGGTTGGTGAGAAGCAGTGCATTGCCCCGCTCATAATAGGCATAGGAGAATTGGCTGTTGATCTCTACTGCCTTATCAAATGACCGTATTGCCTCATCGCAACGATTCAGGGAGAGAAGTGCAACACCTTTATAGCACCATGCCCAGACGTCCCGCGGGTTATCTTCAAGGGAGCGGTTAAAAAGGACGATCGCTTCGCCAAACCGGTTAAGGTTTACGAGTGCAATTCCCTTGCGCACAGATGCTTCGGCATGTTTTGGATTTAAGATAATTACTTTATCGAATGCTACGATCGCATCGATCTGCATGCCAAGTGATGCAAGGGTTATACCTTTATGGAACCAGGCATTGATCAGCGAGGGATTCTGCTCAAGAGCTTCATCAAAGACCAGAATTGCCTCTTCAAGCCGGCTGAGGTGCACAAGCGCCATCGCTTTTTCATACAAAGCACCGGCATTCTGGGGGGAAAGAGCAAGAACGCAGTCAAATGCATCCAGGGCTTCATCATAGCTTTCCAGATGCATGAGCATGATGCCCCTCTGGTAAAGAGTCAGCGTATGGGAAGGATCGATCTCTGCAGCCTGGTCAAAAGCATCGAATGCCTCACGGTACTGGCCGAGACTGGCAAAGGCCAGTCCCCGGTTATAATAGGCATTTACATAATTAGGATTGATAGCAATTGCGCTTTCAAATGCTTTGATTGCTTCGGCAGGCTGTTCCAGCTTTGCATAGGCAAGACCCAGGTCGTAGAATGCCTGTGCGTAAGAAGGCTTTATCTCAATGCTTTTTAAGTATGCATCAACCGAATCTTCGTATTTCCCGAGTTTTGCCAGCAGGAGGCCCTTCTGGTGGTAGGCCTGGGGATTTTGGGGCTGTTCTGCAAGGGTCTGATCAAATGCACCTATTGCCTCAGTATTTCTCCCCAGCCGGGCCAGAGCAAATCCTTTGTGGTACAATGCATCCGCATAAGCCGGACGAATTTGTAGTGCAAAGTCATAGGCAGTTATTGCTTCAGCAAAACGACCGAGATGTGCATAGGATAATCCTTTCTGGTACATTGCTGGTACACATTCGGGATCAAGAGTCTGCGCAGAATCGAAAGAGTCAAGGGCATCTTTGTACCTGCCCAGCCTTGTGAGCGCAACTCCGCGGTAATAATAGGATGCAGCATGGTCTTCATTTTGCTCTATTGCATGGTTGAACGCTTCAAGGGCTTCATCATAACTGCTGATGTTGATGCTGGAAACTCCCTTTAAATAAAATGCATCGGCATTCGATTGATCGAAGGAAAGAGTCCGGTCGAAATCCTGCACCGCCAGATCATAGTCGTTCAGGAATGCATAGGCTATACCCCGGTTATAGTAGGTCTGGGCATGGGCAGGGCTGAGTTCTGCAGCTTTATCAAAGGCACTGATTGCATCGCTGTATTGCTGAAGCTGATTATGGGCAAGTCCCTTGTGATACCATGCATCTGCTACCTGGGGATTGAGTAAAAGTGCCTGATCGAGTGCGGTTATGGCATCCCCAAATTTTCCTATTTTCACCAGTGAAATGCCGTTAATGGTCCAGATATCTGCATGATCGTGCTCATGTTCGAGAAATTTTGCTGCTGATTGTGCAGCTTCTTCATACCGCTCCTGTTTTGCCAGTATAAAACAGCGGTAATACCAGACCCATATATCAGCAGGGTCCAGTTCATGGGCCTTTTCAAAGGCTTTCAGCGCTTCATCATATTTTCCGATTTCATACAGGGATATCCCGCGGTTATAGTACGCCCGGGCATATCCGGGTACAATTTCAATTGCTTTGTCGTACGCATTGATTGCTTCATGGTGCCTGCCGATATCACCGAGGGCAATACCTTTGTTGTAGAATACTTTTGCGTGTTTCGGATCGATGGTAAGTGCATGGTCGTACGCACTGATTGCCTCTTTGAACCGCCCCAGTTCATATAATGCAATACCTTTCAAAATCCAGGCTTCGGCATTGTCAGACCGTATTGAAAGCAACTGCTCACAGGCATCAAGGGCTTCTTCATTCCGGTTCATCTGGGCTAATGTTGCCGCTTTGTTATACCATGCGTTGGGATCTCCGGGTTCGATTGACAGGGCAAGATCATATGCGGTGACAGCCTCTTCAAATTTCCCGAGATCGTACAGGGCGATTCCTTTAAAATAATGGGCTTTTGCCAGTTTGGGAAACAGTGCAAGCCCACGATCAAACATGACGATGGCTTCATGGAACCTGCCAAGGTCATAGAGTTCGATGCCCTGTCGCAACATTGCTTCAGCATCACTCTTATTCATGTATTTTTTTACCTCGCACGATAAGTATCGGATGTTAGTTTTTCACGCGGCAGTACTTAGGGGTATACGTTTTATAAAGGCGGCATATACCCTTTCCGGTACAATATATGTACATCTGGGATTTATCAATCCTGTTTTTATACCGGACAAAAAACGGGGGATAATCTAAAAAAAAATATTATATCCTGCACTGTTTTTTGATAACCTGTGCAAGGCGCTTCATTCCCTCACTGATCTTTACATCAGTGGAGTTTGAGAAATTCAGTCGCAGGGTATTATTCCCGCCACCGTCAACATAAAAGGGTGTACCAGGTAATACGGCAATATGTTCTTTTAAAGCAGCTTCAAAAATATTCATCGATGAACAGCCATCCGGCAGGGTAACCCAGACAAACATCCCCCCATGCGGCCGGGTATAGGTAACCGATTCAGGAAATGTCTCGCCCATTATCCGGATCATACAGTCACACTGGTTTTTGTACGCAAGCTGGATTTTTTTGATATGCATTTCGATGGTTCCTTGTTGAAGGTACTCAAAGGCAATTCGTTGTGAGAGATAATTGGAATGCAGGTCCGATGCCTGCTTTGCAATGACAATCTGCTCCATAATTTCCGGGGGGGCAACAATCCACCCCAGTCGCATGCCCGGAGAAAGTATTTTTGAAAATGAACCGGTAATGAGAGTCTGTTCCGGTAAAAAATTCCTCATAGAGGGCAGGGAGTTGCCAGAGAAATTCAGTTCCCCATAAGCATCATCTTCAATATACAGGGCATCGGTTTTTTCAAGGATACCTGCGATCTCCTTTCGTCGTTCAAGTGAGTAAGTGATTCCCGAAGGATTCTGGGAATTCGGTACCCCATAGAACAACCGTATGCTGTTGTGACGACAGACCTCACGAAGCATAGCGGTATCAGGTCCATCGTCGTCAAGATTTACCGTATGAAAGAGCGGTTCATACAGAGAAAATGCCTGGATTGCACCTAAGTAGCCGGGCCGTTCTATGGCAATGGAGTCCCCATATTGATAAAAACCTTGCCAATAAGGTCAAGACACTGCTGGGACCCGTTCGTGATCAGGATCTCTGCAGGAGATACCGATAAGCCCAGCCTTTTCCTATACCGTTCTGCGATAAACTGGCGGAGCGGCAGATATCCTTCAGTCGTGGAATACTGTAAAGCGGACCGGCCATCTTCAGCCAGGACACAGGCTGTGGCCCGGGCAATTCCTTCAACATCGATGAGCGCAGGGT
Organism: Methanomicrobiales archaeon; assembly: GCA_025350045.1. Classification (GTDB taxonomy): domain Archaea; phylum Halobacteriota; class Methanomicrobia; order Methanomicrobiales; family Methanospirillaceae; genus Methanoregula. Next base: position 50,618 of record JANXYM010000002.1, on the reverse strand, counting down.
TGGGAAGCCCCCCGGCAAAGGAGATGATATCCGGGTTTTCAGTAACTTTGAGTATCTCACGGATAAAGGATTTTGGCGTTTTTGCCATTCTCGAAGCAAAAATGTACTTTCTTTTTGCAGTGCCGGTTTTTGGGATTTTGGGGGAGTTCATACATCGCCTGATAAACGGATATTTGTCAGGAATTAGTTGGACGTACATATTGTTAAAATTTCATCTGAGTTGTACGATACACAAAAATCTTTTGGTTTTTCATATCTCCAAATTCCCATTTTTGGGATTACCGGATAAAAGGACACTTTCACCACCCGCAGGGTTATTGCTGATATACTGCTTTTTGCCTTTTTTCTATTATGCAAATCCTGACAAGACCCCCGGAAAAATGCAGTCCTCTGATGCTCTGCAGGATCCGTGAAAAGATCAAGATAGTATTCGGGCAGGAAACTTCCATGAATGATGCTATGATAGCAAAGCGCTTCACCCTCAGTAGCGACGATGAGCTCATTATGATAGTGCGGTGATCCCGCACTTGCCGTATAATACAGAACATAAACAAAATAAGAGCCTATGCCGAGATTTGAACTCGGGACTTCCTCCTTACCAAGGAGGCACACTGCCGGGCTGTGTCACATAGGCATGTTTTTTTAGATCCAGCTGATTGCACAATCGCGCTTGTCAGGACGTGCTGGGTCCTTTAGACCACTGAAGCGAATTGCCTAACAAAGTTGTAAGTCATTCCTATAAAACATTGTGGAAAGAAAAGGGAAATACCCCCCAATGGTTAAGATTTCACAGGGAATATTCCGGTAATCTGTTGCACAGAGCGCACGAACAGGTATTCGCTATCTGACCACATGCCAGAGTCACCCCGGGAAATCTGCGATGTCCGGAGCGATGCATTTTGACAGGATATGGAGAATTTGGTATCATCCAGTCAGTAATTTAAAAAAAATTCCGTCTGGCATCTTAGGAAAGCGCGCATATGTGCTGAATCAGATATCGGAGTATCCTAAAGCCCGAATGAAGATACAGCCCTGTTGGATGATGGCTGTTCCAAAGGATTCAGGAAAAAGGGGAGTTATTTTTTTAACCGTACTTCCATCTGCGGGAAGGGGATCTCGATACCTTCTGCGGCAAATCGTTCCGCAATCTGGATGTTAATTGCATCTTTTACTTCATCGGGAAGATTGTATTTCCGGGCCCATACGTAGAGGATAAACTTCAGGCTGGATTCCTGGAACTCCAGGAAAAATGCTTTGGGTGCAGGTTCTTCAAGAAGATATTCGGTTTTTTTGATGGTATTTTGTGCGATGGCAAGGAGGATCTCTTTTACTTTTTTGGGATCGCTGCCATAAGCCACGGTAACCGGCAGGGAGATCCTGAGTTTTTGATCCGGTTCGGCATAATTTATGACAATATTGGTGGTAATCTTGTTGTTGGGTATTGTCACAATCTGGTAATCCAGTGTTTTTAAGCGGGTACTTCTCGGTCCGATACTGATTACATCTCCATAATACGTGTCCACTTTGATACGGTCACCAACTTTGAACGGTTTGTCAACCGTTATGATTGCACCGCCAAAAAAATTGGATATGATGTCCTGGGCAGCCAGTGCGACCGCCAGCCCGGCGATACCTGCACCAGCGAGGAATGGGGTGATATTCACTTCAAAGACCGACAGGATTGCCATGAGTGCAACAAACCAGATCACGTATTTGCTGACCAGTACAAGCAGCTCCACCAGCCGGTCGTCCCAGTCACCATCAGATAATGAGGCAAGTTTGTGCCCGTAAATCATCATGATGTCATGGATGAATGATGAGAGGATCCAGGCAATGATGACGATATAAAATGCCGTTACATACCGTGGATCGAGGATCCATAGCAGGTTTTCCGGCAGAATACCGAAACGACTGATAGCAAAATACACTGCAATAACAACAATGGCAACCTGTACAGGGGTGCCGATCGCGGCAACAATAATGTCATCCAGCTGGGTCTCCGTCTCATCTGCCCGGGATTTGAGCCATCCCACAACCCATCGGGCTATAAGGGCTAACAGGACCCCGAAAATAATCGTTCCTGCTGCGTACATGTAATTAAGATCCATACTTCACGCCTCCTTGTACGTAGTCTTATGTGACTCAAGGTAAATAATTATGAGATTACATGGCAACGGGGACTGATATCGCAAAGACACTTGCAGAGTTAGTAGACCAGGATATGACCTTCATGCATATCTGCGGTACTCATGAAGCATCGATTGCCCGGTCCGGTCTGCGCAGTATCCTGCCCGAACAATTGAAGATCGTGATGGGCCCGGGATGCCCGGTCTGTATTACCCCGCAGGGTGAGATCGATGCGGCGCTCGACCTTGTTGACAAGGACTGCATCATCGCTACTTATGGAGATCTTCTCCGGGTTCCCGGAACCAGGGGCTCACTGGAGTCCTGCGGAGGGGATGTCCGGGTGGTCCAGGGGGTCCATAAAGCAGTGGAGATTGCACAGAAAACAGATAAAGATGTGGTATTTATCTCTGTGGGATTTGAGACGACTGCACCCACGGTTGCAGCAACCATACTCGTACGGCCTCCGAAAAATTTCTCCATACTTTCCTGCCATCGCATTGTTCCTCCTGCCATGAAATGGCTGCTGGAACAGGGCGAAGCAAAATTGCAGGGGTTCATGCTTCCGGGACATGTCTGCACCATCATGGGATACGAAGATTACGAGCAGTTTCCGGTACCCCAGGTGGTTGCCGGTTTTGAACCGGAAGATATCCTGCTCGGGCTGCTCATGCTGGTAAAACAGGTAAAAGAGGGGACGCACAGGGTCGACAATGCATACCCGAGAGCGGTGTCACGCGAGGGCAATGTAAAAGCCAAAAAAGTGATGTATGAAGTCTTTGAGATTTCTGACGTGGAATGGCGGGGGTTCCCGGTAATTCCCGGTTCCGGGCTCAGGCTTAAAAATGAATTCGAACAGTACGATGCACAAAAGAAATTCGATATTGTCTTCAAACACATCAGCAAACACTCTGCCTGCGTCTGCGACAAGGTGCTGCGTGGGATAGCAACGCCGGAAGACTGCAAGCTCTACGCCAAGGTCTGCACGCCGAGAAATCCTGTCGGTCCCTGCATGGTCAGCCATGAAGGTGCCTGCAGGATCTGGCATATGTATCACACAAAAAAAGTCTGATTCCTCCCAACCATCCTTCGCATTTATATGGGTGGCGGTGAGATTAAGTAGGTAAATTAGTGCCTCGGTAGGGTAGCGGACATCCTAGAAGCCTCCGGAGCTTTTGACCCGGGTTCAAGTCCCGGCCGAGGCGTGTTTTTTTTGTTTTAGACGTCACAGGGAGCGTAGATTTTTTTTAAAATCTTGTTAAAAACGAATAAAAAAAGCATTTTGGTATTTTCAGAAGTTACGGCACAGGGTGCGTACGTTCCGGTCGCTGGTCCAATATTCACCCGGAAATAGTTTGCCGGAACGTAATTGAGCATTATCACCCTGTGCCGGAACGACCATGGCAGAATGGAACGTTCTTTGTCTCCGGGAAAATATCAGGAGGGTCAAAATACTACCGTAAACCTTTATGTCTTAAATTTTTCAAAAAAATGTAAAAAAAGAACAAAAAATTACAACACCGGCTTCTTTTTCAGTGCTGCAACCAGTATTTTCACACCGGCTTCAATATCATTGCAGTCGAGTACTTCCACCGGTGAATGGATATACCGCGAGGGGATACTCATCGTTGTGCTCGGGATACCTCCCTTGGTCAGGTGAATCGCAGTTGCGTCCGTAGTCCCGCCGCTGCCCACTTCCATCTGCACGGGAATCGAGTTTGAGTCCGCTGCTTCCTTGAGCCATCTGACAACCTTGCGGTTGGCAATAAGTCCCCTGCCGCTGCTGTCAACAATCGTGATGACCGGACCCTTGCCCATCAGGACAGGTGCATCCTTCATCTCGATGCCCGGGTGATCGCCGGGTATGGTGACATCGGTGGCGATCGCACAGTCGGGATCGAGGGAATAGGCACTGGTGCGTGCGCCTTTCAGGCCCACTTCTTCCTGTACGGTAAAGACACCGAAGATCGTGAGCGGGGAATCGGTCTCTTTTAGGGTTTTTATCAGCATCGCAACACCGGCCCGGTTGTCAAACGCCTTTCCGGTAACCCGGGAGTTCGCCAGCTCGCAGAATTCGCGGTCGATCGTGACCGGTGTGCCAATTTCAACACCGAGATAATCGACTTCATCGGGATTGGTGGCGCCTATATCGATGAAGAGATCGTCAACTTTGACTCCCTTCTTGCGCTCTTCGTCATCCATCATGTGCGGGGGTTTGCCGCCAATAACACCGACAACAGGGCCGTTTGCCCCGTGAAGAATTACGCGCTGATTGTAGAGCGTTGGACCATACCAGCCGCCGAGAGCAACGAACCGGATGAAACCCTTCTCCTCCACGTACTTCACCATGAGCCCAATCTCGTCCATATGGGCTGCCAGCATCACCTTGAACTTGTTGCCATGCTTGACCGCAATCAGGTTGCCCATCGGATCCTCGCGGATCTCATCGACATGCCCTTTGAGCTCTTTCTTGATGAGCGCATAAACGTTGCCTTCACTGCCCGAAACACCGTGGGCATTGGATAATTTGCGTAAAAGTTCTTTGACCATGTTATTCACCTGTTGCCTTTTTGATCCTATCAAGGGCACGCCCCAGCATCTCCCGCGAGGTGGCATAACTCATGCGGGCATATTCTTGCCTGTTAACCCCAAATGCAGAACCCGGGACAATAACAACCCCGGCATCGATGATCTTCTGGGTAAGTGCTGGTTTCATCGGCACAAAGGCATAGAATGCGCCTTCGGGAAGCGGGAAGTCCAGACCCAGCGCAGACAAACCCTTGCAGAAAAGATCACGCCGTGCCTGGTATTCATCGCGCATAACCAAAACAGGACGCTGGTCACCTTCATATGCCGCCACTGCTGCATACTGGGAGATGGATGTGGCACAGGCCTGGCAGTACTGGTGCACCTTGATGGTCTGGCCGATGATCTCGGGCGAGGCCGCCAGATAGCCGAGACGCCAGCCGGTCATTGCATAGGTCTTGCTGGTCGCATTGATGGTGACTACGTTATCCCCAAACTGGGCAGCACTCCAGTGTTTCTTGCCGTAAATGAAATGCTCGTACACTTCATCCGAGATGATGGTGACACCCGCATCATCCGCATATTCAACAAGCGCTTTGATGGATTCCTTGCTTTCGACTGCCCCTGTCGGGTTACCCGGGGAGTTTATGACAAAAAGTTTTGCCCCGTCCATCAGCTCCTTGGCCTTTTCCACATCGATATGCAAATTTTTGGTGAGCGGGACACCTACCGGAGTTGCCCCGGCCAGGATCGCGAGAGATGCATAGGACACAAATCCCGGATCCGGGCAGAGCACGATGTCGCCATTGCCGGCCATTGCCTGCATCACGATATGGAGCGCTTCACTGGCACCGGCAGTGACTATGATCTGTTCCGGTGTATAGGAAAGCTGATTCTCGGTTTTGAATTTCGCACTGATAGCACGGCGAAGCTCAGGGATTCCATTGTTGCCGGTATACCCGGTCTTTCCGTCCTGTATGGCGCGTATTGCTGCATCCTTGATATGCTGCGGAGTATCAAAATCGGGCTGTCCGAGTCCGAGGTTGATGGAGTCGGGACCTGCTGCTTCAAACAAGCGTCGGATTCCCGAGATCTCAATATCTTTTACCCGATCTGCAAATTTCAGGCTCATCGTTCTCTCCTATTCGATATTGGTATGGCGGTTCTTGAGCGCACTCTCATCAGTCTTGGTGATCTCCATGAGGCGTGAGACCACGGCATCGGAAAAGATCATGGATACCGTCTCGAACAATGTTCCTAACGGGGCAAACGATTTGTGCTCCCCCATCATCTGGCGGATCTCGAATTCCACGGCATCATCTTCCACAGAATCCCGGTGATGCTCAATGATGACTATACAGTCTGCAATCTTGCCGATACGTGAATCGGCATTCGATGAAATGAGACAGATTCTTCCGCCAATCTCTTTTGCTGTTTCCGCGAGATCGGCCACAGTCTTTGTCCTGCCGGAACCGGAAAAGATGACCATCAGGTCTCCCTTGTTCAGTGCCGGCGTTATGGTCTCACCGACAACGTATGCCTGGAGCCCGAGATGCATGAGGCGCATGGCGAAGGCTTTTGCCACAAGGCCTGACCGTCCTGCACCAATCACATAAATGCGCCTGGCCTTTAACAGTTCGGCAATGAACTTTCCTACATCTTCATCCGAAATATTGTTTGCAATGGTGCGGATCTTTGATGCCATCAGCCGCATCATTTCCTGTACCCTGTGGCTCTCCATTAAGTTTCCCACACAAGATGTAATTGCATAGTAGATGAGAATTTCGCAGAAGATCTCTAAAGCGTCCTTGAATCAGCATTTGTGGATAACAGAATTTTCTGGAATGAAATGGCCGGGGATCTTCTCCTCCAGATTCAATTATTTCGGGAGTAATCACTTTTTTTTATTGGAGATTCCGTTCCAGATAAAAAAAACGGGAACCCGTTGCTTAATCCAACCCGTGAAAAATCATTACACGTTCCTGCCACAAGGACAAGATTCTGTGCCAGCCTTAACATAACGTCATTCGTTATCTGACTCATTGCTGGTTCTTAAAAATCCGAAATTATTGATAAATATCTGACGAACATAAAAAAATTACGTTTTTACGGCACGTAACGCTCTGTCTCTCCCGATGCCACAAGTTTCCCGTTCTCAAGTACCGACACTGCGCCATGTCCCCCGCAGATAAGGCAACGTCTCCCGGAGAGACTCAGTTCATTATCGGTCTCCTGCGCCAGTTCAAGCAGACCTTTGCGTTCCTTCTTTGCGCTGTCGCTATCAACATTTACGGATGTGACGAGGAATGCAGCAAGAGAGCTATACTCCGCACGCTCTTTTGAGAGACTGGCAAAATTGATCACACTGTCTGCGGCAAATAATAAACCATATGTCCGGGAATACAGAAACACCTGGCCGGCAGTATGCCCGCTTAATCCGTCAAGTACATCAAATTCGATATCTCCCATGGATACCTTACCGATAACCGGGAATATACCCCGGGAAATTCCGGTTGATTCAGAAATACAATCGACCGCTTCAGGTATGGTGAATCGTGAGAAAAGATTGATCATTTTTGTATAGAATTCATCCAGGCTTGAATGATCGCTTCGGGATCCATAGGCCCGGTTATTTGTCCGGATGATCTCAAGCGTACTAGGGTGCATAAGCACCGGGGATGCAAAAAAGCCGGCAGCTCCGCAGTGATCCGCGTCGGCATGCGTGACAACAATACGGGTGATCTTCCTGATATCAATCACCCCGTATCGTGAAAGCATGGCCATCACATCTGCATGGTAAATACCGTACCCGGTATCAATCATCAGGTATTTTTCATCAGACTTCACGAGGAAGATATTTCCCCCACAGGGGACCTGGAAACAAAATAAAAGAATATTATCATGTATCCGGAATTTCTGGACATCGGCATAAAAATGGTTACCGGTAGTGGCCTTTAAGGTCTGACCTGTTTTAAGAACACTTTCAAAAACCTGTTTGGGATCGCACCCCCGGTCCATCAGTTCCTGAGCCATGCGATTGGTGTCAGCGAGAAATGAAAGCAGGAATGCATCCTCGGATTTCCCGATAAGGTCCCGGATTGCCTGGGCGTACCGGACGTAAAAGACCGTATCATCCAGTTTTTTCCCGGTAGTATCGTATTCTATGATCTCCATGCGGTACAGGGATTTCAGCTGGTTCAGCAAACGATCAACAACAGCACCCTGTTCCAGATTCAGGCTTACGGTCAGACGATCAGGATGCCTTCCCTTATCATCGAAATCCAGAAACGAGATATTTGCACCGGCCAATGTCGTTAATCCCAGGAATTCATACAGTGCACCCGGGCGGTGGGGCAGGTAAACGCAGAATTTTAAGAAACTCATGGGATTTATCGAGCTCTGGAGGTACCCGATCTGCTCGAGATCCTGCGTGATCCTGGCGTAAGATGTTTCTGAAGCAGTTACTTCATAAAAGACCGTCCCGGAATCAATGCGGCGATCAAACTGGATACGGTTGATGTTGCCGTCATATTTTTTGATAATTTCAGCAGCCCGGTGCAGCGATCCCGGGGTATCGGGCATGTGAGCGATAAAAGAGAATTTCGTCACAGATATTCACCACTTATCTCTCAACTGATAGGAGTTTGTATCGATATAAGGTATGGGGGAAATATCCGGCCAAGAAAAAATACCGGACTGGGGGGAAATTAAGTGAGGGATTATTGGTTTTTACCCTCTTTTACGCCAGGCAATGGCTAGTACACAGGAGATGATAAGCCCGATAAGCACGGTAAAAGGTGAAAGGGGGATCGAAGAGGGATTTTTAAGCAGGACCGGAGATACGGTCACCGGTGCTCCTTCCCTGACGGTTACCTGGACAGTATAGGTCTGGTATCCGGGGGATTTTATCTCAATCTGGTGGCTTCCATAATTCAGATTGCTCAGATCTACCGGTGATTTTCCCAACATCACATTATCGACATACACTGAGGCACCTGCCGGTATTGATGCAATGGATAATGTCCCACTACCTGCAGTAGCAACGGGGGAGTCTCCCGTGGGGGTAGTAACGGGCTGAAGGAAAGTCGGTATCAGCACAGCGGTCTCTCCCGTTGCATTTTTTTGGGGAGGAACTATTGTCAGTATTATCTGGAGGGGAGTTTTTATTGAGGGATTGCTCACGGAGGTATAATAGAGTCCCGGTTGCATATCCACATGGAAACCATAATTGAAATAGCCGGATGCACTGACCGGAGATGTGTAGGTACGCAGTATCTTACCGGTATTGTCCGATACCTCAATCAGTACATACGATACTCCCCGTTCCGAAGAACCGGTTATCGAAACATAATCCCCGGTGGTCGCTGGGTTCGGTGAAATAACCGCGTAAAATTCTGCTTTTTTCATAACTACGGAGGTTGTGGAGGATATTTCAGGGTGAGCGAGATCTGCAGCCGTGAAATAATACCGGGCTGTCTGCATCTTTTCTACACCTTTGATTGTCGAGGTATACCATGCAAGTTTCCAGGTACCATCAGGTTTCACTTCAATGGAATTTCCTGATCCGGGATCTCCATTAAGGTCATATACCGGTACTCCTTCCGGAGGAAGACCCGGACCGGTAACCCGGATATAGGTAACATTCCCAACCGTGTTTTTACCATCAAAGATCACGGTATCCCCGATATAGCTTCCCCCGGCCCCCCGGTAAGCAATAGTGACGATCCCGTTGTCACCCAGCACCGGCTGAACAATACAAATTGCTGTAATCAGCAGCACAAGAACCGAAAAAATCCGGTTAATTCGCATGATTTTCATTTTCTGACCTCTCGTTAAAGAGAATATCATTTAAAAGGGATATATATTTTTGTCATCAACAATCAATTGTTTCCTGATTTTTTTTAGTTACCGTATAACGAAACTATATCTGTTTTACCGGGGAACTTTGTATCAGAGGAAATCTGACAATGACCGACGTTGAGTTGGCACTAAAAAAGGGAAAGGACTCTCTGAAATCCGCAATGGCGACGATTCAGGGAACCTTTTCTTATGAAGATACTGCCTATCACCTCCCCATTTCCTATGCCCTGACGGGTATAGCGGTACACGACCGTACGGCATCGCTGGACGTGTTTTCCCGGACACAGGATAATTCCCTGGTTGCCTCTGAAATAATTCTTGCAAAAAAAACGGCACAGGACGGAAAGAAAGTTCTGCCATATACCGGTTTTATTGCCGATACGGTCATAAGAAAACTCGGGTATTCCCTGGTTGACGGCAGTATCCTTGGTCTGGCCCTTATTGTCGGCACCCCACAGAGTGACGGTACTGCGGCAGCGATCTGCCGCGAACTCCAGGAAAAATATATGCTCACCTTCCTTGCCGGGCCGGTTGTACCGTCATTATCCTCTGCCGGGGTGAAACTCGGTCTTGATTATCGCCTCATCCCGCTGGGTTCTGATGCCCTGCACGGTGTGCACTTTGTCGATATTATTGCACGTGTAGCCATGATGTTCGGGGGAGTCACTCCCGGAGATATGCACCGTCTTTTAACCTATGCAGCAGAACGGGCAAAAGCCATTGTTATTGCACTTCCCGGACTTTCTGAAGAAGAGATCGCGCTTGTCGATGGTATGCGGGTGCTCGGTTTTCCCATCCTGACACTGGGAGAATATTCCGGAGGAGCGTGGATAACGGCGACACCGGAAGATATTGTCCGGACCGGCATGGAGTTGAAAGGTATCCGCGTCACGGTGACCGCAATTCCTATACCCATGGGCTGCTCTCCTGCTTTTGAAGGAAAAAGCATCCGTAAAGAAGAGATGTACGTGGAGTTTGGAGGGGGCAGGTCACCTGCATTTGAACTGCTGCGGATGAAAAATGCCGGGGAGATCAAAGACGGGCAGGTGACGGTCATTGGTCCCGAAATCGATTCCATGACAGAGGGTTCTGCCAACCCGCTGGCCATCATCATTGAAGTGGCTGGCAAAACCATGAAGAAAGATTATGAGCCGGTACTCGAGCGAAGAATTCATAATTTTGTCAATTACGGAGAGGGATCGTGGCATGTTGCCCAACGGGATCTCATCTGGGTCCGGTTATCGAAAGAAGCCGTGGCAAAAGGTGTGAAGATCGAACATATCGGCAAACTGCTCGCAAGCAAGTTTCGCATGGATTTTCCCCAGTTGCTGGATGCCGTATCGGTTACCCTCATCACTGACGGGGAAAAAGTACTGGCAGCGAGGAAAGAAGCCGAACGTGTGTATGAAGAGCGGGACGCACGCATCAGGGGCATGCGTGACAATGATGTAAATACGTATTATTCCTGCACGCTCTGCCAGACATTTGCACCGAACCACGTCTGTGTGATCACTCCTGAGCGTCCGGCCCTCTGTGGCGCGATCAGCTGGCTGGATGGCAAGATTGCATATGAGATGTCACCTGCCGGTGCAAACCAGCCAATAGAAAAAGGACCGGTGATCAATGCCCGGAACGGTGAATTTGAAGGAGTCAACCGTTTCGTCAAGAAAGCCAGCCATGGAGAAGTTGACCGGTGCTCACTCTACAGTGTCATGGAGTACCCGATGACCTGTTGCGGGTGTTTTGAATGTATTGCCCTGATGCTTCCCGAGGTGAACGGAATTATGATTGTGAACCGCGAGTTCAAAGGGCTTACGCCTTCGGGCATGTCTTTCTCCACCCTTGCCGGCACAATCGGGGGCGGTGCACAGACCCCGGGGTTTGCAGGGATTTCAAAGGGGTATATCCTCTCAGATCGTTTCTTACAGGGCGACGGAGGAATCGGACGCCTTGTCTGGATGCCCGCACAACTTAAAGAAGAACTCAAGCCCCGTCTGGTGAAAATACTTGCCGACAGGAACATGCCCGATTTGTTTGACAAGATAGCCGATGAGACCAGCGCAGCAACAATTGAAGACCTCATGGTCTATCTCAACACGGTACAACACCCGGCCCTGAAAATGAAACCCCTGGTGTGATCAAAATCATGGGATTCGATCTGAATTTTGGCTGGAGCGGTTCGATTGCCTGCGTACAGCTCGGCGCAACAAAATCTGAGGGGGGAACCCGGAGGATCTCATACCGGATCGGCGGGGAAAAAACCCTTCCCTTCCTTGAAAAGATCCAGGGTTCTTCTTCCCCGCTCATTACGCTTGAGATTTGCGATAATCCGCAATACTGGTCCCCGATTGTAACGAACTATTGCGGGGATATGGTACATAATTCCGGGGAATGGGCACATGCAGCAGAGACCGTGTATGGAGCAGACATGGTAAGACTGTACCTGACCAGCACCCGTAAGCGGGATTTTTCCGATATAGCGTCTGTGGGGACGACCATAGAGACCGTTCTGTCCGGTACCGGCCTGCCCCTTATCATCGAGGGGAGTAATGAACCAAAGATCGACAGCGAGGTATTCTTAAAATGCGGGGAAGCCGGACAGGGAGAACGTATGCTGCTTGGGACAGCAGAAGCGGGCAGGTACCGCAGTATTGCTGCTGCTGCTATGGCCTACGATCATTCCGTGATCGCCCAGTCCCCCATAGATGTCAACCTGGCAAAACAGCTGAATATTCTCTTAAAAGAGATCGGGGTATCCCGGGACCATATCATCATCGATCCCTATACCGGTTCACTGGGATACGGATTTGAATATTCATACTCCGCCATGGAACGAATCCGTTTTTCTGCGCTGAAAGGTGATGCTGATCTTGCCATGCCAATCATCTGTTCTGCCATAGATTCATTAACCGTCAAAGAAGTGAGGGAATCAGAACCCGCAATCCTTGACGATATTGCTGTTCAGTGGGAGTTTACCACCGGGCTTGCGGCCGCAATTGCCGGTGCAGAGATCATCTGTGTCCGGCACCCGAGGACAATCCCTTTGCTCAGGAAAGCATTTGGCAGCCTTACTCCCGGAAAAATCGCTGGCGGGGAGGGATAACATGGCCTTAAAAGCTCTTGACATCTACAAACTTCTGCCCCGGAAAAACTGCAAGGAGTGCGGAGATCCCACCTGCCTTACCTTTGCCATGAAACTTGCCGGCGGTAAAGCGGATATATCACTCTGCCCGTACCTGGATGAGGAGGCCAAATCAGTGCTGGGTGCTACGACCCGCCCGCCCATACGACTAGTAAAACTCGGTATCGGGGAACATTCTTTTGCTGTGGGTGAAGAGTTTGTGCTCTATCGTCATGAAAAAACATTTTATCACCCTCCGGGAATCATGTTTCGGGTCCCTGATACCATGCCCCCGTATGAGATTTCCGGGGTGACTGCGCGGGTAAGGGACGAATTTTTTACCCGGGTGGGAGCGGATCTCCGGTTTAATGGTATTGCGATAGAGAATGCCAGCGGTTCTGCCGAGATATTTGCCCGGGCGGTCGGTACCGTTGAAAAGATTGCAGATCTGCCCCTGGTGCTGGTGACTGCAGACCCTGCAGCACTCTCCGCAGCCCTTGCACTCTGCGGAACCTACCGTCCGCTTATCCACGCCGCCACACCGGAAAACCGCACTGAGTTCTGTGCACTGGCAAAACAGCATGACTGCCCGCTGGTAGTGAAAGGAAAAACCATCGATGAACTCGCACAGCTGACCCGGGACTGTACATCAGACGGTGTACAGGATCTCATCCTGGATCTCTTCCCGGCATCATTACGGGATTTCATGATCCGGTCCACAACGATTCGTCAGCTTGCGATCACCCGGGCAGCACCTGATCTCGGGTACCCGGTCCTCCTCGATGCCTCGTTAATGGAGTTACCGGATGCAGCAATCACCCTTGGCATAACAAAATATGCTTCTGTCATCATCTCTGCCCCTCTTTCACCGGCATCGGCAAAAGCAGCACTGACCCTTCGCCAGAATATCTACACCGATCCCCAGAAACCTATCCAGATGAACCCCGGACTCTATCGTATCGGCAATCCGGGAAAGGACGCTCCGGTCTTAATGACCGTGAACTTCTCGCTCACGTTCTTCACCCTCCAGGGGTATCTGGAATCAACGCGTCTGCCCTGCTTTATGCTGATTGTCGACACTGAAGGACTCTCGGTTCTTACGGCTGTGGCAGCGGGAAAACTGAGCGAGACGCTGGTAAATGACTCGATTAAAAAATTTGCCTTGGAAGATGAGGTATCCCACAGGATACTTATCATACCGGGATATGCATCCCCGCTCTCGGGCAGGATCGAAGACCTGACCGGGTGGAAAGTACTGGTCGGACCGCGGGATGCAGCTGAAATTGGAGAGTTTTTACACGAGGAGTGGAAAAAATAAATGCGCACAGTTACTTTTCTTCCCAGTTATCGTAAGATCGAAGTTGAAACGGGCAGCACGATACTGGATGCAGCCCAGCGTGCAGGTCTGAATATCAATGTTGTCTGCGGGGGACAGGGAAAATGCGGTAAATGCATTGTCTATGTCCAGTCAGGTAAGACCAGTTTTGACCGGCAGAAATACGGACGGTTTTTTTCTCAAGACGAACTTGCCCGGGGGGCTTGTCTTGCCTGTGAGACTACGGTAGAAAGCGATCTGCAGGTACAGGTGCCCGAAAGCACCCTTATCCAGGAACAGAAGATTCTCATTAACGGGCTGGAAGCAACCATTGATTTTCACCCGTCCGTCAGGAAATATTATGTTGAACTCCAGCCTCCCACCATTTCCGATCCATCGCCGGATCTTTCCCGGTTGCTCTGGGGTATCCAGAAAAACGGCGGGCCGGCTGCAGAGAAGATGTATGTTCCTTTAGAGGTGCTCCGGGAGATCCCGGCAATCCTGCGCCATGCCGAGTGGAAAGCGACCGGGACGGTAGCACTGGTGCCCGGGGGTTACCGGCTTGTGGACCTGCAGGAAAATGATACTGCAAAACGACTCTATGGTGCCGCAGTCGACCTGGGTTCCACAACCATCGTGGTGTATCTCTGGGATCTCGGTTCGGGTAAGGTAGTCAGTATTGCATCGAATTACAACCGCCAGATCAGTTGCGGGGAGGATATCCTTGCCCGGGTGAATTTTGCCCGCAAGAACGGACTTTCAAAACTTCAGGCACTTGCTACGGAGAGTATCAATGCAGCCATCACCACTGCCTCAAATACGGCAGGAATCGACCGTGAGGATATCTACGAGGTGGTGGTCGCAGGCAATACCGTGATGACACACATGTTACTCGGCATTGATCCGGCCTACATGATTGCAGAACCCTATGTTCCGGTGGTGCGCAGGGCACTTTCAGTGGCAACGGGCAGGATCGGCATCGCCTGTAACCCGAATGGTGGACTCTTTGTCTTTCCGGCAGTCAGCGATTTTATCGGGGGTGATATCATTGCCGATATCCTTGCCTGCGGCATGAGTGAGAAAGAAGATATCTCCCTCCTGATCGATATCGGTACCAATTTTGAAGTCGTACTCGGCAACCGCGAGTGGATGTTCTCGTGTGCAGGTGCCGCCGGCCCCGCACTGGAAGGTGGCGAAGTGCTCTTTGGCATGCGGGCAAACCCGGGTGCAATTGAAAAGATCACTATTGAGCCGGACACGTTAAACCCGGTGTATACCACTATCAACTCCCTAAAACCCCGCGGCATCTGTGGATCAGGATTGATCGATCTGTTGGCAGAACTGCTCTGTACCTGTGTGATTGACCGGACCGGGCGCATAAACACCGGGATTGCCAACCCGCGGATACGAACTGGCGGTCACTTCCCTGAATACGTAATCGCGTGGGCAGCCGAGACGGATATGGGAAAAGATATTGTCATTACCGAAAATGATATCAAAAACCTGATCATGAGCAAGGCATCCGTGCATGCAGCCTGCCTGACCCTGATGAAACAGGCGGGGATTACCCGCCGTGAGATCACGACGATTTATTTTGCGGGGGCGTTTGGCAATTATATCAACAAGAAGAATGCAACCATCATCGGCCTCATCCCTGAGATCGGGGTTGACAAGATCATCAATATCGGAAACGGTGCAGTAACCGGTGCAAATATCGCACTCGTCAACCGGAGGAAGAGAAAAACTCTCGATGATATCGCATGCCAGGTTGCCTATATTGAGCTGAATGCTGAATCGTCATTCATGGATGAGTACACCTCCAGCACGTTCCTGCCCCATACCGATCTCACGCTCTTTCCCACGGTTCAGAAGATCCTGGATTCCTGCCGTATTGCAAAGGAGTGAGGACACGTGGCCAGGATGATCTCTCCCCCTCATTCCCGGGCAACCGGTATCGGCTCACTTCCCAATGTAGACCCGCACGAAGCCTGTGGCGATGTGCTGGAGATCTTTCCTTCTTTTCCCTATATCCCCTCCTTACCCCGCAGGGGATTGCTGGAGAGAATTGTTTTTAATGATTCTGAACAGCTGCCCGGGCGGATCATACGGGATGAACGGCTCTTCTTTGACAGTGCGTCTGACAATACTGCAGCTATGGAACAGGTGTACATGGATTATGTTGAGAGAAATTTTGCCCCGTATGGCATGCACACCGAATATTCATCCGCATTCATTGAGATGATGAAGCGCAAGCTTCCTGACACCAGTATCTTAAAGTTCCAAATCACCGGGCCGGTCACATTCGGTATGCAGGTGGTCGACGAGGCCAAGCGCCCGATCTATTTTGACACCCAGTTAGCTGACGTACTGGGAAAGATGCTGGCTCTCAAGGCACGCTGGTGCGAAGCAGAGATGCAGGAAAAGACCGGGGTGAAAGAGACCCTTATTGTGCTTGACGAACCCTATCTGGCTTCCCTGGGGTCTTCAGTTGTCCCCATTGACCGCGAAACGGTAAAGGCCAACTGGGAAGATGCTGCAGCACTGGTGGAAGGGGGACTGGGAATTCACTGCTGTTCGAATACCGACTGGGATTTTATCCTCGGGCTCAACCCATCCGTCGTCTCACTGGATGCCTACACAACGGCAAAAGAGTTCCTGTTGTATGCTGATACCATCGTTGCCTATATGGAGCGCGGGGGAGTTGTGGCATGGGGCATTGTTCCTTCAGATCCCCAGCTCTTTACTCCGGAAACCACCGATTCGCTTTACAACAGATATCTCGGGATCCGCACGCAGCTCTGCAGTCGTATGCCAGAAGCACTCTTTGATGCCCAGTCACTCATTACCCCGAGTTGCGGGATCCGTTTTGCCGAACGCCCCATGGCCCGGGCAATAATGCAGGCTGCTGCGGAAATTTCAGAACGTATACGCCAGAACTACACCGGGTAATCGCGGGGTGGATTTTTACTATGTCAAATCATCCGTTCACTATTGTCGTTTCCGGGAAAGGCGGAACCGGAAAGACCACACTGAGCTCACTGCTCGTTCGTTCGTTCATTGATATGGGGGAAAGACCGGTGCTTGCGGTTGATGCAGATCCCAATGCCAATCTTCATGAGGCACTCGGGGTTACCGTCAGTGAGAGTCTGGGCAGCATGCGGGAGGAAGCCTTCAGTCGCAGGATCCCTCCCGGCATGAACCGGCACGATTATGTCCGCTTCAGGTTCCGGCAGGCGCTTGTTGAGGCAGAAGGCTTTGACCTTGTCGCCATGGGAAGGCCGGAGGGCAGCGGGTGTTACTGTTTTGCAAACGATCTCCTGTCCGAATGTATGACCGAACTGGAGCGGGAATACCGGTTCATTGTCATTGACACCGAAGCGGGCATGGAGCATATCAGCAGGGGGACCATCGGAAAACCCGATATGCTCTTAATCGTAAGTGACCCGGGTGCACGGGGTCTGCGTACGATCTCGCGGATACGGGAGATCGCTATCCAGCTGGGACTCGAACCGGGAAAGATCCATATCGTGTTCAATAAATACAAAACCGGCACAGCACCGGTCGATATTGGCAATGAGATCCCGATCGCAATTCTTCCGGATGATCCCCACGTGGAGGCGGCTGACCTTGCCGCAACACCCGTGTCACAGATTCCCCGGAATAGTCCCGCACGGGTTGTCGTACGGGAGCTTGCAGAAAAGATACGGTCACTCGCACAAGAGCCGGCAAAAATATTTTGAAAATTTTTTCTTTCTCCCGTTATTTTTTTTTTGCGGCAACCGGGAGGATGATTTCCTCTTCCCGGGAGAGGGAGAGCCTTGTGATGGTGCATCATTTTGCCCCAAACCCCACCCGGATTGTACCGTACCCGACAGGGCAGCATTTGGAGCGGTCCGGGTACAGGATATTCTTTTTATACGCCATCTTCATGGTGAGAGCCAAAGCAAGGTTCCGCAGCGACGCCAGCATGAGGTGGGTTGGCTCCACGATTTTTTTAAAAGGTGTATAAGATTTGTGTTATACGGGTGCGAACTCTTGTTCATGCCCTTATCTTAAAGAATAGACCAGCACTAAAAAAATCAGAGAAAAACAGCAACCGCAATGGTTGTTGTCCAGAGACCGTTTTTGTCCCCTTCTGCAGACTGGCAGGTATTTTTGGTCTTGATGATCTTGCCGCTTGCCTTGTAGATCTGCTCGCGTTCCTGCCATGCGAGGTTGACATCGAATTCGATACCCAGCGTAGTAGCCAGCATGGTTGCGGCAAGGTCTTCGGCATATTCCCCGGTCTTTTCCTGGGTTTCTCCATACGCGTGATGCTCGGAAAGATACCCGTATTCCTCCGAGTCCTTGGGCAGGGCAAGACCGATTGCTGAGGATACCAGCCGGTTTGGTTCATTGGTATCGTACCGTGCCATGACGCAGAAGGTAATGCCCCCCGGAAGAAGTTGCTTTAATCCATCAGTCCTGGACAACTGTTTGCAATTGGGAGGAAAGATACTCGAAACATACACAAGATTGCATTTTTCTATCCCGGCCTTTCTCAGAGCAAGCTCAAAGGAAGCAAGACGATCTTTATGAACGCCAACCCCCTTGGTGAAAAAAATCCGGGTCGGAACAAACATATTTTTAAAATATTATCTGTTTCCTTTTTAAGTTTTGGTCATTTTAGCGATAAATAATAAAAAACAGGGGCAATTTTCCCAGAAAAAACCGGACGCGCCCTTTTGGAGGATTTATAGCAAAAACCATACTTTCAAAGATCAACGTCATCTTTTTTATGTAATATTTGCCAGAATGCCCGGCAGCTCATCCATGGCATCAATGGTAAAATCTGCCGAAAACTCACTCCGGTCATCGGAAAAACGGTCGCCATACCGGGCATATACTGAGCGAATACCCAGTAGCCTGCACGGTTCAATATCCCTGCGGGGGCTGTCCCCCACGAGCAGCACCTCATGGGTTTTTGCCCGCATCATCTCAAGAGCAACGAGGAAGGGATCGGGTGAAGGTTTTTTTACGCCAACCATGTCGAATGTCACCATTCCGCAAAAAAATTCAAGAAGCCCGGCTTTTTCAAGGCGGAGTGTAGCATCTTTCGAATGGGCATCCGTAACAATACCCATAGGATAACCGCATTGCCTCAGCGTTTCAAGGGTAGCGATTACACCGGGATACGGTGTAATGGAACGGAGTTTTTCCTTCTCGTAAATCCGGCAGGCATCCTTGTACTTTTCTTCAGGAGAAAGCGAGCGGTCGTTCATATAGTCAAGGATATTCTCATGGGATTCAAACCCCCGGACGGGGCGCAGGAAATACTCAAAGAGTGCGTCGCCATCACCGGTTCCAAGAAATTTTGTGACCGCGTGGCAGGAGTCTATCTGTGCACCGACAAGATCAAAAAGCGTGTTATCCATATCGAAAAGAAGCGTGGTAATGCCGGTGTTCTTCCCATTCTCCGGGTGTATCATCCTGTTAGAGTTGGATGCATGAAAGCATAGGATTTTTGATCCGGGCATATCGGGTCAAAGATTTAATCCCAAAGACGGCACATAGAAATACCTGTTGGGATGCGGTCCATGAATGAACTTTTTCTTATCGAGATCCGCTTGGGAAGGACCAGATGGCGGATTAACGAGACGATCTCTGCCATAGCAAAAAAGTTCAGGCTGGAACAATTTACCGAGAAACACCCGCACGTCACCCTGTACGGGCCCCTGTACCTCAATGAAGATATCAGCCCCGGACAGCTTCTGGATGCCATAGGGCAGGTTGCATTACCCTACGAGCCGGTCCCTTTCATGATCAACGGTTGGGAGAGACGTGAGGGGATGCACGGAAGTGTGATCGCATTTTCTGTCCTGCCTTCCGATGCACTCAAAAGTCTCACGACAACAATCGCTGAAGCTCTAACTCCCCTGTCCACCAGCGTTAACCTTTGGGATGGATCCCCGGAAAAGAGATGGTTTCACGTGACCATAGCAAACCGGCTCGATCCCAAAAAAGCGGATGCCATTTTTTCAGCGATCAGGAAAACTGAAAAAACACTGCCCTATATCGATCGGTCGCATAAGGGCATCCTTTCCCAATTCTTAAAATGGCTGGTGAAGGTACTGCATTTCAGGAACCGGCAGATCATCTGGCCGGTAACCCTTGACGAGCACGGACTCAGGATCACGGTAATGCAGGGGCCGGAAATACTGGCTGAATTTGATCTTTTGGAGAAACGCTGGCTTTTTGATGAGGTACGTCACACATCTCCATCCTGGCAGAACAGCCTTTCACTCTTCCGTAAAAGAACAGGGTTTGAGCTCGTAACCGATAAACCGGATCCGGGAGGGGATATTTTTCTCATCTCGGATTTGCACCTCGGGCATGCCAATATTATCCGGTATTGTTCCCGGCCTTTCCTTTTTTCCGATGTCGCAGAGATGGACCAGGTTCTTATCGACAACTGGAACCGGGTAATTTTTTTAAAAAGCAGGGTTTTTTACCTGGGAGATTTACGGTACGGCAGGCATGCACCGGGCACGGATGAATACCGGAAAAAACTTCATGGCGCAATCACATTCATTGCCGGTAACCATGACGATGCGGAACCGGGAGCCATCTCCTCCTGCACGATCGAATGGCAGGGATTCAGATTCTTCCTGGTCCATGATCCTGCAGATACACCATCAGGCTTTGATGGCTGGACGATTCATGGTCACCACCACAACAATGATCTCTGCCATTTCCCTTTCATCAACTTCGCTGACCGCAGAATTAATGTAAGTGCGGAAGTGATCGGATATGTGCCACTGGGATTGAACGAGATCTGCTCACTGATACAATCCCGTCAGGCCAGCGGAAATATCGACCCTGTTCTGCTCAGATATCCGGTTTGTTGACGGCTTCTCACGTACTTAAGGGGTTTATTCATTCGGAACTTATTTACTCACCAAAACCAGAATTCCATTCTGCTGGTGTGATGGCTATGCTGTTTGAACGGATTGTATCTGAAGGAATTTCCCATTTCTCCTATCTTATTGGTTCCGGAGGGCAGGCTGCGGTGATCGACCCGCGCCGGGACGCTGAGATCTACCTCGATATCGCACAGAGAAACGATCTGGTTATCACGCATATCTTCGAGACGCACCGGAACGAGGATTACGTGATCGGATCACCTGAGCTCGCAAGCCGGTGCGGGGCTGAGATTTACCATGGTGCAGCAATGGCATTTTCCTATGGCAAACCGGTGAGTGAGGGAGATACCTTCTCCTTTGGTTCACTGGAACTCGCGGTCCTGGATACCCCGGGACATACCGAAGAGAGCATCTCTCTTGTCCTTACCGATAAAGAGGTCTCCTCAGAACCCTACATGGTTTTTTGCGGGGACACCCTGTTTTCGGGAGATATCGCCCGTACTGACTTTTTTGGACAGGAACGAAAGAGGGAGATGGCTGAAAAAATCTTCCACAGCATAAGTACAAAAATCCTCTCTCTTGGCGAGGGGATAATCCTCTGTCCTGCGCATGGCGCGGGTTCCGTGTGTGGTGGGGAGATTGCCGATCACCCGTTCACTACGACCGGGTACGAAAAACTCACGAACCGCTGGCTCCTGGCGGGAGAGGATGCATTTGTCAGGGCACGGGAAGATGAATCACCCTACGTTCCCCCCTATTTTGAGAGAATGGAGCAGTACAACAAGGAAGGTGCGCCCTTCCTGCACGGGATGCCAAAACTCAGGCCCTTATCCGTGAGTGATATCAACACGCTCATACCCGCAGGCTGCCAGATTATGGATATCCGTTCCCCTACCAGTTTCGGCGCAGGGCATATTCCGGGGAGTATCTCTCTCTGGCGCGAGGGGATCTCCGCATTCGTGGGCTGGGCATTTGATTACCAGCGGCCGATCGTCATTGTGGATGATTTCAATCTCTCCCTTGATACCGTGCATCGCCAGCTCATCCGCCTGGGGTATGACAATATAGCCGGGTATCTCGCGGGCGGTTTTCCCCTGTGGACAAAAGCCGCGCAGGAAATTCATACGCTTCCTACCTGTTCCGTGCAGCAACTGAGAGAACGCCTCGAGACCGAATCTCCCTTTCTTCTCGATGTGCGGGATATCAGGAACTGGAACACTGTCGGGCACATACCGGGCGCACATCACCGGTATGTGGGGGAACTATCTTCTCATCTTAACGAGATTCCACGGGATAAATCTCTGGTGATTTATTGTGATGCGGGTTACAAGGGCAGTCTTGCAGCAAGCATCCTTGCCCGTCATAACTATCGGGACACAACCAATGTGCTGGGCGGTATGACTGCCTGGAAACGGGCAGGATTCAGTATCGGGAGATAATAAAATTCTTTTTTTATTGTTCCGAAAAAAATTAACAAGGTTTATCTTCTTTGTATGGGAACGCAGATTGTAGTGAGCATATGGAAATTTTAAAGATTCCCCGGATGGAAAAGAAGGAATACGACCGTCTGATCGAGGAGGGATACATATGCCGTATCGCATTCCAGGGCGAAAAATACCCCTATATTGCCCCATTCCTGTATGTCTTTGACGGATCATTTTTGTATTTCCTCTCGACTAAATACGGAAAAAAGATCGAGTATTTCCGAAAAAGCCCCTATGCCTCGGTAGAGATTGAGAAATACACAAAAGATCTCTCTTCCTATACGTTTGTGACACTCCAGGGGTATTTAGAGGAAGTGCATGACTCCATAGAGAAGAAGATCATCCGGGAAAAGTTCGTGGACCTTATCGTAGAGCGCAATCTCTCGTGCAATATCCTTGCAGCTCTGGGTCATTCGCCCCTGGACCCTCCCGCAGCAATTGGCGAAGAAGAGCGTTCACTGGTCTGGAAACTGGTGGGGGTCAAGGATCTCGTTGCATTAAAAAATCTTTGATTCAGCCTTCATCCTTTTTTACTCACCCATCTGTCTGAAGATCTCTTCGGGGTCCGTGACCGGAAGTGAGCATGCATGTCCGGAACAGATGTAGGCTGTTGCCTTTCCATGCTTCATGGAGAGATCCCGGGTGAATGGGGCGTATTCTGCCAGCACTGATGCCGGGGGTCCAGGCGCAAACTGCATCACCATAACCGATGGCAGGTACCGTACTCGCAGTTCCCGGACCAGCGCCAGAGTATCCGCCGCACCATCCTCTCCGACAATTACCACTTCGTAAGATTGGCCGGCCAGATCGAGCCCGCATAAGAACCAGCAGTACGAGGAAGGCGACTGGCTCACGGTTCCGGCAAAGTACCGGGCAAGAGCTGATGCCTGCTCTTCCAGGATTGCATCCCCGGTCAGCCGCGAAAGGCGGATCAGGTTCATGAACTCTGCGGAATTGCCGGAAGGAATAGCACCATCATAAAGCTCCTTCCTGCGAAGGATCAAAGTTTCTGAAGTATCTGATACCGTGAAAAAACCGGCATTGCCGGTATCCCGGAAATGCTCAGTAAAATATCCGTTCAGGTCCAGTGCGGTTTTAAGGTACTGCGCATCAAATGTTGTTTCATACAGTTCGATGAGCGCATGAATGATGAACGCATAATCATCAGCAAATCCCGGAATCGCGGCATTCCCGTTACGGTACCGGTGCAGGAGACCCCCGTCATCACTGCGCATTGTATTGAGGATACCGTGCATGGCAGTCCCGGCAGCTTCGATATAGGATGGGGTATCAAAAACCCGCCCAGCCTGGGCAAGTGCCGCAATACATAATCCATTCCAGTCACAGAGGATTTTATCATCGAGAGAGGGAGGGACCCGCTGCGCCCGTGCGGTAAACAACCGTGTGCGGATCGATTCTATGCGCAGGGCAAGTTCCGGTTCCCCCATCCGGAGAGTTGCTGCTATTTTTTCCTGTGGAAGTGAACGGATCAGAATGTTGTACCCATGACCCCGTTCAGGATCATGGTAATTGCCGTTCTGTGTCAGACCAAACACCATCGCAGCACATAGTGCGTCCTCTTTTCCCAGCACCTGTTCGATCTCCTGCAGGGTCCAGACATAGAACGCTCCCTCTCCTTCTGGACTGTCGGCATCTTCGGCAGAAAAAAACGCACCCTCCCGGGAACGGAGTGATCGCATCACATAGCCGATGATCTCTTCAGCAACCGTTTTGTATGACGGGTTTCTTGTAACCAGGAACGTTTCGGTATATGCCATTACCAGAAGGGCCTGATCATAGAGCATCTTCTCAAAATGCGGTACATGCCATTGTGCATCTGTCGAATAGCGGTGGACCCCTCCCCCGAGATGATCGTAAATTCCGCCATCTCTGATGGCATTGAGAGTTTTTTCCACCATAAGGAGTGCCCGGGTATTACGGTTCCGTTTAGCGTACCTGAGCAGGAAAAGTAGCATATGAGGCGTGGGAAATTTGGGGGCCTGACCAAATCCCCCGTGTACCGGATCGAACTGGAGAAGCAGTGACTCATAGCCCTCCTCCAGAAGATCCTTGTCATGTTCAGCAGCGGACAATGAAAAATTCTGGGAAGCCAGCGCAGCAATTACCCGTTCACCGGAGCGGATCAGATCTGATCTCTGCTCTCTCCAGGTCTGGGTTATCCGGGGAAGCAGGGTTAAGAGTCCCATCATGGAGAACCGGGTCTCTTTCGGGATGTATGTGGCAGCAAAGAACGGTTTTTTCTCCGGGGTCATGACAATCGTGAGCGGCCAGCCCCCCTGCCCTGCCATCTGATGGCAGACTGCCATATATACGTTATCGATATCCGGGCGTTCCTCGCGATCCACCTTGATAGCGATAAAATCCCGGTTGAGCAGTGCGGCAACCTCCTCATCTTCAAATGATTCATGCGCCATGACGTGACACCAGTGGCAGGTGGCATATCCTATCGAGAGAAAGACAGGTTTGTCCTCACGGGCAGCCCGCAAAAAAGCTTCCTCTCCCCACGGGTACCAGTCCACCGGATTCCCTGCATGCTGGAGAAGGTACGGGCTCTTCTCATGAATAAGGCGGTTCTGTATCCGGTTGTTGCGATCTGCACCAGGTGCTGCCAAAGGGGCATCTTCCGGCATAATCCACCATGGGAAGTCTGAGATGATGAGCCTTTCAGCAGCACCCTGCCGGTTATCGTTTACCTTATGGGTCGGGCATGCCTACAGTACATGGAATTTAAGGGATTATTTATGGGATACACCGGGTTTCTCCTTGTTATTGCAACGGGTTTTATGGTGATACTCATATCGACAGCACTGGATTTTCTCTGGGTTCAGGTACTACCTGTCAGGACTTTTTACTATCTCCTTCGCGCACCGGGCGTTGTTATCCATGAATGTGCCCATATGATCGGCTGCCTGCTCACCGGCGCAACAATACATAACGTGGTATTTTTTTCCAAAGATGGTGGATCGGTAACCCATTCCCCTCCGGTGATTCCGGTCATTGGCAATGTGATTATCAGCACCGCACCCCTCTTTTGCATCCCTCTCGTCCTGTCCCTGTGCACATGGCTTTTTTCACATTACCTCGGCTGTTCATTTCCCATCCTTCCCCTTACCCTCAATTCGACAGGTACTATCATCGCGCTGAGTGGAGGAATCCTGGGGACATTTACCCAGAATCTCCAGGTCCGGTTCAATCCCTGGTTCCTCCTCTACCTGTACCTGGTACTCAGCCTCATCCTCTCCGCTGCACCGAGCATGCAGGATACAAAAAACGCCGCGACTGGATGCTGCATACTTGCGATTACCGGCATACTCATCCTCTGGAGCCGGATCCCCTGGGCGGTTACTATCCTTACAGAAATCACGCGCATCCTGGGCATGGGGTTTGTCCTCGGGCTTGGCTTCGGGCTTATCGCGCTGGTGCTCTCTTCTCCTCTGCTTCTCGTCTGTACCTGCCGCCACATACCCTGAGCCGCGAATGTATGAAAGATCGGTATTAATTCATCCGGAAGGCTACATTTCAGCACCCATGGTTCGTGAGTCGCCACCCGATACATCCGATAATGAATTGACCGGTCCCCGCCTTACACCGGTGATGCGGCAGTACCGGGAACTCAAAGAGAAATTTGCCGATACCGTCCTTCTCTTCCGCATAGGCGATTTCTACGAAACGTTTGAAGAGGATGCAAAGATCATCTCAAAAGAACTTGAGATCGTGCTCACCTCCCGTTCAAAGATTGGCGATAATCCGATCCCGCTTGCCGGTGTTCCCTACCACGCGATCGACGGGTATATTGCAAAACTGATAGGCAAAGGCTACAAGGTGGCTATCTGCGACCAGGTAGAAGATCCCAAAACCGCCAAGGGTATTGTAAAGCGGGAGATTGTCCGGGTGATCACTCCGGGCACTGTAATCGATTCCACCATGCTCTCCTCTTCGGCAGCCACCTACCTGATGGCCATCTGCCCGGACAAAAAGATGAGCATCTGGGGAATTGCACTCCTGGATATCTCAACCGGGGAGTTCTTTGTCTCCACCATCGGGCGGGACGAACATAACCAGAACATCCTATCAGAGATCGCCCGGTACCATCCAGCAGAATGCATTGTGCCGGGGACCGTGACGGAGTACCTCAAAGAGCGTATCCAGGAGCGGGGTGTCCTGGTCTCCCGGGTACCTGATGCACTGTTTGACGAGGAGAAGGCCGGCCGCCTCCTCACCTCCCATTTCCATGTTGCTTCCCTTGACGGGTACGGATGCGAGAATGAGCCGGCAGCTATCGGCGCAGCAGGTGCAGCTCTTGCCTATGCACAGGAGACCCAGTACTCCAAGCTCCCCCACATCTCCCGCTTGTCCCGGCGTACCTCAGCCCAGAGTATGATGCTGGATGCCATCACCCTGCGTAATCTCGAAGTGACGGAGAGCATTCGAAGCGGATCCAAAGGCTTAACACTCTTCTCGTGTCTGAATCTCACAAAAACGCCGATGGGCAACCGGCTCTTAAGCCGCCATCTCAGCCGCCCGCTAACCGAGATCGAAGCAATCAATCACCGGCTTGACGCGGTCGAGTTTCTCGCCGGACATACCGCAGAACGGCTTTTACTGCGATCACAGCTGACACATGTCGCAGACATCGAACGGATTGCCGCCCGTATTGCCTATGGAAACGCCGGCCCCCGGGATCTCCAGGCACTGGCTGCATCACTCGATACGCTGCCGGAACTCAGGAAACCCCTGGAAGAATTTGCGGGCAAAGACCTGCCCCGGTTATTGCATGAAGCACTCGGACTATGCCGGGATCTTCCCGGGACCATCGATCTTATCCGGAGAGCGATCGTGGACGAACCTCCGGCAATAGCCCGTAATGGCGGCGTAATCCGGCGCGGATATTCCCCCGCGCTGGATGAAATTACTGTAGTTTTACATTCCGGCAAGGACTGGATCGTGGAACTCCAGGCAAAGGAACGGGAACTTACGGGAATCAGATCATTGAAGATCGGGTACAACCGGATTTTCGGCTATTATATCGATATCACCAAACCCAATCTCCCCCTTGTTCCTGCACATTATGAGCGTAAGCAAACCACGGCAACCGGCGAGCGGTACACACTTCCGGAACTCCGGGAGAAAGAAGCCCTTATTACCAATGCTGATGAGCGGGTGCTTGCGCTCGAACGGGAACTCTATATCTCGCTAATAGAAACCCTCCAGGGACAGATCGATGCATTGCAGGCAATCGCTGCCGGTATTGCGACTCTTGATGTATCCGCTTCCCTTGCCGAAGCGGCACAGACACGGGATTATGTCCGTCCGCAGCTCAATGACGGTGATGCCATCATGATCCGTGACGGGCGTCACCCGGTGGTCGAGCAGGGTGTGGCGGGAGGATTTGTTCCCAATGATACCGAACTGTCCGGCAGTAAGACCCAGATCATGATCATCACCGGAGCCAACATGGCCGGAAAATCCACGTACATGCGCACGGTTGCCCTCTGCTGTATCATGGCCCAGGCCGGGAGTTTTGTTCCCGCCCGCCATGCCAGCATAGGTATCCTCGACCGCGTCTTTACCCGGGTAGGGGCGTTTGATGATCTCGCCAGCGGGCAGAGCACGTTCTTTGTCGAGATGCTGGAGCTGGCAAATATCCTCAACAACTTCACGTCAAAAAGCCTCGTAATCCTCGATGAGATCGGCCGGGGTACGAGCACTGCAGACGGCAGCTCAATTGCAAAAGCAGTGCTCGAATTCCTTCACGGAAAAACGGCAACCGGGCCAAAGACCCTCTTTGCCACGCACTTCCATGAACTCATCGCCATGGAAGAGCAGCTCAGGCGGGTAAAAAACCACCACTTTGCCGTCAGGGAGACCGCAGAGGATGTGGTTTTTTTACGAAAACTCATTCCCGGTGCCACCGACAAAAGTTACGGTATCCATGTTGCCCGGCTTGCGGGAATCCCGAAAAAAGTCACCGAACGGGCAGAAGTGCTCCTTTCAGCAAGCATGAACCAGGCAGTTCCCGCCGGTACCCGGCCCCAGCGCTATACCCAGATCCTCCTTGTCGATGATCGTGCAGAACCCTCCATTCCTGCCGAACACCCCACGCTCCGGGCACTCTCCCGTCTCAACCCGGATGAGATGACACCCATGCAGGCGCTCGCAAAGATCGCAGAACTGAAAAAGACGATCGAACACCGGGATACTCCATGACCCCTGAACCGGGCGCCTCTGTCATCCACATCCTCGATCAGGCAACGGTCAACAAGATCGCAGCCGGCGAGGTGGTGGAACGTCCCGCTTCTGTGGTCAAGGAACTGGTCGAAAATGCCATCGATGCCGGTGCCCGTTCCATCCGCATTGAACTCTCTGCTTCCAAAGAAAAAATTACCCGCATCCGGATCACCGATAACGGGTGCGGTATGTCCCCGGTGGATGCATTGCTTGCATTTGTTCCCCATGCCACGAGCAAGATCTCGGGTATTGGTGATCTGGACACGATCCGGACCCTCGGATTCCGGGGTGAAGCACTGGCCAGTATCGCTGCTGTATCGCATGTGATCCTCATCACCAAACCGCAGGATTCCGGCACCGTGGCGGGAACAAAGATAGTGATTGCCGGAGGAACGGTACAAGAGACCTCGGGAGTCGGGGCTCCGGAAGGTACCAGTATCCTGGTTGAGGATCTCTTCTATAACACTCCTGCCCGGGAAAAATTTTTGAAAAGTGTCAACACGGAACTGGCCCAGATCCACACCATCATGGAAGGGGTCTGCCTCTCCCATCCGGAATGCTCTTTCCGCCTTTTCTATAATAACCACGAGCAGCTGGTGACGGATCGATCAACGCGCTCCATCGACACGATTGCACGCCTGTATGGCACTGAAGTCGTGAAACACCTTTTTCCGGTCGATGCTTCCTGCCCGTTTATGACCATAGCAGGATATCTCTCACAACCCTCCCTCACCCGAAAAGATACGGCGCGCATGCTCGTGATCATCAACGGGCGCTTCATCTCCTCCCCGCTCATAAACGGAGCCGTCAAGGCGGGATATGGCACCCTGCTTGCCAGAGACCGTTTCCCGGTCACCTTCCTCTCGCTCCAGATAGACACGCGTCTTGTGGATGTGAATGTTCACCCGACAAAAAAGCAGGTGCGCCTGTCACGGGAAAAAGAGATTGCAGATGCGATTAAAAAAGCCGTGTTGGATGCTGTACTCAGCCAGGATCTTATTCCCGCAGCAGATTCCCCGGTCCAGGGGATCATATCCCAACCCGTTGTTGCAGACAAAGAACCTGCCTATACCTACCCGGTCACCGAAGTGGCACCTTCGGGCGTTTCTGAATCCACCCATGCGGGGACCATTGATTCCGACCAGCGGCTCCGGCAGACCGAGCTGCTGACCGGCATCTCCCCGGTTCCGTCGAAACTTCCTGCCATTGAGGTGATCGGAGAATTTGGCGGCATCTACATCCTGGGACGAACGGATACCGGTGAACTGGTGGTGATCGATCAGCATGCAGCCCACGAGCGGATCCTGTACGAGCAGGTAGTGCTCCGGCTCAAGGGAGACCACCATTCGCAGGAGCTTATCTCACCTTTTGTCCTTCACCGCACGCCAAAAGAGGCATCCGTTCTTAAGGATCTGCTTCCCGCTCTCATGCTGGAAGGATTTGTGCTGGAGGATTTTGGAAGGGACACGTTTCTTGTCCGCGCAATTCCGGTAGTTCTCGGGCGGATGGAAGATGCGGGTATCATCGATGAGATCATCAGCGATCTGGTCAGCGATGCCGCAACAGGTCCGGTCAATAACCGGGAGCGGATCACCCGGGTGATCGCGTGCCGGGGAGCCATTAAGGCTGGCACCGTGTGCACCCGGGAGCAGTGCCAGCGCATTGTCGACCAGCTCAGGCAAGCCCAAAATCCCTATACCTGCCCCCACGGCAGACCAACGATCATCAGGTTCAGCAGGACTGATCTCGATGCGATGTTCAAGCGCACCTAGATAGTAAGAATCCATTGCAAATCCGGATTTTTAAAAATCTGCCCTGGAGAAATCATCTGTTTTTTCCTTACGCTCTTTTAGATCATGCTCGCATGCCCCGGCACGCCCGTGGCATCCCAACATAACGATAGTGTTGCAGGGAGTGGATCCTTCGACAAAATGGGGGTCGAGGGGATGCTCCCCCGGGGCGCTTCCCCCTTTTTAGTGATATTGGAGATCACGCTCAAAATATTCTGAGAACATGAACATAAAGAGGAATAATAAGATTTTTGCTAAACACAAAAATCAGGAGGGTGCATTGTTTTGGTTTGTCATTATCTGAATGATTATCATGCAGGATTGAGTACATAGTTAGCCAAGAAATAATCACCCGGGTACTCTATGAAATCCCCAAAAATTTCCCGTCAGGCAATTCTTGAAGACGATAACCCGATCGGTTCTCAAAAATATGATCCTGCTACCGGGATCCCCGGGTTCCGGCAGATGGTCCTTGAGCATTACCGGCATCATGGACGCCCCATGGCATGGCGTGAGACCACCGATCCCTACAGGATTCTTGTATCGGAGATCATGCTCCAGCAGACACAGGTGGAGCGGGTTTTTACAAAGTACCCGGAGTTTCTCGCTGCCTTTCCGGATTTTGCCTCGCTTGCACAGGCCCCGCTTGCAGATATCCTTGCCGTATGGCAGGGTATGGGGTATAACCGGCGGGCAATATCGCTGCAGAGATGCGCACAGCGGGTGATAAACGAGTATGGCGGCGTGCTCCCGGCGGATATGGAGATATTAGCCACATTTCCCGGCATTGGCAGGGCAACTGCATCATCCATCTGTGCATTTGCCTTCAACCTGCCGGTAGTATTTATCGAGACCAACATCCGCAGAGTCTTCATCCACTTCTTTTTTGCAGATACAAAAACCGTAAGCGATACAGAACTGCTCCCGCTCATTGCAAGGGCAGTCTGTGCGGATAATCCCCGGGTATGGTATTGGGCACTCATGGATCTTGGCACAGCGCTCAAAAAAACTGTACTGAATCCCAACCGCAGGAGTGCTCATTATACGAGGCAGTCCCCGTTTGAAGGATCGGATCGGAAGATCCGCGGCAGGATTCTTGCATTACTCTTAAAAACTCCGGATAAGACCGGAGAAGAGATCGCACGGTCAGTACATGAGGATCCTGAACGTATTTACAGGATCATCGGGGCTCTGGAACAGGAAGGTTTCCTCCGGTCTTCACAAAACCGTTATTCTCCTGCTGCATGAGATATACCGGATCCGGTACATAAAAATCAGTTAACCTTTTTTCCGGCTCTGTTGAAATCCTCATAGAACATTGAACACCCGCTGGTTTTTGAGGAAACGATCGATAGAGAAAATGATACATTTCAACTTGATTTCTTTTACTTGCTGTCGGTAAGACCGATAGTAGATTGTCTCACCAAACAATCTTTTCAGGATGGAAAAAACCGTTTCAGCCATATTCCTTCGGCCGTAGGTTTTTCCATCGAATGAGGTGGCCATGATCTGTCGATATTTTCCAGAAACATAAGAAGCGTGCCAGTCCCGGATAGGAATCATTGATTGAGAATCCAAATCCTCATGGATCAACTGATGAATTTGTTCAGAATCGTATCCTTTATCCATGACGTAACACCTTGATTTTTTTATCCGATTCGATGCACGAAGTACGATAGGTGCAATTTGTGAATCGTGGCGTCGACTCTTTGTGATGCGAAATGCTATCAGGGAGATATGATCCGAATCGACGGAGATTGTCGTTTTGAGATAGTCGTGACGGGTCTTACCGGTTCTGACGGAATAATAAGTACTGGAAGTGTCCGGTGTGAAACCGGATGAGTCAATTGCAACTATCGATGTGACGTTCTTCCATTCCGTCATGAATGAACACGCTTTTCGGAATAACTGGTTTAAGACGGTTGAAGGAACCCGTTTTGAGTGCAGAGCGTGGAGTAATGGGGGATCTCATGGAGATGCAATTGTTCCTGGATAATGTCCATGATCTCCACAAGTTGTACGAAATCCCGATAGTGAGCTCCGAGATATTCTTTGAATAAAAGTAATGTGAGCAACTGGTGCTGAGTGAAATCCTTCCGCGAATATGGTGAAGAGTATTCCGGTACCCCGGTCAGTCGGACGGCATTCTGGCACGATGTCAGAAAACAAATATACTTCTGATCTGAGAAGAAGTAGTGCTCCTTGTTACGGTTTGCCATACCTTTTACAGGGAGCAACTTGTTCTTAGATCTACCGGTAACTTAGGGTTTCAACAGAGCCGTTATTTGAGATAATACCCAATCGCCATGCAGATCAGTCCAAGATAGAACATGATGGCAAATGGCCATGAAAATCCGAGATTGATCGAATCGAGTCGTTTCAGATCCTGAACTGCAATCATTGCAAAACCGATAACAAATAATCCCATGCTGAACTGTGTTTTGGTTGCCTTATCCATACTATCACACTCTACTCACCAGAATATCGAATCCGGCAGAAAAAAGGTTTGTTGTCTGGATACCGGCAGAAACCAGACGGTAATTAAAATTTCCCGATTACCAGTGAGTACAGATCCGCGTGTGGCACGGGAGGCCGGGCGATATCCCCCACGTCAATATGCTCTTTGGGATACCCAAGGTTTTCGCAGACCGCGACCCGGATCGGCCGGCAGGGTAACTCCAACAGGCAACGGTACAGGGCCCGTACATCGAATTTGGGATCAGCGAGCAGGTAGACAATTTTTCCCCGCCGGACCTCTTCAAGCGTATCAGCCATACCCTGCTCATGTCCCCTTCCGTGTGCGACAACGACAGAGATCCGGGCTAAGGGGATATGCAGCCGGGCTGCGGCAAGCTGGAGGGAAGATACCCCCGGTATTACCGTACCGGGAAGGTACCCGAGCCCGGCCAGCATCGGATCGCCGGTAGAGAGGACAACCGCATCCCCCGGTAACTGGTGAAGGGCCTTGAAATCATCAATGGTCTTAACCTCACATCCCGGGGAGATGAAGGGGCGTGCGATCTCAATTGCCCGGTCAGACCCATAGAGGGTCCTGGCCATCCGTATTCCCCGGATTGCCTCTTCGGTGAGCATCCCCGGCCCGCAGCCAACGCCAATGATGATCATGGACTCTCCCCGATTACCGCTCCGCTGCGATCCACGAGTACAACGTGAACCGCCGGTCGCTCGTTCCTGAACCATGCAAGGGTCTCAAGCATTACCGGCCTGAACAAAGGCGATGCAGCAAACTCTTCCACGGTCGCAAAACCGGTACCGTCAAGGATATGCGGATTGATATGGCGGAGGATAAGGGCAGGTAAACCACAGAGGATTACCGCTCCATGTGCGGCATCGAGTGCCTCGCCAATTTTCCCGCCCACAAGGATCACCTCATGATCGGGGTAGAGAAGACGGGCATAGCGCAGGCCGATCCTGCCGGTCGTGATCACCGGGTTCATTGCTGAAGCTACCCGGCCGCAGACAGATTCTTCCAGGTGATCGTCCCACGGTTCGACCAGGCCGGTTGTCCCGAGGATGGAGATGCCCCCCTCCACACCGACACGGGAGTTTAAGGTATTTCTTGCAACCTCTGCTCCCCGGGGAACAGAGAGTTTCACGAGTACGCCGGCAAGTCCGGTCGCGTCCAGAGCCTCCCGGATAGCCTGCAGGATATTTTCAGATGCAGGAACACTGATGGCCGGTTCGTTGTTGCGGTACCGGGGGGTATTACGGACAAAACGGCCAATCCCAACACCTGCTTCGAGCAGGATTCCCTCCGGTAAGGGAGTTGCCTCCGCTACCATAACCACACCGGCAGTCACATCCGAAGGATAATCTCCTGCATATTTTGTGCAGGAGGCTTTGCCCGCGTGTCCATCTGCCGGGACACTGACTACCAGTCCGCAGGGTAGACAAAGAGAGATTAGTGAAATATTTTTGCCGAAAAGAGAGAGGACTGCTGCCTTGCAGGCGGCAGCTGCGGTAGTACCGGTGCTGAACCCGCGCCGGAGGACGGTGCCGGATGATGTGAGAACCGCCAGTCCCTGCACAGCGAGCTGGAGCTGGGCCGGATCAGTACACCGTTCCACCCATGCAACGGGATATGCAAAACCGGTGACCGGATCCCTCATTTTTTTGCGCCTTCAATAAAGATCGTGATACACTCGTTGATGGCAGCAACGGCAACCGGCGTACCGCCCCGGGTGCCTTCATTGGAGATGGAGGGGATAGCGATCGTCCGCAGCACCTCTTTGGACTCAGCTGCATTGACAAACCCTACCGGGGTTCCGATGATCACGGCCGGCCGAATGCCCTCCCGGACAAATTCACAGAGCATGAGGAGGGCAGAGGGGGCATTGCCGATTACGACAATCGAACCGGGGAGGCGGTCTTTTAAGGCCATGAACCCGGCGGATGTTCGCGTAATTCCCCGTTCTTCTGCGATATCTGCCCCAAAATCGAGGGCACAGATGACCTCGCTTGCATGTCCTTTCTTCTGGATGCCGACCTGCACCATGCGGATGTCAGTAATGATCGGTGCACCGGCGTTGAGAGCCCTGAGTGCGGCTGGCAGGGGCGCATGCACAAACCGGAGCAGGTCTGCCATGGAGAAATCCCCAACAGCAATCGAGCAGCGCTGCCGGATGCGGTCTTCAGGAGTTGCATTTCCCACCATCTCGCGGGCCAGCATACGGGATTTTTGCGAGATCGCATAGCCTTCTCTGGTGTCGGCGCCCGGATCAATATACGTATTTGCGGTGGTACCCGCGGGGTGTGATGATTCCTTTGACATTGTTTCCCATCCTCCATATCCTCGTCTCGCTGCCCCCGATGATGACGGTCGTGTGCATGTCGATGGCAGGTTCATGTGCCTCGATATCCTGAAGCGTAGTGATGATCGTCTCTTCATGCTCGCGCAGGGCATTTTTTACTATGGCAACCGGCGTGCCGGTGCCGAGATGTTTCCGGGCATGTTCTATCGCGAGGGCAAAGTTGTGCGGCCGGCCCCGGCTCTTCGGGTTGTACAGGACAACCGGGATCCCGATCGAGAAGATCGCATCGAGCCGCTTCTCGATGATCTCCAGCGGGGTTAACAGGTCCGAGAGGCTGATCACGGCAAAATCGCCGGAGAGCGGGGAGCCGACCCGCGATGCCGCAGCATTTGCTGCAGTCACGCCCGGAATAATCTCGACTTCGATCTCTGCCCCCGAATGCTCGAGCACTTCGAGCACGATACTTGCCATACCGTAGACCCCGGCATCGCCGCCCGAGACAATGGCAACTGCATGGGATTTTGCCAGATCGATCGCCTGCTGTGCCCGGTCCACTTCC
Organism: Methanomicrobiales archaeon; assembly: GCA_025350045.1. GTDB lineage: Archaea > Halobacteriota > Methanomicrobia > Methanomicrobiales > Methanospirillaceae > Methanoregula. Next base: position 14,916 of record JANXYM010000002.1, on the reverse strand, counting down.
TTTCCCATGGAACTGCTGATAACGATCTTTCCTTTCAGCAGGGGTTCGAGCGGTTCGAGATAGGTGTGGTGCCCGAGCACGTACTCTGCTCCCGCTATGACCTTCAACGCCCGGGCGGTCATATACTCCCGCCTGCCCGGGCCCAGGCCCACTATGGCCAGACTTCCCTTCAATGGTTCAGCGTGCGATGGCAACCGTAACTCTCCCGTATACTTTTTTTATCATGACTATGGTCTTTCTCTTTGACGTTGCGATGGCGCAGGGCTCGGCAACCCCGAGAAGGCCAATCTTTGATGCCCGTGAAGGCCCGATCCCGGCCTGTGCATTTATGGTATCGTCGTCAAGGAATATTAAATTGCCAGAAAGTATTCCGATCGCTTCGACAAGGCCGGTCTCGTTGAATTTTTTGATGGTTGTCGCATAGACAAGGACATCATCCTCAGAAATTGCATTCCCGGCAAGCGCTGCACGCACTGCATCCACGACTTCAGCAGGAGTAACGTCTTTCCGGCACCCGATGCCTACCGTATATTCTCCTTTTTTTACAAGAATCGAGACATCCGGGCCGGCAAGCACAATGGCTGGTCCCTGTACTGCATGCACCGGGATATCGGCGTTCAACAGGGCTGCATTCACCTGCCGGGTCGAATTCCGGTTGAGAACTTCAGTGCCTGTCCGCTCCGCAATGGTCTCAACAGAATTTCGGCCCCGGGACTCCGTTGCCGTTGTGATCACCGGTTGCATCCCCAGTCCCGCAAGCTCGTTTGCCAGCTCGTTGGCCCCATGATGGCCCCCCAGCACCGGTACCGCATACCGTAAGTCAGGGCTCACGACAACAACCGCCGGATCCCTCCACTTATCCTCAAGCAGCGGGGCAATCTTCCGAACGACAATGCCCATCGACATCAGGGCGATGATCCGTTTCCTGCCGGCAAAAACGGTAGTAAAAATATCTGCCGTATATTCCACCACATCGGCTCCGAGAAATGCGGCAATGCGTTCAGCTTCCTTACGGGAATAGGGAAAGGTGATAACAACAGTGTCGGTCATGAATAGAGATGCGATCGCTGGTAACCGGATGCTGTACCTTGAACGGCGTTTCCCACAATAAGCAGGGCCGATTTGGTGATACCGGCGGCCTGTGCCTTCTGGGCAATATCGGCAACCGTACCATAGATCACCTGCTGGTCAGGCCACGACGCATGAAAGATCACCGCCGCCGGGGTATCTTTCGGGCACGCCAGTTTTTTTGTTATGGAAAAAAAGTGCTCACTGCCCAGGAAGAAGGCCAGGGTGGCCGGGTATCGCGAGAGCTCGGCGATATAATCTTTTTCAAGGGTTTTTCCTGCCGGGCGGGTGATGATCAGCGTCTCCGAGACCCCCCGGGGGGTGAACTCCGTAGTAAGCGCTGCGGCGGCAGCAAAAACGGATGATACCCCGGGTACGATCCGCACGGTGATGCTGTGTTTCTGGAGTTCGGCGATCTGCTCAACGATCGAGCCATACAGGGCCGGGTCACCCGAGTGAAGCCGGACCACCGTCTTTCCCTGCCCGATCCGGTCGGCCATAAGAGCGACCATGTCGTCGAGATGCATCCCCCAGCTGTCCACTTTCTCTGCAGCAGGGCTTGCGGCGACAAGAGCCGGGTTGACCAGCGAACCTGCATAGAGCAGCACATCGGCCCGGTCGAGCAGACCTTTTCCTTTGACCGTGATCAGTTCAGGATCACCGGGACCTGCCCCGACAAACCAGCAGACCTTTTCTTGATTATTTGCGGGCATACATCACGCTCATGTAATCGCTCTCGGCAGGAAGGTCCTCGTTCCGGTACACTTTCATATCAGGAAAGAACATCCGCTCAACTAACACAAAATCACTATACCCTTCCGAGCGCAGTTCCGCTGCTTTCTTCCGGGGCCGCCGGACTTTGAGGAATATCCCTGCCTTATCCGTTGATCCATCGGATACGGAAAAACTGCTGTTGACCGGGATGCCGGCAGCTGCTGCAAAAGCGGTGATGGAGCTGATGCCCGGTTCAGTCCGGAACTCTATGTCCGGGTGCGTCTCGGCAATAACGGCACAGAGACGGGAGAAGGTGGAGAAGAAGTTGGGATCGCCAAGAATGCCAAAGACCGCAAGACCATTGTCGGCAACAGGGGCGATCTTTCCTGCATTCTCCACAAGACACCTGCGGATCTGTATCTCGTCACTGGTCATGGGAAAGTCCAGCATGACCGGCTCACGATAGGGAGCTACGAGATCCCGGGCAATCCTTCCCGGGGCAAATACTGTGTCGGCTTCCTTAAGCAGCCGGACTGCCCGGAGCGTGAGGAGTTCCGGGTTACCGGGCCCGAGACCAAGGCCTATGAGCATGCTGCACCCCGGGCGACAATAATAAAGACAGGATCTATGGGCCGGAACATGATGCTGCCGGCAATATCATGGGATCGCGAGACCTGCACCTGCACGACTTCGGTAAACAGCCCGAGTTCCTGTAAGGCCGTCACCGCCCGTTCGAGCGTGCTCACCATGACTGCGTTGATCACGATCGTCCGCTTTACCTTCTTTGCAAGGACCGGTAAGATTTCTACAAGGCTTTGCGTGCCGCCAAGGAATGCGCAGTCATACCCCTGATCGTTTTTGAGATAATCCGCGGCATCCGTGCAGAAAAAATCGATATTACGGACACCCGCGTGCCGGGCAGTTTCCATTGCGAGCGAGACTGCTTCTGTACGTTTGTCGAGCGAGTACACTTTCTTTGCAATTGTTGCCATAGCAACCGAGACCTTGCCGGTCCCGCATCCAATCTCAAGAACCGTGTCAGTGCTGCGCAGTCCCAGTTTGCATAAGGAGACTGCCAGGATCTCATCCTGTGTCGGGCCGCCGGCAAGTTTTGTCCCGTTCATCTGCACAATTTTTGTTGTGGTAAGGTAATAAGGCTGGTTATCACACTTCTTTGGAAACATCGTTTGAACGATCCCGCCACTCCCCCGGAAGTATTTTTGAGGTGCATACGTGGCGGGAAAGTTCAGGTTTGCCTTTTAAGGGCAAGTTCCCGGTTATTTCGTAAAAGCTTATCCTCAGGATTCAGATCGATTGCCCGGTCAAATGAGGCTATCGCCTCGGCATACTCTAAAAGATTCTGGAGTGCTATTCCGCGGTAGTACCAGGTATAGGCATCCTCAGGATTGAGGGCAATCGCCCTGTCAAATGATGCGATCGCCTCAGCATATTTTCCAAGATTCTGTAATGCAATTCCACGATCATGCCAAATATCGGCTTTCTCCGGGTTTATGGCAATTGCCTTATCATAGGAAGCTACGGCTTCTGCATACCGTCCAAGATCATAAAGGGCAAAGGCGCGGAAAACCCAGGTATATTCGTCATCGGCATCGAGAGTAACAGCCCGGTCAAAAGCGGCTACTGCTTCTGAATGCCGTCCGAGCCCGGCCAGATCAATTCCTTCGTTTTTATACCGTTCCGCCCGCTCGTTCATTCTGATCTAGATTTGACGAAGCAGATAATGACTGTTTTGATGGGTGGAAAAACAGGGGGATTATTCGCAAAGAAAAAAACTCTCCAATACCTGCAGTTCATTCAGCCATTGGAATCGCTGACGGGGAAGCCGGATGAAACACAATCCTGTTTTTCCCGGGATGAACAGTTACGGTTCATCTGCAATATTCTCCGGCATACAATCTGCGGGTTTTATCAAAAGAGGATCCGTATTTTTAACCGGTACTATTCCCCTCATGAGATTGTGGGGGATTTTCCGGCATAAGGGTTCTCAAAAAAACACGGAATCCGGTGTGAACGATTTCTTTTTTATAAAAACCAGATCTGATAAAAAAATCAATTCCGGGGAACAGAAGAGAGGGTATTGATATAAATCGTGTCAATTTTTCTTATTTTGGCAATTTCTGCAATAACCAGATACATGTGGATGATTGCAGTCTGAACATCCTCAAGCGTTACTCCGCCAGAATTCGTTTCAGGCCGGGAAAAAAGGTATGCCATCTCCGATTCAGTTATCGATAGGACGGCTCCATTATGAACATTCTCTTCCAGGTACGTAAAAAGCCGGTTGAGGTATTGATCAGGACCCAGTTTCCGCTCGTGACCTTTTTTGTCTTTATAACTTCTCGTCTCTGCGGGAGCTACGACATCGGCAACAAGGGAAAGTATGTTCTGGACAGCCCCCAGGGCCTGGGCATAGGATTCAGGATCGCGGTTTTTCATTCTCTCGTGGATTGAGAGGAGCTGTTCACCGGATCGGGGACAATTCTCCCGGATAAACCTGTCAGCAGACAGGCGCACATCTTCAAAGATATCCTGCGCAAAATCCCCCACAGACAGCGAGATATTTACTTCAATCACGTAATTGTGAATGCCGGTTTTGATATGTTCAAAATCATTGATCAGCTCGTGATGCTTGTTGAGTGCCTGCATCTTCATGCTCTCATTAGCGCCAATCTTTGTTAAGGAATCAATAGTTGTTGAATGAATATAGGATTCGAGCTGGGGAAGACCGATGGGGTGCTGTTTGTGCGTCCTTTCGTTCCTTATGACCGGGCGATCACTGATAAAGTATTTTTTGCAGGAACCCAGTTCTTTGGGATCGAATATAACCGGATATCCGACCATCTCATAATCCAGCCATTTCTGGGCATCGGAATCATGCAAAAGGCGTGCCATCCGTTTTGCTTTCATTAATACCTGCGTTATCGGCAGTTGCTGAATCTCCAGATCCTCAAGAATGACATTGGATAATTCTTTGGCCATCTTCAGGTTAGAATCAATATAACTGTCCATAATCCGTTTTAATGATTGATTCGAGGCTGATAAATATGTTGGGAGTGCCTTTTAAAAAAAACCATTTTTTTCACTCTGCAGAAATCACCCGGTTTTCCTGGAGGGTTTTTTTTAGTCCGGCTCGCAGATCCCCCCCACCAGGGCATCCCCCGATGACAATAATAACGCAGGGGGTTCATGAACCTTACAGGAAAAGGGTATCCGGGCAGTGATCCTCCCGGGCTGCTTTGCTTTTTTTAGGAAACGGGGTCACATAGAAAATCTCATGAATCCATGAACATACTTTTTTGAAACTACGGAAATTTCTTCAGAGCATGTTGTGTCTATCAAAAAAACTGCTCAAATTTTTTTTGTGATAGACCGGGCGATATTTTTCGTACCGGGACCGGGCGGGAAATTTCCCGGCAGACTCCATCCGTTCTCTGCCGAAGTCCCCAGAATCGGCTGAGGCATACTACGGGGCTTGACTCATGCAATTGCCGGAAAGGGACCCTGCATCGTCAGAGACAGCCTTTCCCGGGTACCTGCATTCCTACCAGTTCCTTCTCCATCTGATAACCGCCCCTACTTTGAGTACCTCCCATCAAAGCCCATTTCAGCCTCCGTTTACCCCTTCCGGCAGCATTTTTATGCCGTATTCGCAAAAAAGCAGGTCTCTGTTTTTCAGAGAAGCGCAAAATACCCTCCGTTTGGCTTATATCGGGATCAGGCGGGCTCCAAAATATGCCTCTTTAGACCCCTTTGGATTGAGGATCGCACATTAACCTGTATTCCTGGAGGGGGATTGAAGGAAACCCCTTTTTTGAGGAGCGCCCTCCGAAGGTGAGAGTATATTCACCGTCGGTGAATATAAGCAGACCAGAGCACCCCCACGCCAATGATCACCAAAGGGCCAGACCCGGGAATAGTACCGGAAGGGAAATCGTCATTCTCCGACGGTGGACCCATTCCTGGAACCCCCTATGATCCTGAAAAATGTGCGTAATTCAGAGAAACTGGATGTAAATTCAGTTTTTACTGCCCGATAAGGCTCCTGATTCCTGAAAATCATGACGGAGAGGTGAATGTGCGCAAATAGGCTCAATGGGAGGGGCGATCGGTTGACGGATGGGCTGATATTGGCGAAAAGGGAAAAGAACCCCCTTTTTGGGGCTCGGAACGAAGTTCACTCACGTCGCGTACCGACGTAAATTTCGGGATCTATTCCGGACCTCCTGTTCATGCAATTCTTCGAGGAGTTTTCGATCGAACAGGGGGTGATCTTCACAATAATGGAATCCGTTTTGGACTTTGCCGGAAAACAAAGACCGCAAAGTGCCCAGAATCGAAGGTTTCTGGATCCCGGTAGAAACCTTTTTTCCCAATTGGGTAATGGAATAATTTCAGTATGATTTCGCACAATTATATTTCCCTTTTTTCACTGCCCGCCAAAAAAGATCTCAGGGAAAATCCGTAATCGCTCCGGACGTTCTGGAGTTGTATAAATGCCGGTTTTTCCCATTAAAATCCAAAACCGTTTTAATTTTTCAAAAAAAATCCCAGAAGATCTCACAACAATTCTCTCTAAAAAAAATTCCCGCTCTTTAAAAAAAATCCCAAACACATTTCTCCTTTTCCCGTGAATGATCATGCAGGAAATATCATGAAGCACGAGATTATTGGTGACAACCTCCAGATGGTAAAGATTGACCTGGCTATGGGTGAGGGAATCTTTGCAGAAGCCGGCGCCATGGTGAACATGACCGGTTCATTCCAGATGGAGAGCCAGCTCAAAGGAGGCGTCATATCGGGCCTGAAACGCGCAGTGGCCGGGGAAAGTCTCTTTCTCACCCGGTTTACAACGGGTGACAAGCCGGGTTTTGTATCCTTTGCCGGCATGATGCCGGGCAAGATCTTTCCGGTGACTATCTCTGAAGGAAAGGAGTTCATAGCAAAGAGGGAATCCTTTCTCGCGTGCGAAGAAGGCGTGGAACTGGATATTGCACTCGCAGAGAAATTCCGTGCCGGTCTTTTTGGCGGACAGGGATTCATCCTCCAGCACATGAGTGGCAACGGCATTGTCTTCCTGCACTGCTGCGGCGACATCATCGAGATTATGTTAAAACCCGAAGAGGTCATCAAGGTGCAGACCGGTCTTGTGGTAGGGTTTGAAAAGACCGTACGTTACGATATCGCTCTCGCAGGCGGCATCACCACCGCCCTCTTTGGCGGGGAAGGACTCTTTGTCACTACCCTCACCGGCCCGGGAAAAGTTGTCCTCCAGTCCATGAGCATCGCCAAGATTGCTGCTTCCCTCATCCCGTTCCTGCCAAAGCCGGAATCCCCGACCAAATAAAAATAGTTATCCAAAAAAGCGGGGAGTTTTTTTCCCTTCCTCCTCCTCAGAACCACAATATCATTCACCTTCGTGCACTGACACGAACCTATTTAATCCGGAACCAAAAACCATTTTATCACGGGAACAGGGCGAAAAAAAACAGGGATTGTGAAGAAGGCACAGGTTACATGACAGAAAATAATATTCCCCGGAATACCGGTTCTGAGAGCAATGCGACAGAGGTGACGGATACTACCTCTTCATCAGAACCCCCCCGGTGTAACACGCTGGAACGGATCATTGATATGACCGATGAGATGGTCCACCTCAATGAGCTGGTCCTGCTGCATCTCAAACAACACGGGGGATTTACCACGCCCGAGGCATACCTGGCCATAGTCCAGCCTGTGCTCGATCTGCTGGAAGTGGAGATCAGTGTCCGGTACCACCCCGGCATGACGACACAGGAGATGAAACTGGTTGTGCAGGACTGGATCGACTGCGAGATTGCGGAAATAAGGAAATCCCCTTAGTTGTTGAGGTTCACTCCAGTATTCCAAGAAACGGGCTCTCTCTTTTTTTATCCGGCAGAAACACGGCCCTTCTTCGCTGCTTATTTTTAACGAATCCGTTGGGTTTAAAAAAAAAAAAGGCTCGGTAAAAATCACCGATTTTTATCACAGGCCGCTCCTGGGGCCTGCGGCATATGATGCCTCCGCCCCTGTCGCTTCAGGCATCCCCTACACGGGTATAGGCCTGCAGAAGGGTAATGAAAATTCTGCTTAAAGGGGGTCAAAGGAACGCTCCCCTTCTCGTTGCCTCCCCTTCTTCAGGGAAAGAGGGGGTCAGGACGCATAATTACTAAAAGAGGGTACCCGAATCGCGGGATAAAATTGGATTCTTAAACGAGCCTGAAAAATATTACACGAGATGGGTTATCCAGGTCCACATATTCTGGATACCGGTGGAGATGACCACCCCCGGATCGATCCCGAGCACGGGAAAAATAAAGATGAAGTACAGCACCGTGCCCAGCAGGCTGCCAAGATTGGTCAGGGCAGCTACCAGTACCACTTTAAAGAGGGGAATCTTTGCCATGTCGGTGAGAGATTGTGCATCATAGATCTTCCGGAAATCCGACATAGGAGGTTTTCTTACCTTTGCTTCGACATACGCGGCAATCCACCCGGAATGGAGCATCGGATTGAGCGAGGTCATCCATGCCACGGCAAAACTGGTGAGTGCCGAGTAAGGGTGTCCGCCTGCAGCAAGGGTTCCGATTGCCGCAAGTACGCCATGGATCACAACCCAGAAGAGGAAGGCATAGAGCAGCACACCCCAGCCAACGCCGGAAAACGCAATTGCGGCGAGCAGGAAGGCAAAGAGCGCAGTTATGGTAAACCCGAAGATCTTTGCCCAGGGGAAGGATTTGGGTTCCCGGGTGAGCGAATCAAAAGGGGGGAGACTTGCCGGGCTGAGAAGATAATTCTCAATGCCCTGCCGGTGCCCGGCACCGACAATGGCAAGGATGCGCCCCTCGGGACGCTGCACTTTTAAAAGAACCAGCTGGTGAGCGATATACGCGTCGCGCTCATCAATCAGGGCCCGGGCGCCGTTCGGGGAGAACTTGCGGAACTCCACCATGACCATATCGATCACATCCTGCTGCTTGAGCGACTCGATATCGATCTCCTGGCCATTGTCCACTTCCGCAATCGAGATGACGAGTGCCCAGATCATCTTTAACTTTTCCACAAAACCCATTGCGCTCCAGAACCGCAGGAGGGTGAGGCGTATATCCCGGTCGACCAGCCCGATGGGAATGCCGCGTTTCTCTGCTTCCTCGATCGCTGCTTTCATCTCTGCACCGGGCTCGACACCGACATCAAAACCGATCTTGCGCTGGAGATAGGCCATCAGCCACTGGACAAGGAGCGTGTTGAAATTTTTTACTTCGAGGACATCATTGACCGAAGGATCGCGACCCAGTTTTTTCAAGGCTGCATAGCGCGACTGGTCGAGTTCAATGGCTACAATATCCGGCCGGTATTCCTCGATAGCCAACCGCACTTCATCCACACTTTCCTGCGAGACATGCGCAGTTCCGATTATTTTTATTTCGGCCATTATCCACCGTATTGTCACTAGTATTGGCCTTTGGGGGTGATTAAGAATAGGGGTAAGAGAGTACCAAACCGGTCCTGCACGCTCAGATTATCCTTAATCATTATGAAAAAAACCGAGCCATCCCCGAATGCGCGGTTGTGTCAGGAAAAGGGGGAATGGAGCTGATGATGAAAAATTAAGGCTCTGTTGCAACCCTCAAAAAAAATGGGGGGTCAGGGGGGTGCACCCCTTGGGCTGCCTTCCCCTCTTAAGGGAGAGAGGGGGTCACCCTCCAAACAGCCGATATGTGGAAGCGAATCACAAGAAAAAAGGATTTCAACAGAGACGAAATTAAAGATAATCTGACTCTGCTGAAACCCTTATGAGACATACGCAGTCATTCCTGAGTACTCTTTGCACGTCATCCATTACGCCCCTGCCGCTCGTGCCTCCCAATAGTGCGATAGGAAGATGCCGATGAAAACCGGGGGTCAGGGGGATGCTTCCCTTGGGCTGCTTCCCCCTCTTCAGGCAGATAGGGGGCTCCTTCATGGCTGCTGTAGAGAATAAGCATACAATGGGAAAAAATGGGAAAAAAATCGAATTTTCCCAGAAAATTATCAATTTCAGAAATTATGATGGGGGTTGATACCCCCATACCCCCGGATATGATAAACTCCGCCGCCCCCGAAAGGGCTTCCTGTGCGGCGGATTAATAACGAGAAATATACAGGAAACCACTTTGTCCCGCTGTGCCTAAAAAGAGGCCCTGAAGCGGGGGAACATCATAAAAACAATTTTCACGCATTGGGTGCGAACTCCCGTTCATGGGTGTTTCAACAGAACCGATAAAAAGCTCTCAAAAAAATCTGCATGAACTTTTCAGTTCACTGCCGAATACCACATATACCATTTTCTTTTTGAATTCCGGAGTCCGTTTACCCTGAATATCCCAAAATGGCCCGAAACCCGGTACATCACTATCGCATTCCGCAGATGCCATAACCGTAAGGGGGTTGCAAACAACCCCAAAAAAGCGTAAGGAAAAATATGCATTCTCCAGAACAAAAAAAAAACGGTTGAAAAAAGGGTTCTGACCCGGGCCGGAATGTTCCTGTGCCCTGCACATTAATTCCGGGGTGCAGTATCGTGATCCGGGGGAGCATTGTGTGTATCCATCTCGATCTCCCGGGCAATGCCCAGGAGAATGATAATGACCGGCACGATCTCGAGCCTTCCCAACCACATGAGCAGGATGAAGATCCATTTTATCGTGACCGGACTTGCCGCACTGATAAACCCTACCGTGAGCCCCACGTTGCTCAATGCCGAGACCAGTTCAAAGACCACCTCTTCCAACCGGAATGACGTGATATAGAGGTGAAGGGTGACTATCGTTGCAATGAATATGGTGATGACGTACATCACGATGACGAGCAGGTTTTTTGAGATCGCCAGGTCAGAGTTCGCATGAGAGAGGGTATGACCGCCGGACTTTAAGGGTATGAGGACACGGCTGCTCACAAAGAACCGCCGGAACCACCATCTCACCCCATCGTACACGAGCATCACCCGGTTCACTTTTACCCCGCCGGCAGCACTGCCCATGGACCCGCCAATAAACATAAGCATGGCCACGACAGCAATCGGGATTGCTGCCCAGTAATGGGGGGATGAGTTCTGGAGCCCGCAGGTGCACAATGCGGATACTGCCGTAAAGATACCCTGGCGGAACGCCATGGTAATGGGCAGGCTCCCGAAGATAAAGAGATCCAGGGAAGTGATCACTGATCCCACGAGCGCGATAAGCAGCAATATCCTGACCGTTGGGTCCCGCAGCATGTTCACCACTTTACCGTGATACAGGAAAAAAAAGATCTTGAACGGGATGGCCCCGGCCAGCATAACCGGGATGAGCAGGGCTTCAAGCAGCGGATTGTTATAATAGCCAAGTCCTCCCGCATGGAGAGTGAACCCTCCGGTTGCAATCGCAACCATGACAAGATTGAGGGAATCCCAGAGCGGGATTCCCGAGAGCATGATAAGGCCGGTGAATCCAAAGGTCAGGACAAGGTAGATCATCCACATGCGGCGACTCGAGGTGACCGAAGCGGGGATCAGTTCCTCTTCCCGGCCTTCTGCGCGGTAAAGCCGGAAGAGCGAGATACGGGTCTTGCGGCGCAGGGATATCCCGAATACAATGATCCCGATACCCCCGATCCACTGGGTAAACGAGCGCCAGAAGAGCAGGGTTTTGGGCGTGGTATCCAGCGAGGAGATCATGGTAAACCCGGTCCCCGTCCACCCGGACATGGCTTCAAAGACACTGTCCACGTAACTCATGTGCAGCCCAAAGACAAACGGGAGTGCCCCGATGAGGGCAATGGCAAGCCACGACAGGGCGAGTGCGGCGATGGTGATGGAGGGGGAAGGTTCGATATCCTGGTGGGGAATGTGGGAGATCGCATAGCCCAGCAGGATAAAGACGAGCGGAGCAGTTGCCATGGGGAGGATGAGATTCCATTCCCGGAAGATGACGAGCACCAGGAACGGCAGGAATGATACGACACCGAGGAACTCAAAGATCAGCCCCATGTCGTGCGCGATCATGGCTATATGCTCGATGCGCTTCATCTGATAACCAAGGTGATTGGGCGGTTATTAGTGTTATGGGTATCGATTTTTTTTGATTTGCGGGTGCCGGGAGGCCGGGCATAGTTATTAATTCCCTGTCCTGTGCAATAGCTATTCATTCATGATCAGGATCCGCTCAGACCAGTTTCCGTCAATTCTGTTAATCCTTCTCACTATCCTTGCGTTTGCCGCATTCTGGTCAATTATGGATATGGTGCTGCTCGGCGCATCGCTCGCAATCGTACTGATCCCGCTCCATCACCGGCTTTCCCTTCGCATGCGGCCCTGGATCTCGGCTTCGGTGATGACCCTTGCCGTGCTGGGAGTCTTCTGCCTCATGGGACTTGTCACCCTTGCCATTTTCTCTGCAAATTCCTCTTCCCTCACCCTGATGTTTTCCACTATCGGAAACTGGCTCAATGACCCCATGACCAATCCCATGGCCTACGGTATCCCGTTGAGCAAGACCAGTCTTTCCACCCTGTTAAACGAAGGCACGGCACTCTTTGTTGATTACCAGAAAACCCTGATCGCCTATCTTCCGATCATCCTTTTTAAGATGTTTGTCTTCTTCTTTACCCTGTTCATGCTGTTCTTGCGGGGTGAAGAGCTCAGGACAAAGATTATCAGTCACATTCCTGCGGCGCTGAAGAAATATATCTCCCGTCTTTCGGATGTCACGGGTGACACCTTATACGCCATCTATATAGTCCAGATAGCAATCGCAGTCCTCACGTTCTTCATCGCCATCCCGGTCTTCTGGCTGCTCGGGTATGGCAATATCATCTTTTATGCGTATTTTGCTGCATTCTGTGAACTGATCCCCATCATCGGGTCCTCCACGGCGTTTATCCTTATTGGCGCGTATGCCCTGGCACTGGGCGATACCCGTGGGGTACTGATCCTCTTCTTCCTCGGGTACCTGGTAGTCTCGCTGGTCCCGGAGGTCTATGTCCGGCCGGTGCTTATCGGCAGAAGGGTAAAGATCAACCCGGTGATCATGTTCATCGGTATTATCGGGGGAATCCTGACCATGGGGCTTGCCGGATTTGTGCTCGGCCCGCTCATCATTGTGCTGGTTATCACCAGTTACCGCATGTATACTGAAGAGAGAAAAGAGCGCAATGCTTCATCAATGGCTGATAACGAAGAATTGGCCGGAATTTTTTAACAATCACACCAAAAGGGAAAGCATTATACCCTATTTCCGACGAGAGATAATGAAGAGATGCTGAAAAACTATTTTGCCATTCCCGGAATCGTCAAATCCATGGGTCTCGTATTCGGGGATATCGGCACCAGTCCCATCTATACCCTTACGGCAATTTTTCTGCTCATTCCTCCTACACCTCAGAACGTGATGGGTATCCTGTCCCTGATCATCTGGACGCTGACTATCCTTGTTACCCTCGAGTACACGTTTCTTGCCATGCACCTGGGAAAGAAAGGTGAAGGCGGCACGATTGTGCTCAAGGAGATCCTGCTGCCCCTCTTAAAATCCGGGCATAAGGTTGCGTTTGTGTCCCTGCTTGCCATCATTGGCATATCCCTTTTTATCGGCGATTGCGTCATCACCCCCGCAATTACTATCCTTTCAGCCGTTGAAGGAGTGCTCCTGATCCCGGGCTTTGAAAATACCGCCCAGGTATCGCTCATGGTGGTGGCAGGGATCATTGCAATCGCGATCTTTGCCGTTCAGGCACGAGGCTCTGAACGGGTGGCATGGGCATTTGGCCCGGTGATGGTGCTCTGGTTCCTGGCTCTCGCAGCCGGGGGACTTGTCGCATTATGTGCAGCTCCCCAGGTACTGCTGGCACTCAACCCGATGTACGGGATAAATTATCTCCTGCACAACGGGCTTGCCGGATTCCTCATCCTCTCATCCGTCATTCTCTGTGCAACCGGTGGCGAAGCATTGTATGCCGATATGGGGCATCTGGGAAGAGAGCCGATTATACGAGCCTGGTACCTGGTCTTTATTGCCCTCGCGATAAATTATTTCGGGCAGGGGGCATTCCTGATGACCCACCCCGGTGCAAAAAACATTCTTTTTGAGATGGTTTTTTCCCAGATGCAGATATTGTATATCCCCTTCCTCCTGCTCAGTATCCTGGCATCCATCATTGCATCGCAGGCCATGATATCGGGAATATTCTCCATTGTGTACCAGGGTATCACCACCCGCATTATGCCCCTTCTGCATATCGAATACACGTCTCCCCACCTCAGGTCACAGATTTATATCGATATCGTGAACTGGTGTCTCCTCTTTGCAGTCCTGCTCATGATTGTCATCTTCAAAACATCCAACAACCTGACACATGCCTATGGACTGGCGGTGAGCGGGACCATGGCTATTACCGGCATTATGATCCTCTGGATCTTCCTCCTCAGAGGAGATATCATAAAATCATGTATTGCACTGGGGGTACTGGTCGTTAATATTACCTTCCTCATTGCAAACTTTCACAAGATTCCCTACGGGGGATACATCTCGCTCCTTATTGCCCTGGTCCCCTTCTGCATCATCATGATTTACGTCAATGGCCAGAAGAAGCTTGCAACCGCATTGACTCCTATCCCCCTGGATGATTTTTTGGTAAAATTCAACGAAGTCTATCATTCGGTAAACCGCATTTCGGGCACAGCACTCTTCTTTGCCCGGGACTTCCGGAAACTGCCGGTATACATCCCCCGGATCATGTTTACGAATAATATCGTGTACGATGACAATATCATCATCTCCATCATCAGGACCGAGCAGCCGTTCGGGGTGACCTGGGGGTTTACCCGCGAGATCGCCAAGGGTTTCTCGATCTTTGAGATCTATCTGGGCTATATGGAGATCGTCGATATCGGGAGCATCTTAAAAGAGGCTGAGATCGACGAGAAGACGATCTTCTATGGTATGGAAGATATCATTACTCCTCATGTGATCTGGCGTATCTTTTCTGCAATCAAGCGCCTCTCCCCGTCAGTCGTGCAGTTCTACAAGCTGCCCTCCGACAAGATCCACGGCGTGGTGACACGCGTGGACATGTAAATTT